>JBBSKB010000050.1:0-23768 GCA_038256725.1 Mycobacteriales bacterium | reverse complement strand
GCCCTCGGGGTTGCGCGCCAGCTCGCGCCGCTCCTTCTCGACCTCGAGGTCGAGCTGCTCGTTCTGCGTCTGGACCGATGTGTACTCACCGAGCGCCATCGAGATCGCGCCGGCCACGAGGCTGGCGACCCCGGCGAGCACGACGGCGCGGGGGGCGGCCCCACCCCCGCCGACGCCGGCCACCAGCGCGGTGTTGGTGACCAACCCGTCCATGGCCCCGAAGACGGCGGCCCGCAGCCAGCCTCCGGAGACGTCGGCGTGCTCGTGGTCGATCGTGGTGTCGGTCGCTCCCGGACCGGTCAGCGAGTCGGTGTCACTCCCGCCCGGCTCGCTCACTCGTCGCCCTCGGCACCGAGCTCGACGGGCGGCTCGACCGGTTCCGCCGACGGGGTCGGCAGGGCGACGCTGGGCACGCCGTCGACCTGGTCGGCCGCGGCGAGCTGACCGCAGGCGCCGTCGATGTCCTGGCCGCGGGTGTCGCGCACCGTCGTCGGCACGCCCGCGGCGCGCAGCCGGGCGACGAACTCCCGCTGGGCCGGCAGGGGGCTGGCGTCCCACTTGCTGCCCGGCGTGGGGTTGAGCGGGATGAGGTTGACGTGTGCCAGCTTGCCGGCCAGCAGCTTGCCGAGCAGGTCGGCCCGGAACGGCTGGTCGTTGACGTCGCGGATCAGCGCGTACTCCACCGAGTACCGGCGGCCGGTGCGCTGAGCGAAGGCGTCGGCGGCGCCGACCACCTCGCCGACCTTCCAACGGGTGTTGATCGGCACGAGGGTGTCGCGCAGCTCGTCGTCCGGGGCGTGCAGACTCACCGCGAGGGTGACGTTGAGGCCCTCGTCGGTCAGCCGCCGGATGGCCGGCACCAGGCCGACGGTGGACACGGTGACCGAGCGCTGCGCGAGGCCCAGGCCGTGCGGCGCGGGGGTCAGCAGCGCGTCGAGGGTCTTGCGGACGCGGGGGTAGTTGGCCAGCGGCTCCCCCATTCCCATGAAGACCACGTTCGACAGCCGGCCCGGGCCGCCGGCGATCTCGCCGTTCGCCATCGCCGCGGCGGCGGCGACCGCCTGCCCGATGATCTCGGCGGCGGACAGGTTGCGGGTGAGCCCCTGCTGGCCGGTGGCGCAGAACGGGCAGGCCATGCCGCAGCCGGCCTGGCTGGAGATGCAGACCGTGGCGCGGTTCGGGTAGCGCATGAGGACGCTCTCCACCAGCGCACCGTCGTGCAGGCGCCACAGCGTCTTGCGGGTGCGCCCGTCGTCGGCGGTCTGGTGGCGGACGACGGTCAGCAGCCCGGGGAGCAGCGCCTCGGTGAGCGCGCCGCGATCGGCCGCGGGCAGGTCGGTCATCTGCTCCGGGTCGGTCACCCCGCGGTAGAAGTGCCGGGCCAGCTGGTCGGCACGGAAGGCCGGCTGGCCGAGCTCGGCGACCGCCGCCCGGGCCTCGTCGCGGGTGAGGTCGGCGAGGTGGCGCGGCGGCTTGCCGCGGCGGGGGGCGTCGAAGACGAGGGGCAGGGCAGTCATGGCTCCTCCATCGTCCCACTCCCGGGGGACCGGCGGCCGGTCCGGAGACCGAACTCACCCCCGGTCGGCTGATCCCTGGCAGTGTTCCTGGTCATGAGCCGGCTCGCGGACGTGGACCTGACCGCCTCTCTCGACAAGAAGGAAGCGAAGGCGCAGCTCGCCGCCGCTCAGGAGCGGCTGACGCACCTTCGGCTGCTCCTGGGCGGCCAGATCGGGAGCGGTGAGCTCGGCCCCCCGCTCCTGGTGCTGTTCGAGGGCTGGGACGCCTCGGGCAAGGGCGGGGCGATCAAGCGGCTCCTCGAACCGCTGGACCCGCGGCACGCGCGGGTGGCGCAGTTCTCGGCCCCCACCCCGGAGGAGCTGCGGCACCACTTCCTGTGGCGCTTCTGGCCGGTCCTGCCGGGCTGGGGCGGCATGACCGTGCTCGACCGCACCTGGTACGGCCGGGTCCTGGTGGAGCGGGTCGAGGGATACACGTCCGGGGAGGCCTGGCGACGTGCCTACCGGGAGATCGTGGATCTGGAGATGACCCTGGCGGCCGAGGGCACGGTGCTGGTGAAGTTCTGGATGCACGTCTCGGCCGATGAGCAGCTGCGCCGCTTCGAGTCCCGCCGCGCCGATCCGCACAAGGCCTGGAAGCTGACCGAGGAGGACTGGCGCAACCGGGACAAGCGCCCCGAGTACGAGGACGCGGTCGAGGAGATGCTCGACCGCACCGACCACCGCGCCGGCCCGTGGCACGTCGTGGCCGCCGAGGACAAGCGCTGGGCGCGGGTGTTCGTGGTCCGCACCGTCTGCGAGGCGATCGAGCGCGAACTGGGCGCCCGCGGCATCGACACCCGTGAGCACACCGATGGCTAGCCGATCGTCGCGTGCTGGCGGACCCAGGCGTGCATCGCGATGCCGGCGGCCACACCCACGTTGATCGAGCGGGTGGAGCCGAACTGCGCGATCGAGACGGTGAGCGCGGCACCGGCCCGCGCCTCCTCCGTGAGACCGGGCCCCTCCTGCCCGAACAGCAGCAGGCAGCGCCCGGGCAGGGCGGCGGTCTCGATCGGCACCGCGCCGGGGTGGTTGTCGACGGCGACCACGGGCAGGTCGTGCGCGGCGGTGAAGGCGAGCAGCTCGCCGACGTCGGCGTGGTGGCGCAGGTGCTGGTACCGGTCGGTGACCATGGCGCCCCGCCGGTTCCACCTGCGGCGGCCCACGATGTGCACCTCCGCGGCGAGGAAGGCGTTGGCGGTGCGCACCACCGTGCCGATGTTCGCGTCGTGGCCGAAGTTCTCGATCGCCACGGAGAAGCCGTGCCGGCGCCGGTCCAGGTCGGCGACGATCGCCTCGACGGTCCAGTAGCGGTACCGGTCGACGACGTTCCGCCGGTCACCCTCGGCCAGCAGCTCCGGGTCGTAGCGCGGGCCCTCCGGCCATGTGCCCTCCCACGGGCCGACGCCGACCGTCGTCCCCCAGTCGGTGGGGCCGGGCAGCTGGTCGTCGGGCGGCTGATCGTCGGGCACGGGGGCAGGATCGCAGGGTGGCTGCCGACGTCTACGTCCACCTGATCGAACCGGCCGCGTGGCGGGCGGCGCTGGACTCCGGTGTGGTGCGCCCGCCGTCGCTGGCCGCCGTCGGGTTCGTGCACCTGTCGACGCCGGAGCAGGTGCACCTGCCGGCGCAGGCGCTCTTCCCCGGCCGGCGCGACCTGGTGCTGCTCGTCGTCGACCCGGCACGGCTGACCGACCCGGTGCGGCTCGAACCCGGCCGGCCCGAGGACCCGCCCGGGATGCTGTTCCCGCACCTGTACAGCCCGCTGCCCACGCACGCCGTCGTCGCCGTCGTCCCGTACCGGCCACCGGTCGAGCCGGTGCTGCCCGGACCGGGGGACGCGCTCGGCCGGGCGGTCGCGCACTACACGTCCCTGCCGGTGCGCCGGGCGGTCGGCGTGGGTGACGTCCCGGGCGGCGTTGCGGTGCTCGATCCCGACGTCCCCGCCTCGCACGACAACAACCGGCTGCTGCTGACCGGCCCGGTCGACGCCGCGACCGTGACCGCGACCGCCGAGGAGGTCGGCGGCAACGCCGGCTGGCCTGACCGGTCGGCGCTGCTGGCCTGGCCCGGCGCCGCCCTGGTCGCGGCGGAGCTGGGGCAGGCGGGCTGGGAGATCGCGGAGCTCGTGCTCATGGCCCGCTCCCCCGCCGACCCGCCGCCGGCGGCGACGCAGCGGGTGGAGTCCGTCGCCCAGACCGAGCTGCACGACCTCTGGGAGCGCTCCTGGCGCCGAGACCTCCCGACGGATGCCGCGCGGCTGGACACGGTCGTCCGGCAGCTCGTCGCGCGCGAGCGGCTCAACGACGACGTCGTCGCCGTGACCGACCTGGTCGTGCGCGAGGCCGGCCGGGTGGTGGCCGCCGCCCAGCTGCGGGTCGACGGCGGCACCGCCGCCCTGGAGTCGGTGCTGACCGACCCGACCGCCCGGGGACGCGGGCACGCCGACGCGCTGCTGAGCCGGGCGCTGGAACTCGCCGCCGTGGCCGGCTGCGACCTCGTCGTGCTCGAGGCAGCGGCCGACGACTGGCCGCGCGGGTGGTACGCCCGGCGGGGCTTCGCCGAGGTCGGCAGCACCTGGTCGGTCAGCCGCCCGGCGTGACCGTCAGACCGGGGCGAGCAGCGTCAGCAGCAGGTAGGCGACCGCGGCCGAGGGCAGCAGGGAGTCCAGCCGGTCCATGATCCCGCCGTGCCCGGGCAGCAGGTTGCCCATGTCCTTGATGCCGAGATCCCGCTTGATCAGCGACTCGCCCAGGTCGCCGATGGTGGCCGACAGCGCGATGGCCACCCCGAACACCACCCCGCCCCACCACGGCTCGTGGAAGGTGAAGGTGAACAGGCAGACGCCGACGACGACGCAGGCCAGCACCGAGCCGGCCATGCCCTCCCACGACTTCTTCGGGCTGATCGACGGCGCCATGGGGTGCTTGCCGAACAGCACACCCGCCGCGTAGCCGCCGACGTCGCTGCAGACGACGGTGGCGATGAAGGCGAGCACCCGGGCCACGCCGTCGTCGGGGACGGCCAGCAGGACGGCGAACCCGGCGAGCAGCGGCACGTACAGGGCGACGAGGACGCCTGCGGAGGCGTCCCGCAGGTAGCCGCCCGGGCCGTCGCCGAGCCGCCACAGCAGCACGGCCAGGGCAGTGACCAGGAAGCCGGTGACCAGCCCGGTCGGCCCGCGGGTCCAGGCGAGCACCAGCATCGCGGGCACCCCGACGAGCAGCGGCACCAGCGGCGCCCGGAACTCACCGGCACGCATCGCGCGGGTCAGCTCCACGACCCCCACGAGCATCGCCGCGACGACCAGCCCCACGAAGGCCGGGCGCCAGATCAGCAACGAGGCCAGGACCAGTGCGACGAGGCCGACGCCGACCCCGATCGCGGCCTTGAGGTTCCGTCCGGCCCGGCCGTGCCCGGTCACGGGCTTCTCGGTCTCGGGCAGCTCACTCGCCGGCACGTCGCTCCCCGGCACGTCGCTCCCCGGCAGTTCGCCGACCTGCGGCTGGTCCCCTGCGTCCGGCGGCACGACCGCCGGGGCCTCCACCGTGGCCTCGGGAGCTGCCGCGGCGGGCCGGGCGGACAGCGGGGGCAGCGGCGGCACCGATCGCGACCGGGACACCGGACCGGTGTCGCCGTCGGATCGCCCGCCGGCAGGGCGTGAACCCGTGGGCGGGAAGGGCGCAGCCCCCGGGCGCAGGGCGCCCGGGCGGTCGGCAGAGGGGGGTGTCATGGGCTCGGTCGGCCGTCGGAGGTCAGACCTCGAGCAGCTCGGTCTCCTTGTTCTTCATCGCCTCGTCGACGTGCGCGACGTGCTGCTCGGTGAGGGTGTCGAGCTCCTTCTCCGCGCGGCGGACGTCGTCCTCCCCGGCCTCGCCGTCCTTGCCGATGCGGTCGAGCTCGTCCTTCGCGCGGCGACGGATGTTGCGGATCGCCACCTTCGCGTCCTCGCCCTTGGACCGGGCCTGCTTGACCAGGTCGCGGCGCCGCTCCTCGGTCAGCTGCGGGAAGACCACCCGCAGGATCTGGCCGTCGTTGGTCGGATTGACGCCGAGGTCGCTGTCGCGGATCGCCCGCTCGATGGCCGTCAGCTGGCTCATGTCGTAAGGCTTGATCACCGCCATGCGCGCCTCGGGCACGGTGATGGAGGCCATCTGCGGCACGGGCGTGTAGGCGCCGTAGTAGTCGACCATGATCCGGTTGAACATGGACGGCGCGGCCCGCCCGGTGCGGACGGACCCGAGGTCCTCCCGGGCGACCGACAGGGCCTTGTCCATCCGCTCCTCGGCATCGAGCAGGGTGTCGTCGATCACGGGTTGTCCCTCCTGCGGCGGCCGGACCGCGGCCGCCGTCGTCCTCGTCTGTGCGGATCGTGCGCCGGCGTCAGGCCGGCTGGCTGATCAGCGTGCCGATCCTCTCACCTGCGGTCGCCCGGGCGATGTTGCCGTCGCGCAGCAGGTTGAACACCACGATGGGCATCCGGTTCTCCATGGACAGGCTGATCGCCGTCGCATCGGCGACCTTGAGCTCGTCGGCCAGGACCGTCGCGTAGTCCAGGTCGTCGTACATGGTGGCCGCCGGGTTCGTGCGGGGATCGTCGTCGTACACGCCGTCGACCCCGTTCTTGGCCATCAGCAGCACCTGGCAGCCGATCTCCATGGCGCGCTGGGCGGCGACGGTGTCGGTGGAGAAGTACGGCATGCCGGCACCGGCGCCGAAGATGACCAGCCGGCCCTTCTCCAGGTGCCGCACCGCTTTGCGCGGGATGTAGGGCTCGGCGACCTGGCCCATGGTGATCGCCGTCTGCACCCGGGTCTCCAGACCCACCTGCTCGCAGAACGCCTGCAGGGCGAGCGCGTTCATCACGGTGCCGAGCATGCCCATGTAGTCGGCGTGCCGGCGGTCCATGCCCGCCTGGGCGAGCTCCGCCCCGCGGAAGAAGTTGCCGCCACCGACGACGACGGCGACCTGCGTCCCCTTGTGGACCACCTCGGCCAGCTGCTCGGCGATGCTGTGCACGATGCCGGAATCGATCCCGACCTTGCCGCCGCCGAATGCCTCACCGGAGAGCTTGAGCAGGACGCGCTTGTAGCCGTCGCCGTCGGCGGGCTGGAACGCGGTCGGCGCGGACAGCGGTGGGGTCGTGTCGGTCAACGCAACATCCCTGGGGTCGAGGTGGTGGTGTGATCCTGCCGCACAGACGTTCGGCCCCGCTCCTGGAGAGGAGCGGGGCCGGACGTCGGAGCGTGGTGCCTCAGGCCTGGCCGACCTCGAAGCGCGCGAAGCGCTCCACGGTCAGACCGGCCTCGTCGACGATCTGCTTGACCGTGCGCTTGGTCTCGGTGATCGACGGCTGCTCGAGCAGGACGAAGTCCTTGAAGTAGGCGTTGACCCGACCCTCGACGATCTTGGTGATCGCCTGCTCGGGCTTGCCCTCCTCCTTGGCCGTCTGCTCGGCGACGCGACGCTCGGTCTCGACCGCCTCGGCCGGGACCTCCTCGCGGGTGAGGTAGCGCGGGCGCGCGGCGGCGATGTGCATCGCCAGGCTGCGGGCCGCCTCCTCGCTGCCACCGCTGTACTGCACGGCGACACCGATGGCCGGGGGCAGGTCGGTGGCCCGCTTGTGCAGGTACGTGGCAACGGCGCCCTCGAAGATCGCGAACCGGCTCAGCACCAGCTTCTCGCCGATGCGGGCGGACTCGCCCTCGACGAGCGCGGCGACGGTCTGACCGTCGACGTCGGAGGCCAGCAGGCTCTCGGCGTCGGCGGGCCTGTTCGTCAGGCCGATCTCGAGCAGGCGCTCGGCCAGCGCGATGAAGTCGGCGTTCTTGGCGACGAAGTCGGTCTCGCAGTCGAGCTCGAGCAGCGCACCGTCCTTGCTGACGACGATGCCGTTGGTCGTCGAGCGCTCGAGGCGCTTGCCGACGTCCTTGGCGCCCTTGACGCGCAGGAACTCGACGGCCTTGTCGTAGTCGCCGTCGGCCTCGGTCAGGGCCTTCTTGCAGTCCATCATGCCGGCGCCGGTGGCGTCGCGGAGACGCTTGACGTCAGCCGCGGTGAACTCAGCCATGTCACTTCCTCTGTGGTCTGTGGATGCCGCTCGTGGAGCGGACAGGCGGCGGCGCCGTCCCTCCCCCGTCAGGAGGAGGGACGGCGCCGGCTGATCAGGAGGCGGGGGTCTCCGGGCCACCGGAGGTGGCCGGCACGTCCGCGACGGGGGCGACGGCGTCCGCGGTCGCCGTCTCCGCCGGCGCCTCGGCCGGGGTCTCCGGCAGCGGGGTGGCGGTGGCGTCGTCTGCGGCCGGAGCGGCTGCGGCGTCACCACCGGTCAGCAGCTCGCGCTCCCAGTCGGCCAGCGGCTGGTCGCCACCGATGACCGGCTCGGCGCCGTCCTCGCGACCGGCGTTCGCCTGCGCGGCGGAGCGGGCCATGAGGCCCTCGGCGACGGCGTCGGCGATCACGCGGGTGACCACGGCGATGCTGCGGATCGCGTCGTCGTTGCCCGGGATCTTGTAGTCGACCTCGTCGGGGTCGCAGTTGGTGTCCAGGATCGCGACCACGGGGATCTTGAGCTTGCGCGCCTCGCCGACGGCGATGTGCTCCTTCTTGGTGTCCACGATCCAGATGGCGCTGGGCACCTTCTTCATGTCGCGGATACCGCCGAGGGAGCGGTCGAGCTTGCCCTTCTCGCGGCTGAGGACCAGCTGCTCCTTCTTGGACAGGGTGACCAGCACGCCGGTCTGCTCCATGTCCTCGATCTCCTTGAGGCGCTCGAGGCGCTTGAAGACCGTCTGGAAGTTGGTGAGCATGCCGCCGAGCCAGCGCTGGTTGACGTAGGGCATGCCCACGCGCGTCGCCTGCTCGGCGACGACCTCCTGCGCCTGGCGCTTCGTACCGACGAACAGGATCGAACCGCCGTGCGCGACCGTCTGCTTGACGAACTCATAGGCGTTGTCGATGTACCCCAGCGTCTGCTGCAGGTCGATGATGTAGATGCCGTTGCGCTCGGTGAAGATGAATCGCTTCATCTTCGGGTTCCAGCGACGGGTCTGGTGCCCGAAGTGGACGCCGCTGTCGAGCAGCTGCTTCATGCCGACGACTGCCATTGCAGCCTCTCTTCTTGCGCGCACGACCCACGGGGCCGCAACGCTCGGTCCGGTTGTCGCGGGCACCGGGTGGCGCCCGCCCTGGCGTCCTGCGGCACCACTCCCCCCGCCCTTGCGGGCCGGGACCGAGGTGGCAGCTGCCCCGCCGATCGGCGGGAAGAGGACACGCGAAGTCGACCCGTCGGACGGGTCGCACCGGACAGCATACGCGACCTCCCGCGGGCTCCTCCCCTGCCGCCGGAACCGTCCACAGCCGTGCGGGAGGGAGCCTCGTGCGGAGGTCGGCGGCCCACGCTGGAGCCATGCGCCCAGGGCTCGCCGTCGTGCTGACGGCTCTCGTCATGGCCGTCCTGGCACCCGCTCCGTCGACCGCAGGACCGCTCGCCCCTGCTACCGCAGCTGTCGCCTCGACCGGCTGGACCGCTCCGCTGGCCGGGGCGCTGCCGGTCACCCGACCTTTCGAGGCGCCCGCCCACGCGTACGGACCTGGTCACCGCGGCGTCGACCTCGGTGGTGCGCCGGGGACGCCGGTCCTCGCAGCGGGCGACGGCGTGGTCGTGTTCGCCGGCATGGTGGCCGGCCGTCCGGTGGTCAGCATCGACCACGCCGGCGGGCTGCGGACGACCTACGAGCCGGTCACACCCTCGGTCGGCGCCGGTCAGCGGGTGGCGCGGGGCTTGCCCGTCGGCACGCTCGCTTCCGGGCATGCCGGCTGCCCGGTCGAGGCGTGCCTGCACTGGGGGCTGCGCCGCGGCGAGACCTACCTGGACCCGCTGCAACTGCTCTCCGTGCCGCGGGTGCGCCTGCTGCCGCTGCGCGGGGCGTGACGGTTTGCGTCCGTCAGGCGGTGTCGGATCAGGCGATGTCGGCGAGCTTCGTGCGCAGGTGGAGCACGGCCTTGGTGTGCAGCTGGCAGATGCGGCTCTCGGTCACGCCGAGCACCCGGCCGATGTCGGCCAGCGTGAGGCCCTCGAAGTAGTAGAGCGAGACGACGACCTTCTCCCGCTCCGGCAGCTGCTCGACCGCGCGGGCCAGCAACTGGCGGGCCTCGCCGTGCTCGGCCATGGCCTGCGGGTCGAGGGCGCTCGTGTCCTGCAGGGTGTCGCCGAGGCGCGGCGAGCCGCCGTCGTCGTCGGTGAGCAGCTCGTCGAGGGCGACCACGTTGACCAGCGACAGCTGGCCGAGGAACTTGCGGATGTCCTCGACGTCCATGTCCATGGCGTCGGCGACCTCGTCGTCGGTCGGCGTCCGGTGCAGCTTGGCCTCCAGCTCGGCGACGGTGCGCTCGAACTGGCGGGCCTTCATGCGCACCGACCGCGGGATCCAGTCGGTGTTGCGCAGCTCGTCGATGATCGCGCCGCGGATACGGGCCATCGCGTAGCTCTCGAACTTGACCTCGCGGGTCGGCTCGTAGCGCGTGATCGCGTCGATCAGGCCGAAGGTGCCGTAGGAGACCAGATCGGCCTGCTCGACGTGCCCGGGGAGGCCGCTGCCCACCCGGCCGGCGACGTACTTGACCAGCGGGGCGTAGTGCAGGATCAGCCGGTCGCGCAGGCCCGGGTCCCGGTCGGCCACGTACCGCGCCCACAGCTGCGCGACGAAGGCGTCGGTGTCCTCGGGCGCGTCGTCGAGCCGGTGGATCGTTGCCTCAGGCACGGTGGCCCTCCTCGCTCGCGCTGCGGGCTCGCGCCCCGTCGTCCTGCCTGGTGATGACTGCCGCCCGACGCATCCGTACCCCGCCGTCCGCTCAGGCCCGCGGATGGGCTTGGGCGTGGACGGCACGGAGTCGCTCGACGGTCACGTGCGTGTAGATCTGCGTCGTCGCGAGGCTAGCGTGGCCGAGCAGCTCCTGGACGGACCGGAGGTCCGCGCCGCCCTCCAGGACGTGGGTCGCCGCGGAGTGGCGCAGCCCGTGCGGGCCGATGTCCGGCGCCCCTGGAGCGGCCGCGACGGCGGCGTGCACGGTGCGGCGGGCCTCGCGGGCGTCCAGCCGACGGCCGCGGGCGCCGAGCAGCAGCGCCGGACCCGACTCGGTGCCGGCCAGGGCCGGTCGGCCGCGGGTCAGCCAGGCGTCGACGGCCTTCTCGGCGGGGAGCCCGTAGGGGACGCTGCGCTCCTTGCGGCCCTTGCCGAGCACGCGGAGCACCCGCCGCCCGCGGTCGACGTCGTCGACGTCCAGGCCGACGAGCTCGCTGACGCGGATGCCGCTGGCGTACAGCAGCTCGAGGACGACGGCGTCGCGCAGGCCGATCGGCTCCTCGGCGCCGGCGGCGGACTCGACGACCGCCCGGGCCTGGTCGGGCGCGAGCACGTCGGGCAGCGTGCGGTGGGCCCGCGGGCTGACCAGCCGGAGACCGACGTCCTCGGTCGCGTGCCCGGCGCGGTGCAGCCACCGGGTGAACGAGCGGGCCGCGGCGGCGTGCCGGGCGGTCGTGGCCCGGCGGTGCCCCTTGGTGCGCCCCTGGGCCAGCCAGCTGCGCAGCGCGGCCAGGTCGAGGTGGTCGGGCTGCTCGCCGCCCCGGCGGGTCAGGTGGTCCAGCAACCCCACGACGTCGGTGACGTAGGCGCGCACGGTGTGCTCGGAGAGATCCCGCTGGCTCCGGAGATGCTCCTCGTATCCGGCCAGCACCTCGGTCAGCGCAGGCGGGAGGGCGGCGCGCGCGTCTGCCGTCCCGGTGCCCACGGGGGAACCGTCCGTCGGCGCGGGCAGGCGGTCAAGGTGCCGCGCCGGAGCCGCCGCGGGACCGGGCCTTCGGCGGCGGTGCGAGCCGCCACCCCGTGCCGGTCCACTGCACCAGGTCGGCCAGCTCGAGGGCGGGCAGGACGCGCAGCACCTCGAGCACGTCGCAGCCGGCCACCGCGGCCAGCCGTTCGGGGCTCACCCCGTTCCGCACCGGGCAGGCGTCGAGCACCCGGGCGGCGAGGTCGGAGAGCCCGTCGCGCGCGGTGACGGGCTTCGCCGCGCGCTCGGCGAGATCGTCGCCGAAGCTCCCGACCGCCTCGATGACATGGGCCGCCGAGGCGACCAGCTGCGCCTGCAGCCCGTCCTCGCGCAGCAGTTCGTGACAGCCGACGCTCATCGCACTCGTGACGGGGCCTGGGACGACGAGCAGGGCCCGGCCCAGGTCCCGCGCCCGCCGGGCGGTCGCCTGGGCACCCGACCGGGCGGCCGCCTCGACGACGACGGTGCCGCGGGTGAGCGCGGCGATCAGCCGGTTCCGCACGAGGAAGCGGTGCCGCAGCGGCGCGGAACCCGGCGGCCACTCGCTGACCAGCAGGCCCGTCTCGGCGATGCGGGAGAACAGCGCGCCGTGCGCCGCCGGGTAGGGGCGGTCCACCCCGCAGGAGAGGACCGCGACCGTCGGCGCCTCGGCGGCCAGAGCGCCGCGGTGCGCGGCGGCGTCGATGCCGTAGGCGCCGCCCGAGACGACCGTCCAGCCCCGCTCCCCCAACTGGTACCCGAGCTCGGCGGCGACGTGCTCGCCGTACGCCGTCGAGGCGCGGGAGCCGACGACGGCCACCGACCGGTCGACGAGCTCGTCCAGCCGGCCGGGGCCGCGGAGCCACAGCGCCAGGGGTGGCACGAGCGCCTTCGTGCGCTCGGACTGGTGCCGCCGCTCGTCGGGTTCCGCGGCGACCGCGAGGGTCAGCGCGTGCAGCGGCAGCCGCGGCCACTCGTCGTCCTCGGGGATCACCAGGCGCGCCGCGCAGCGCTCCGCCCGCTGCAGGTCGGTGAGGGTGCCGTCCTGCTCCGCCCGCGCCCCGATCAACGACCGCACCGTGTCGGGGGCTCGGCCGTCGCGCAGCCGGCGGACCGCCTCGACCGGGCCGTGGTCGTCGACGTAGCGCCAGAAGTCGACGGTGCCCGGCTCCACGGTGCGACTCAGCCAGGCGCGGGCCCGCCGCAGACCCGGGTGGACCGGCCCCCCGACCGCCGCGGCGGCGTCCTCGAGGTCCTCGTCCAGGGTGGTCATGCCGCCGCCCGCTGGAGCCGCATGCCGAGGGCCTCGGCGATCTCGTCGGCGCCGGGCACGGTGCGCCCCGCCAGGTCGGCCAGCGTCCAGGCCACGCGCTGCACGCGGTCGAAGCCACGCACCGACAGCACACCCCGCTCGAGGGCCCGTTCGGCCAGGGCCAGCGACGCCCGGGGCGGGGCGAACCGTCCGCGCAGCAGCCGCCCGGGCACCTGGCTGTTGAGCGTCAGGCCCGTGCCGGCGAGACGCTGCGCGGTGACTGCCCGCGCCTGCTGCACCCGTCGGGCGACGACCGCAGTGGACTCCGGCTCCCCGAGCCCGTCCAGCCAGGCCGCGCGCGTGACCGGGGGCAGCTCGACACGCAGGTCGATGCGGTCCAGCAGCGGCCCCGACAGCCGGGACCGGTAGCGGCGCCGCTCCAGGGGGCTGCAGGTGCAGGCGGCATCGCCGGCCGCGCTGGCACAGGGGCACGGGTTGGCCGCGAGGACGAGCTGCGCCCGGCACGGGAACGTCGCTGACCCGGAGGCCCGCGAGATGGTCACCTCGCCCCGCTCGAGCGGCTGGCGGAGCGTGTCGAGCACCGCCCGGGGGAACTCGGGGCTCTCGTCCAGGAAGAGCACGCCGTGGTGGGCGCGGCAGAGGGCGCCGGGCCGGATCTGCCCGGACCCGCCGCCGACCAGCGCGGCCATGGTGGCCGAGTGGTGCGGCGCCTCGAACGGCGGGCGGGTGAGCAGCGGGGCGTCCGAGGAGAGCGTCCCGGCGATCGAGTGGATGGCGGTGACTTCCAGCGCCGCCTGCTCCTCCAGCGGCGGCAGCAGCCCCGGCAGGCGCTCGGCGAGCATCGTCTTCCCGGCTCCGGGTGGCCCGGCGAGGAACAGGTGGTGCCCACCGGCGGCGGCGATCTCGACCGCGCGGCGCCCCACGGACTGACCGACGACGTCACCCAGGTCGGCGGCCGGCGCCGGGGCGGGTACGGCTGCCCGCTCGTGCCGCTTGAGCACGCGGCGGCCGGCGAGGTGCGCGACCACCTCCTCCAGCGACCGGACGGCCAGCACCTCGATGCCCTCCACCAGCGCGGCCTCGTCGGCGTTGGCGGCCGGGACGACGACCTGGGCATGACCGGCGCGCGCCGCGGCCAGCACCGACGGCAGGATCCCGCGGATCGGACGGACAGCGCCGTCGAGCCCCAGTTCGCCGAGCAGCACCAGCTGGTCGATCTTCTCACCGGGCACGGTGCCGGCGGCCGCCAGCACCGCGACGGCGAGCGCCAGATCGAACCCGCTGCCCTGCTTCGGCATGGACGCGGGCGACAGCCCGATGGTGATGCGCCGCGCCGGGAACTCCCCGCCGCTGTTCGTCACTGCCGCGCGGACCCGGTCTACCGACTGCCGCACCACGGCGTCGGGCAGCCCCACGAGAGCCACCCCGGGAAGCCCCTGGGCGATGTCCAGCTCCACCTCGACCAGGGCGCCCCGGACCCCGACCAGCCCGACCGACCAGGTGCGCGCCAGCGTCACGAGAACGCCGCCCGCAGGTGCGTGACGAGTGCGGGCTCGTCGCGGCGCACCAGGACGCCCACGACGTCGAACCGGACCTCCGGCGCGTGCTCGTCGTGGGCGGCGAGCCACCGCTGGGCCAGCGTCCGGATCCGGCGTTGCTTGGCGAGAGTCACCGCCTCGACCGGATGGCCGTAACCGGTGCCGCGCCGGGTCTTCACCTCGCAGAAGACGAGGGCGTCCGCATCGCGGGCGACGATGTCGAGCTCGCCCTCGCGACACCGCCAGTTGCGGTCCAGGACGTGCAGGCCGGCGTCGGTCAGGAAGGCGGCGGCGATGCGTTCGCCGTGGTCGCCGAGGCGGGGAGGAGGCACCCGTCCACCCTCACCGGGCGGGCCCGGCGAACCCAGACCGCCGGCCAAGCTGTGGACGGGGGGCGTGGCTGTGGACGGGGACGACGACGATCCGCGGTCACCGTCCCGGCATGTGCGTCGAGACGGTCGTCCAGATCGACGAGCGGGACACCTACCGGGCCGGCGTCCGACCGCGGTCGGCCGCCGGGTGGCTCTCGACGAAGCCGCTCGTCGTGTCCACCTCGGAGGTCCTCGACGTCACCGACATCGAGCGCGTCCAGACCCTCGACGCGTGACCGTCAGGGCAGGCGCGGGTTGTCCGGCAGCTCGAGGTCGGGCTTGTCGAGCTCTTCGACGTTGACGTCCTTGAACGTCAGCACCCGGACGTTGCGGACGAACCGGGCCGGCCGGTACATGTCCCACACCCAGGCGTCGGAGAGCTTCAGCTCGAAGTAGACCTCACCACCGGCCTCGCGGACCTGGAGGTCCACGGAATTGGCCAGGTAGAACCGCCGCTCGGTCTCCACCACGTAGGTGAACTGGCGGACGATGTCCTTGTACTCGCGATAGAGCTGCAGCTCCATCTCGGTCTCGTACTTCTCGAGATCCTCGGTGCTCATCGGTCCTCGGTGCTCGTCGCGGGCTCGCAGGACACAGGGCGCATGTCCCCATCATCGTGCATGGCCAGGCGGTCGGGCAGCGGGAGGACCTTGCCGACCTGCAGGTCGCGGGCGCGGGCCACGTTGACGAAGCGCATCCGGTGCGCCGGGCACGGCCCGTGCCGCTCCAGGGCGGCGGTGTGCACGTCGGTGATGTAGCCCTTGTGCCCGGCGAAGTCGTACTCGGGCCACTGCTCGTGCAGCTCCAGCATCACCCGGTCCCGGGTGACCTTCGCCAGCACCGACGCGGCCGCGACGCAGGCCGCGACCCGGTCGCCCTTCCACACGGCCAGGCCCGGCCGGGCGAGCCCGGGCACGGGGAAGCCGTCGGTGAGCACGTAGTCCGGCTCCGGGTCCAGCGTGCACACCGCCCGGCGCAATGCCTCGAGGTTGGTCACGTGCATGCCGCGGGCGTCGAGCTCGGCCACCGGGATCTGCACGACCGACCACGAGACCGCGCGGTCGAGGATCTCGGCGTGGACGCGCTCCCGGGCCGCCGCGGTCAGCAGCTTGGAGTCGGCCAGCCCGGGCACCCGGCCGCGCTTCCCGGCCGGCAGCACGCAGGCCGCGGCGACCAGCGGCCCGGCGCAGGCGCCCCGGCCGGCCTCGTCGGCGCCGGCGACGGCCGGAAAGCCCCGGCGGCGCAGGGAGCGCTCCATGTCCCACAGCGCGTCGGGGCGTTCGTCGTCGACGACGACCCGGCGCCCACGGGGCACCGGGGCGGCAGCGGAGTGCACGGGTCGGGCAGCCATCGGGATCCGACCCTACGACCCCGGCACACCGGGCCCGGGGGCGGTCGACCCGACCCCGGGAAACACGTCGGGCCGGCCCTCGGGAGGGCCGGCCCGGCGTGCGGAGGAACGCGGAGGGGCGCGGACGCCCCGGAACTCAGATCTCGGCGGGGACCTCGGGAGAGACCTCGGTGGGCTCCTCGGTGCGCCCGGCGCCGTGGGCGCCGCAGCTGCACACCGGGTTGCGCGAGGAGAGCACCAGGGAGACCGCGTGGGCCCGGTCGCGGGCACCCAGCTTGCGCAGGATGGCCTTGACGTGGCTCTTGACGGTGTCCTCGCTGATGAACAGGTTGCGGCCGATCGCCCGGTTGGACTGGCCCTGCAGCAGTTCGTCCAGGACGTCCTGCTCGCGGCGGGTCAGGGGCACCTCGGGCGTGAAGGGCTTCGCGGCCGGGGTGGCGGAGGGCTCGACCCGGCGGATCTGCGGGTCGACGACGGTCCGACCGGCGCGGGCGGCCAGGATGGCCCAGCCCAGCAACGTCGGCGACGTGTTGATGAGCAGGTAGCCGCCGACACCGGCGGCGAGCGCCTCGTTGACGACGGCAGGGTCCTCGGAGGTGGCCAGCGCGACGATGGCGACGCGGGGGAAGCGGCGACGGAGGTCGCGGCAGGCGTTCAGCGTGGCGGCGCGGCCCTGACCCAGCTCGACGACGACGGCGTCGGGGCGGGCCGACTCGGCCAGCGTCATGGCGCGGCGCAGCTCGCCGGGCGTGCCGACCGACTGCATGCCGGCCGTCTCGTTGATCATGCTGACCAGGCCACGACGCAGGACGGGCGCGTCGGCGAGGAGGAGCACGCGGGTGACTCCGCGGGCGGTGCTCGCCATGGGTGCAGACACAACTGACTCCGTTTCACTCCGAATTGCTTGCTCTACCTCCATCGGAAGGGTGAAACGGTTGCTTGAACACTTTGCCGACATTTCTCGCCATGAATTCCGCGCGGACCATTCCTGCGGTCCACGTCACACGAGCAACCCCGGTCGCGCATTCGCGGTGGTTGCGCACCGCATTCGCGAATGGGTCAGCGACGGCGGCGACGCCGCCACGCCACCAGCGGGACTGCGCCGACCAATCCGATCGTCGAGGACGCCAGCAGGTCCGGGCGCAGCCCGGTGGAACCGCCGTCCACCCCGGCTCCCGCGGCGCCGACGTCCTGGATGTCGGGTGAGCCCACGAACCCGAAACGGCTCACCGGCCAGACGATGACCGCCGCCTTGCCGATGACGTCGTCCACACCGACCGTGCCGGAGTGCTCGTCAGCAACGTGCGCCCGGGAGTCGGCGGAGGCCGACCGGTGGTCACCCATGACCCACAGCCGCCCCTCGGGGACGGTCACCGGTCCGAAGGCGCGCGCCTCGGGAACGGTGTTCTCGAAGATGTAGGGCTCGTCGAGCGGCTCGCCGTCGACGGTCACCCGCCCCTCGGCGTCGCAGCACTGGACGGTCTGCCCGCCCACGGCGATGACCCGCTTGACGAAGTCGTCCTCGCTCGGCGGCGCCACGCCCACGGTCCGGCCCAGCCACAGCAGGGCGCCGGTGAACGCGTTCCCGGGCTCGGCGACCGTGACCTCCGGGCTCCAGGTGTCCGGCCCCTTGAACACGACGACGTCACCGGGCTCGGGCTCCCCGAACCAGTACGGCACCTTGTTGACCAGCACGCGGTCGCCGGTGCACCCCGGGCAGCCGTGGAGGGTCTGCTCCATCGACCCGGACGGGATGAAGAACGCCTGCACGAAGAAGGTCTTCACCACCAGCGCGAGCACGAACGCCACGACCAGCAGAACGGGCAGCTCGCGCAGCAGCGAGCCCTTGCCGGGCACGCCGGACCGGCGCCTGCGGTCCGACAGGACGCCCTCCGCCTGCTGGTCCTGCGCCTCGGTTCCGGTCTCGCGCTCCGGATCGGGCTCCTCCGGAACGACGTCGGCGGGCCCCCCGGGCCGTTCGCTGCTCATCAGGAGCAGCGTACGGCGCGGAAAGCCCGCCGGAGACGTAGAGGGGCGGCGCGGCCGCCCGTCGTGTCAGCGCAGGTCAGCGCGTGACGACGTCGCGCTTCTCCTTGATCTTCGCGGCCTTGCCGCGGAGCTCGCGCAGGTAGTAGAGCTTGGCGCGACGCACGTCACCGCGGGTGAGGACCTCGATCTTCTCCACCACGGGGGTGTGCACCGGGAAGGTGCGCTCCACGCCGACGCCGAAGCTGACCTTGCGGACGGTGAAGGTCTCGCGGATCCCGCCGCCCTGGCGACGCAGGATCACGCCCTGGAAGACCTGGATGCGGGAGCGGGTGCCCTCGACCACGCGGACGTGCACCTTGACGGTGTCACCCGGGCGGAACGTCGGGATGTCGTCGCGCAACGAATCGGCGTCGAGTGCGTCCAGGGTGTTCATCTCGGCAGTCCTCATGTTCTGGCAGTGGCTCGTCAACGGTGCGGACAGCGGAACTCCCCGGCTGTCCGTTCCCGGGAGCTGCGGGGCTCCTCGGAGGAACTCCCCCGTCGACCCAGCCGACGGTGCGCAGCAGTCCTCTACTGTGCCACATCTTCAGCTGACGATGCGCGGCACCCCGGCCCACGGGCCGTCCAGCAGCGCCGGGAGCAGGGCTGCCAGCTCCCGGGGGGCGAACGTCTCGTCGCTGGCGGCGATCTCCTCGGCCGTCCACCAGCGGTGCGGCTCGTCGCCCAGCACCTCGAGCTCGGTGCGCCCGCGCGGGTCCACCTCGTGCACCACGTCCCGCAGCACGAAGAACGTCTCACGGTTGTCGATCGGCACGCCGCCGAACGGCCCGACGAACCGCCGGAACCACACCGGTCCCTCGAGCGCCCGGGGGTCGGCGTCCAGGCCGATTTCCTCAGCCAGCTCCCGCACCGCGGCGGCGCGCAGCGACTCACCCGCCTCCACGCCACCGCCGGGGGTGTACCAGAACAGGACGTCCCCCGGCGCGATCGCCGGATCGGTCAGCCGGGCACCGAGCAGCAGCATCCGGCCGGCCGGATCGAGGACGACGACCCGCGCCGACGGCCGCACGACCGCCCTGTCCCCCATGCCGTCAGCCGCCGTCGAGGACCGCGCGGTCGGCGTCGCCCAGCGCACTGTCGGGCAGGCCCGCCAGCAGGTCGGGACGGCGCTCGGCGGTCCGCCGCAGCGACTCCGCACGACGCCAGCGGTCGATGGCCGCGTGGTCCCCCGACAGCAGCACCGGCGGCACCTCGTGGCCACGCCAGGCCGCCGGGCGGGTGTAGGACGGGCCCTCGAGCAGGCCGTCGGCGTGCGAGTCGAACTCGATGGACTCGCGGTTGCCCACGACGCCGGGCAGCAGCCGGGTGACCGCCTCGACCATCACGAGGACGGCGGACTCCCCGCCGGCGAGCACGTAGTCACCGATGGACACCTCGGACACCGGCCCGGCGTCCGCCGCCCAGTCGGCGACCCGCTGGTCGATTCCTTCGTAGCGGCCGCAGGCGAACACCAGCCCGGGCTCCGCGGCCCACTCCGCCGCCATCGCCTGGGTGAACGGGCGACCGGCCGGCGTCGGGACGACCAGGCGCGTGCCGGGCGGGCGCACGGCCTCCAGCGCCTGCGCCCAGGGCTCGGGCTTCAGCACCATGCCGGGGCCACCGCCGTACGGGGCGTCGTCGACCGTGCGGTGCACGTCGTCGGTCCACTGCCGCAGGTCGTGCACACCGATGCGCACCAGGCCGCGCTCGGCGGCCTTGCCGAGCAGCGATTGGCGCAGCGGAGCCAGGTACTCGGGGAAGATCGTGACGACCTGGATGTCGTAGGCCGCGGACGTCACAGCTCGAGGAGCCCCTCGGGCGGATCGACGACCAGGAAGCCGCCGTCGAGGTCGACGGTGGGCACGATCGCCGCCACGAACGGGATCAGCGCCTCGGCCTGCTCGGGCCGCCAGACCACGAGCAGGTCCTGCGCCTCGTGCCGGACGGCGGTGATCTTCCCGATCACCGACCCGTCGGGCAGCTGCGCGCGCAGGCCGACGAGCTGGTGGTCGTAGTAGGAGTCGGGCTCCTCGATCTCCGGGAGCTCGGCCACCGGCACCAGCAGCAGGGTGTTGCGGAGGGTGTCGACGGTCTCGCGCAGCGCGTAGACCTCACCGGAGGGGGCGGCGAGCTGCAGCAGCAGCGTGCCGCTGTGCCAGCGCTTGTCGACGACGGTCAGCGGGCCGCGCTCGGCGGGCTCGGTGCGCAGCACCGTGCCGGGGGCGAAGCGGAGGTCCGGGTCGTCGGTGCGCACCTCGACGGTGGTCAGACCACGGACACCGTGGGGCCGGCCGATGCGGCCGACCACCACGGTGTCCAGAGGGTCGTGCTGGGCGTTCAAAGCGTCGTGCTCAGCGCCCGTCGGTGTCGACGACGTCGACCCGCAGGCCCCGTCCACCGACACCGGTCATCACCTGACGCAGCGCCTTGGCGGTACGACCGCCGCGGCCGATGACCTTGCCGAGATCGTCGGGGTGCACCCGGATCTCGAGGGTCTTGCCCCGGCGATTGGTGAGCAGGTCGACGGCCACGTCTTCCGGGTGGTCGACGATGCCCTTGACCAGGTGCTCGAGCGCGTCTTCGAGCACGTCTTACTCGGCAGGGGCAGGAGCCGGGGCGGCACCATCGTTGGCGGCCTCGACAGCGGCGACCTCGGCGGCCTCGATCTCGACACCGGGCTCGCCGGTCGGGGCCTCGGCAGCGGGGGCCTCGGCAGCAGCTGCCTTCTTCGGCGCGGCCTTCTTCTTCGCGGTGGTCGCGTCCGTCGTCGGCTCGTCCATGCCCGAACGGACGGCGGCCTCGTAGATGGCCTTCTTGTCCGGCTTGGGCTCGGCGACGCGCATGGGCGGCGGGGCGTCCTCGCCCTTGAACTTCTGCCAGTCGCCGGTCACCCGGAGGATGGCGCGGACGGCCTCGGTCGGCTGGGCGCCGACACCGAGCCAGTAGGCGGCGCGCTCGGCGTCGACCTCCATGTAGGAGGGGTCCTCCTTGGGGTGGTACTTGCCGATCGTCTCGATCGAGCGGCCGTCACGCTTGGTGCGGGCGTCGGCGACGACGATGCGGTAGTACGGGGCGCGCATCTTGCCCAGTCGCATGAGCTTGATCTTGGTGGCCACGGTTGGTGGTGTACTCCTCGAACGTGGTGTGGTTGCTCGCCGGACGACGTGTGGGGTTACGCCGGGGCGGAGCGCTGGACACGGCCGGAAACGGTGAGAGGGCCGCCACCGCCATGTTCGACCGACCATGATGCCAGATCCCGGAAGGAGCACCGTGGCCAGCACCGGCCCCCTGCACCACATCGAGCTGTGGGTGCCCGACCTCGGCCGCGCCCAGGCCTCCTGGGGGTGGCTGCTCACCCGGCTGGGCGCCGAGCCGTACCAGACCTGGGAGCACGGCCGGTCGTGGCGCTGGAGTCCCGAGGAGGGCGGCGTCTACGTCGTCGTGGAGCAGTCACCGGCGCTCGTCGGGGCGCGGCACGAGCGCCGCTCCCCGGGCGTGAACCATCTGGCGTTCCGCGCCGGCTCCGCCGCCGACCTCGACGAACTGGTCGCCGAGGCGCCCCGGCACGGCTGGCGGCTGATGTTCGCCGACCGGCACCCGTTCGCCGGCGGTCCGGCGCACCGGGCGGCGTTCCTGGAGGACGCCGACGGCTACGAGGTCGAGCTGGTCGCCGACCCGGTCTGACGTCGTCCTCCCCCACCGCAGCGGGGCTCAGCCGCGGGTGGCGGCCAGCACGCGGGCACCGGCCTCGGCGACCGGGACCTCCTCGCGCTCGCCGGTCCTGCGGTCGCGCACCTCGATGACGCCCTCGGCCAGCCCGCGGCCGACGGTGACGATCGTGGGCATCCCGAGCAGCTCGGCGTCCTTGAACTTCACGCCGGGAGACACCTTCGGCCGGTCGTCGTAGAGCACGGTGAGCCCGGCGGCGACCAGCTCGGCGGCCAGCGCCTCCGCCGCCTCGAACACGGCCGCGTCCTTGCCGGTGGCGACGAGGTGCACGTCGGCCGGCGCGACCGAGCGGGGCCAGACCAGGCCCAGCTCGTCGTGCGTGGACTCGGCGATGGCGGCGACGGCGCGCGAGACGCCGATGCCGTAGGAGCCCATGGTGACCGTGACGAGCTTGCCGTTCTCGTCGAGCACCTTGAGGTCCAGCGCCTCGGCGTACTTGCGGCCGAGGGCGAAGATATGGCCCATCTCCACGCCGCGGGCGAGCTCCAGCGGGCCGGAGCCGTCGGGCGCGGGATCCCCGGCCAGCACCTCGGCGGCCTCGATGACGCCGTCCCAGGTGAAGTCGCGGCCGGCGACGAGGTCGAACACGTGCTTGCCGGCCTCGTTGGCGCCGGTGATCCACCGGGTGCCGGCGACGACGCGCGGGTCGACCAGGTACCGGATCTTCGACCCGCTCTCGGCGCCGAGCACCTGCGGGCCGATGTAGCCCTTCACCAGCGCCGGGTTGCCGGCGAAGTCGGTGAACGGCTCGACCTCGGCCGGCGCCAGCTGCGCCTCGAGGCGCTTGGCGTCGACCTCGCGGTCGCCGGGCAGGCCGATGACCAGGGGTTCCCGGCTGCCGTCGGGGTGCACGAGCGTCATGACGACGTTCTTGAGCGTCGAGGCCGCGGTGTAGCCGGCGTCGGGGAACAGCTGCTGGGCGAGCGCGACCAGGGACTCGATGGTCGGGGTGTCGGGGGTGTCCTCGACGTGGGCGGGGGGCAGCCCGTCGACCGGGATCTCGTCCGGGACGACGGTGGTGACGGCCTCGACGTTGGCGGCATAGCCAGCGGGCGAGCGGACGAAGGTGTCCTCGCCGATCGCGGTCGGGTGCAGGAACTCCTCGCTCCGGGAGCCGCCCATCGCACCGGACATCGCCGAGACGATCACGTACTCCAGGCCCAGCCGGTCGAAGATCTTGATGTAGGCGTCGCGGTGCAGCGCGTAGGACTTGTCGAGGCCGGCGTCGTCGATGTCGAAGGAGTAGCTGTCCTTCATCGTGAACTCGCGGCCGCGGAACAGGCCGGCGCGGGGCCGCGCCTCGTCCCGGTACTTGGTCTGGATCTGGTACAGCGAGACCGGCAGGTCCTTGTAGGAGCCGTAGAGGTCCTTCACCAGGAGCGTGAACATCTCCTCGTGCGTGGGGCCGAGCAGGAAGTCGTTCCCGCGACGGTCCTTGAGGCGGAAGAGGTTGGGGCCGTACTCGGTCCACCGGCCGGTGGCCTCGTAGGGCTCGCGGGGCAGCAGGGCCGGGAAGGCGACCTCCTGGGCGCCCATCGCGTCCATCTCCTCGCGGATGATGCGCTCGACGTTGCGGAAGACCCGGTAGCCCAGCGGCAGCCAGGTGAAGCCACCCGGCGCGGCCCGGCGGATGTACCCACCGCGGGCGAGCAGGCGGTGGCTGGCGACCTCGGCATCGGCCGGGTCGTCACGCAGGGTCCGCAGGAACAGGGTCGACATCCGGAGCAGCACGGGACGAGTCTCCCAGGCCTCGCGAACCCTTATCCGACGACCCGTCCGCGCAGCACCATCCGCTGCGGCGACTGCAGCGTGTCCAGGTCGGTGCGGGGGTCGCGCTCGTAGACGACGACGTCGGCCGGCGCGCCCTCCTCGATGCCGCGCAGCCCCAGCCACTCGCGGGCCTTCCACGAGCCCGCGGCGAGCGCGTCCTCGGCCGGGATGCCCGCCTCGCACAGGGCGCGGATCTCGTCGGCGATGACGCCGTGCTCGATGCCGCCGCCGGCGTCGGTGCCGGCGAAGACCGGCACGCCGGCCTCGTAGGCGGCCCGCACGACGGCACCGGAGTTCGCGTACAGCCGGCGCATCGTGCTCGCGTACGTCGGGAACTTCTTC
>JBBSKB010000049.1:0-23783 GCA_038256725.1 Mycobacteriales bacterium | reverse complement strand
TCCAGGGCTGCGAATCCGAACCGGAGGTCAGCAGGTGGCACGAATCGGTGAGAGCGGTGACCTGCTCAAGTGCTCCTTCTGCGGGAAGAGCCAGAAGCAGGTCAAGAAGCTCATCGCGGGCCCCGGGGTCTACATCTGCGACGAGTGCATCGACCTCTGCAACGAGATCATCGAGGAAGAGCTGTCGGAGTCCTCGGACCTCAAGTTCGACGAGCTGCCGAAGCCGAAGGAGATCCACGATTTCCTCGAGCAGTACGTCATCGGCCAGGACAAGGCCAAGCGCACGCTCTCGGTGGCCGTCTACAACCACTACAAGCGGATCCAGGCCGGCGGTGCGGACCGTCGCGACGAGGGCGTGGAGCTCGCCAAGTCCAACATCCTGCTGATGGGCCCGACCGGCTGCGGCAAGACGCACCTGGCCCAGACCCTCGCGCGGATGCTGAACGTGCCCTTCGCGATCGCCGACGCCACGGCGCTGACCGAGGCCGGCTACGTCGGCGAGGACGTCGAGAACATCCTGCTGAAGCTGATCCAGGCCGCCGACTACGACGTCAAGCGCGCCGAGACCGGCATCATCTACATCGACGAGGTCGACAAGATCGCCCGCAAGAGCGAGAACCCGTCGATCACCCGCGACGTCTCCGGTGAGGGCGTGCAGCAGGCGCTGCTGAAGATCCTCGAGGGGACGACGGCGTCGGTGCCCCCGCAGGGTGGCCGCAAGCACCCGCACCAGGAGTTCATCCAGATCGACACGACGAACGTGCTGTTCATCGTCGGTGGCGCGTTCGCCGGACTGGAGAAGGTCATCGAGCAGCGCACCAGCAAGCAGGGGATCGGCTTCGGCGCCGAGGTGCGGGGCAAGGCCGAGATCGCGGAGGCCAACGCCTTCGCCGAGGTCATGCCCGAGGACCTGCTGAAGTTCGGGATGATCCCCGAGTTCATCGGCCGTCTGCCGGTGATCACCAGCGTGTCGAAGCTGGACCGCGAGGCGCTGATCAACATCCTCACCGAGCCGAAGAACGCCCTGGTGCGCCAGTACCGGAAGCTCTTCGAGCTCGACGGGGTGGAGCTGGAGTTCACCGACGACGCGCTCGAGGCCATCGCCGACCAGGCGATCCTCCGTGGCACCGGCGCCCGCGGGCTCCGCGCGATCATGGAGGAGGTGCTCCAGTCGGTGATGTACGACGTCCCCAGCCGGGACGACGTCGCCTCCGTGGTGATCACCAAGGAGGTCGTGCTGGAGCACGTCAACCCGACCATCGTGCCGCGCAAGCCCACCCGCGAGCGCCGCGAGAAGTCCGCCTGACCTGAGCGAGTGTTGTACCGGAGAGGCCCGGAACCCACGTGGTTCTGGGCCTCTCCGGTTCATCGGACGGCCATCCGGGCCAGCACCACGGCCTCGATCTCCCGCCTGCAGCCGGCGGGGTCGGCCATCAGGCGCGCGTAGCTGAACCGGAGCACCACCCACCCCAGGGTCGCGAGCGCACTGTCCCGTCGGAGGTCGCGCTCGCGGGCCTCGCGGCTGCCGTGGAACGCCGCGCCGTCGAGCTCGACCGCCACCCGCGCCTCCAGGTATGCGGCGTCCAGCCGGATCCGCCGACCGTCGGGCAGCCGGACGGCGTGCTGGAGGACCGGCGACGGCAGGATCGGCTCGCCGGGGAGCACGCGGGTGACGCCCCAGATCTCCAGCTCGCTCTCGCATCCACCCGCGACCAGATCGAGCAGCGTGGTCAGGGCCGCCCGTCCGGCGATCGGCCCACGGGCGGCGGCCTCGGCGCGCAGAGCCGGGATGCCCAGGCGGCCGGTCCGCAGGGACTCGATCACTCCCCGGCGAGCGACGTCGATGCCTCCGGATGGTCGACCGCGCCGGCTGCGGTGCGCCAGGTCCCACGTGTCGACCAGGCTCCGCCCCAGGCCCGTGACCGGGATGCCCCGGATGCGTGTGGTCGTCAGCGGCACGGTCGTGCGGTGGACGACGACTCCGGTCGTGCGTCTCGGGAAGCGGTCAGCGGTCACCGTGACGTGCACGGGCCCTCCATCCGGAGGCGCCACGTCCCAGAGCACCAGCGCGGACCCGTGGCTCACCGGCCCGTGGGCCCACAACGTCGCCGCCCGTGCACGAGCGAGCGGGTCTGCGACGGCACCGGGCAGCATGACGACCCCGGGGTGCACGTGCAGGACCGCCCCGGAGGCCGTCCACCGCGCGACCGAGCTGGTGCTGCTGGCGAGGGTCAGTTCGGTCCGGGTGGCCACGCCCTGAGGCATCAGCTCTGCGAGGTCGCGCATGGCGACGAATGCTGGCCGAATTGGCGACCAGGCGTCGGCGGGCCTGTGGACGGCCGGAACCGTGAACCACCGGGCCCCGGAATCGGCGTGAATCCGGGGCCCGGTGGTTCAAGGCGGAGGGTCTATGCCGTGGGGGTCTCGGTGAGGACGACCTCGACGGTCAGCTCGCCCTCTCCGGGCTGCACCGACAGCTCAGCGATCCGGCCGGCGTCGACCAGGTCGGCGCGGCCCGCTTCGACCAGCGGCACCTGCGCGGCGGGCGCGCGCACCGTCGCCGTCGCGACATCGGCCCGCATGGAGACCTTCGCGTCGGACTTGGCCTTGCGCACGCCGGCCAGCGCGGCAGCGGTCGCCGTCACCACGGCCGGATCACCGTCGGCGGGCAGCGCGGAGGCCACCGGCCACGCCGCGCGGTGCACGGAGCCGGCCTGCCACCAGGACCAGACCTCCTCGGTCACGAACGGCAGCACCGGGCCGAACAGCCGCAGCTGCACCTCCAGGGCCACCGCCAACGCCGCCTGCGCGGACGCCGCCGCGGCACCGGTCCCGTAGGCGCGGGACTTCACCAGCTCCACGTAGTCGTCGCAGAACGACCAGAAGAACGTCTCGCTGACCTCGAGCGCGCGGGTGTAGTTGTAGGCCTCCATCGCCGCGGTCGCCTCCTCGACCACCCGACCGAGCGCGGTGAGCAGCCCCAGGTCGATCGGCTCGGTGACCTGCTCGACCGTCGACGACGCCGAGGCGCCCAGGCCCAGCACGAACTTGCCGACGTTGAGGATCTTCATCGCCAGCCGACGGCCGACCTTCATCTGCGTCTCGTCGAACGGCGAGTCCGCACCCGGCCGGGCGCCGGCGGCCCGCCACCGCACCGCGTCGGTGCCGTAGCGCTCCAGCACGTCGATCGGGGTGGTCGCGTTGCCCTTGGACTTCGACATCTTCTTGCGGTCGGGGTCGACGACGAACCCGGAGATGGCCGCGTGCGACCACGGCACCGCGCCGAACTCGTAGTGCGAGCGCACCACGGTCGAGAACAGCCAGGTGCGGATGATGTCGTGCGCCTGGGGGCGCAGGTCCATCGGGAAGACGGCGGCGAACAGCTCCGGGTCGGTGTCCCAGCCGGAGGCGACCTGCGGCGACAGGGACGACGTCGCCCAGGTGTCCATGACGTCGGGGTCGGCCATGAACCCGCCGGGCACGCCGCGCTGCGACTCGTCGAAGCCCGGCGGCACGTCCGAGGACGGGTCGACCGGCAGGGACTCCGGGGAGGCCAGGATCGGCTCGTCGTGGATCGGCTCGCCCTCGGCGTCGAGGCGGTACCAGACCGGGAACGGGACGCCGAAGAACCGCTGGCGGCTGATCAGCCAGTCACCGTTGAGGCCCTCGACCCAGTTCTCGTAGCGGTGCCGCATGTGCTCGGGCACCCACTGGATCTCCCGGCCGCGGGCGACCAGGGCGTCCCGGAGGTCGCCGTCCCGGCCCCCGTTGCGGATGTACCACTGGCGGGTGGTGACGATCTCCAGCGGGCGGTCGCCCTTCTCGTAGAACTTGACCGGGTGGGTGATCGGCCGCGGGTCGCCCTGCAGATCACCGGACTCGCGCAGCAGCTCGACGATCCGCTGCTGGGCGCTGAACGACGTCTTCCCGGCCAGCTCGTCGTAGGGCTGGGCGGGCACGCCCGCCGGCGGCTCGGCGAGGAAGCGGCCGTCCCAGCCGATGACCGCGCGCGTCGTCAGCTGCAGCTCGCGCCACCAGATGACATCGGTCAGGTCACCGAACGTGCAGATCATCGCGATGCCCGAGCCCTTGTCCTTCTCGGCCAGGCGGTGCGCCACCACGGGCACCTCGACGTCGAACAGCGGCGTCCGCACGGTCTGCCCGAAGAGCGGCTGGTAGCGCTCGTCGTCCGGGTGCGCCACCAGGGCGACGCAGGCGGGCAGCAGCTCGGGGCGGGTGGTCTCGATGAACACCGGGCCGTCCGCCGAGGAGAACGAGACCCGGTGGTAGGCGCCGGGGCGCTCGCGGTCCTCGAGCTCGGCCTGCGCGACGGCGGTCCGGAAGCTCACGTCCCAGAGGGTCGGCGCCTCCTGGGCGTAGGCCTCGCCGCGGGCCAGGTTGCCCAGGAACATCTTCTGCGCGGTGGCGCGGGAGCGCTCGGAGATCGTCCGGTAGACGTTCGACCAGTCCACCGAGAGCCCGACGCGACGCCAGAGCTTCTCGAACTCGGTCTCGTCGGCCTCGGTCAGCTGCATGCACAGTTCGACGAAGTTGCGGCGGGAGACCGGTACCTGGTCCTTGCCCGGCTTGGCGGGGGGCTCGAAGGACGGGTCGTAGGGGAGCGCGGGGTCGCACCGCACGCCGTAGTAGT
The DNA here is from genome assembly GCA_038256725.1 of Mycobacteriales bacterium. Taxonomy (GTDB): domain Bacteria; phylum Actinomycetota; class Actinomycetes; order Mycobacteriales; family Geodermatophilaceae; genus Blastococcus. Next base: position 19,132 of record JBBSKB010000049.1, on the reverse strand, counting down.
TCTGCACCCGGCGCTCGGTCGGCAGGCCGTTGTCGTCCCAGCCCATCGGGTAGTAGACGTGCTTGCCCCGCATGCGCTGGTAGCGGGCGACGAAGTCGGTGTGGGTGTAGCTGAAGACGTGCCCGACGTGCAGCGAGCCCGACGCGGTCGGCGGGGGAGTGTCGATCGAGTAGATCTGCGCGCGGGGCGCCTGGAGCGCGGCGTCCCGGTCGAAGGCGTAGGTGTCCTCGGCCGCCCAGCGCTCGACCCACTTCTCCTCGAGCCCGTCGATCGTCGGCTTCTCGGGTACGTCCACGGACGCAGCCGGGGCAGGAGTGGCCGGGGTCGCGCTGTCGGGAGCCATGTGCCTCAGTCTAGGAACCGATCCCCTGGCATCCTGAGCAGGATGAGCAACGGCAGCACCGGTGAGATGGCCCGGGTCGAGAAGGAGCTGCAGGCCCGTTGGCCGGAGAGCCGGCTCGAGCCCTCCCTCACGCGGATCTCCGCCCTGGTCGACCTCCTCGGGAACCCGCACCGCGCGATGCCGGTGATCCAGGTGGCCGGCACCAACGGCAAGACGACGACGGCGCGGATGATCGACGAGCTGCTGCGCGGCTTCGGTCTGCGCGTGGGCCGGTTCACCAGCCCGCACCTGGAGTCCATGCGGGAGCGGATCGTGCTCGACGGCGAGCCGGTGACCCCCGAGCGGTTCGTCGAGACCTACGCCGACATCGCGCCCTACGTGCAGATGGTCGACGCAGCCGGCGAGCACCCGATGAGCTTCTTCGAGGTGATGGTCGGCATGGCGTACGCGCTGTTCGCCGACGCGCCGGTCGACGTCGCCGTCATCGAGGTCGGCATGGGCGGCACGTGGGACGCCACCAACGTCGCCGACGCGCGGGTCGCCGTCGTCACGCCGGTGGCGATGGACCACACCGAGTACCTCGGGCCGGACGTCACGACGATCGCCGGCGAGAAGGCCGGGATCATCAAGGCCGACTCGATCGCGGTGCTGGCCCACCAGCAGCCCGGGGCGCTCGACGCGCTCGTGCGGCGCGCGATCGAGGTGGACGTCGTCGTCGCCCGCGAGGGCACGGAGTTCGGCGTGCTCGAGCGGCGGGTCGCCCTCGGCGGGCAGCAGGTGCGCCTGCAGGGCCTCGGCGGCGAGTACGACGAGGTCTACCTGCCGCTGTTCGGCGCGCACCAGGCGCAGAACGCGGCCACCGCCCTGGCCGCCGTCGAGGCGTTCCTGGGCGCGGGCGCCGCCACCGGCCCCGTCGAGCAGGAGACCGTGCGCGCCGCGTTCGCGGCCGTCCGCTCGCCCGGGCGCCTGGAGCGGGTGCGCACCAGCCCCAGCGTGCTCATCGACGCGGCGCACAACCCCGCCGGCATGGCGGCGACGGTGGAGGCGATCCGCGAGTCCTTCGACTTCACCCGGCTGATCGGGGTGGTGGGCGCCGTCCGGGGCAAGGACGTCGCCGGGATGCTGGCCGCGCTCGAGGAGATCTGCGCCGAGGTCGTCGTCACGCAGAACTCCTCGGAGCGGGCGCTGCCCGCCGACGAGCTGGGCGCGCTGGCGGTCGACGTCTTCGGCGCCGACCGGGTCAGCGTCGCACCGCGGCTCGGCGAGGCGATCGGCGAGGCGATGGAGCTCGCCGAGGCGGGTCCGGACGACGCGCTGGGCGGCTCCGGCGTCCTGGTCACCGGCAGCGTGATCACCGCGGGGGAGGCCCGCACCCTGCTGACGGGACGGCGCTCGTGACGGCGCCCGATCCGGTCCGGGCCGGCCGGGCCCTGGGCGGGGCCGCCGCCGCGATCCTGGTGCTCGAGGGCATCGCAGTTCTGTTCGTGCCCCGCGGCATCGCGCAGACCGAGGAGGGCCTGGGCGCCGTCCGGCTCACCGTCCTGCTGGTCCTCGCGCTGCTGCTGGTCCTGGCCAGCGGCATCCAGCGGCGCGAACGCGGGCTGGTCATCGGCACGGCGCTGCAGGTGCCGCTGCTGGCCACCGGCCTGATGAACGGCGCGATGTGGTTCGTCGCCGGCGCGTTCGTGCTCATCTGGCTCTACCTGCTGCAGGTGCGCAAGCAGCTGATCGGCACCCCGTTCGGCCACCCCCACGCCACCCCGCCGTCCGTCGACTGACCATCCAGGAGTCGCCATGCCGCACCTGTTCAGCGAGTTCACCCTCAAGGGCGTCACCCTGCGCAACCGCATCGGGATGAGTCCGATGACGATGTACCGGTCCACCGACGGCCGGCTGGACGACTACCACCTCATGTACCTCGGGGCCCGCGCCGCGGGCGGGTTCGGACTCGTCTTCCCCGAGCAGATCGCGATCTCCCCCGAGGGGCGCACCAGCGTCCACTGCGCCGGCATCTACGACGACGCGCAGATCGACGGGCACACCCGCGTCACCGCCATGATCAAGCAGATGGGCGGGGTGGCCGGTATCCAGTTGGGCCACACCGGCCGCTCGGGCAGCGAGCAGCCGCCGTGGGGTGGCTGGGGGCAGATCGCTCCGGACGCCCCGGACGGCTGGCAGGTCGTCGGACCGTCGAGCATCCCCTACGGCGCCCCGAGGCGGCCCTATCCGGTGCACGCGCTCACCGTCGACGAGATCAAGCAGCTGCACCGGCAGTACGCCGCTGCCGCGGTGCGAGCGGCCGAGGCCGGCTACGAGTGGCTGGAGCTGCACTTCGCGCACGGCTACCTGGGCTCGAGCTTCTTCTCGCCGCTGGCCAACCAGCGCGACGACGAGTACGGCGGAAGCCTGGAGAACCGGGCCCGCTTCCTGCTGGAGGCCCTCGACGCGGTGCGCGCGGTGTGGCCCGAGCACCTGCCGCTGACCATGCGCATGGGAGCCGACGACTTCCACCCGCGGGGCACCCAGTTCGAGGACTCGGTCGTCGCGATCGGCTGGATGAAGGAGCACGGCCTGGATCTGGCCGAACTCAGCTTCGGCGGGAACACCGACAAGATGACCGACCCGCTCTGGAGCCAGGTCGGCGCCTGGGTGGAGCGGGTCGGCCGGATCAAGCGTGAGATCGGGATCCCGGTCGCGAGCAGCTGGAACCTCGGCATCCCGCGGAACGCCGACGCCGCGGTGCGGTCGGGCGACGTCGACGTCGTCCTGCTCGGCCGGGCCGCGCTGGCCAACCCGCACTGGCCGGTCTGGGCCGCCCGGGAACTGGGCCACCACAGCCCCTTCTCGCTCGTGCCGCAGGACTGGGCCTGGTGGCTGGAGAACTTCCGCGGCCACGAGCCCAGCATCGGCTGGCCGGCGCCCAGCGAGGATTCCGCCCTGGCCGCGTTCGAGGCCGGGGCGACGCCGTAGGCTGCCGCCCCGTGACCGAACGCACCCTTGTCCTCGTCAAGCCCGACGGCGTCGCCCGTGGCCTCGTCGGCGAGGTGATCATCCGCCTGGAGCGCAAGGGCCTGCGCCTGGTCGCCGCCGAGCTGCGGACCCTGACCGCCGACGTCGCGGAGACGCACTACGCCGAGCACCGCGAGCGCCCGTTCTTCGGCTCGCTCGTCGAGTTCATCACCAGCGGCCCGCTCATGGCCCTGGTCGTGGAGGGCCCCCGGGCCATCGAGGCGTTCCGCGCCCTGGCCGGCGCGACCGACCCGGTGAAGGCCGGCCCCGGCACGATCCGCGGCGACTTCGCACTCGAGGTGCAGAACAACATCGTGCACGGCTCGGACTCGCCCGAGTCCGCCACCCGCGAGATCGGCCTGTTCTTCCCGAACCTGGGCTGACGTCTTCCGGTGCGGGGTGGCCGCCGCCGGCGGCGGCTACCCTGGACCGGTCATGACTGCAGAGCTCCGCACGACCACAGGCGAGTCGCTGTACCCGCGACTCGAGCCGCTGCTGGCCCAGATCCAGAAGCCCATCCAGTACGTGGGCGGTGAGCTCAACGCCCAGGTGAAGCCCTGGGAGGCGGCCAGCGTCCACTGGGCGCTGATGTATCCCGATGCCTACGAGGTCGGGCTGCCCAACCAGGGGCTGATGATCCTCTACGAGGTCCTCAACGAGCGCGCCGACGCCCTCGCCGAGCGCACCTACGCCGTGTGGCCCGACCTCGCCGCCCTGATGCGCGAGCACGGCGTCCCCCAGTTCACCGTCGACGGGCACCGCTCGGTCGCCGACTTCGACGTCCTCGGCGTCAGCTTCGCCACCGAGCTCGGCTACACCAACCTGCTCGAGGCGCTCGACCTCGCCGGCGTTCCGCTGCACGCGGTCGACCGCGACGAGAGCCACCCGGTCGTCGTCGCCGGCGGGCACGCCGCCTTCAACCCCGAGCCGGTCGCCGACTTCGTCGACTGCGCCGTCCTCGGGGACGGCGAGCAGGTCGTCGGCGACATCACCGACGTCGTCAAGGCATGGAAGGCGGAGGACCGCCCCGGCGGCCGCGAGGAGCTGCTCGCCCGGCTGGCCCGGGTCGACGGCGTCTACGTGCCCCGCTTCTACGCCATGTCCTACGGCGACGACGGCGCCATCGCGAGCGTCACCCCCACCCGTGGGGACGTGCCGGAGAAGGTCGGCAAGCGCACCGTCATGGACCTCGACGAGTGGCCCTACCCGAAGCAGCCGCTGGTACCGCTGGCCGAGAGCGTCCACGAGCGCATGAGCGTGGAGATCTTCCGCGGCTGCACCCGGGGCTGCCGGTTCTGCCAGGCCGGGATGATCACCCGCCCGGTCCGCGAGCGCACCATCACCGGCATCGGCTCGATGGTCGACGCCGGCCTCAAGGCGACCGGCTACGAGGAGGTCGGGCTGCTGAGCCTCTCCAGTGCCGACCACTCCGAGATCGGGCAGCTGGCCAAGGAGCTCGCCGATCGCTACGAGGGCACCAACACCGGCCTGAGCCTCCCGTCGACCCGTGTCGACGCCTTCAACGTGACGCTGGCCAACGAGCTGTCGCGCAACGGCCGGCGCAGCGGCCTGACGTTCGCGCCCGAAGGGGGCAGCGAGCGGATCCGCCGGGTCATCAACAAGACGGTGTCCAAGGAGGACCTCGTCCGCACGGTGACGACGGCGTACGCCAACGGCTGGACGCAGGTGAAGCTCTACTTCATGTGCGGTCTGCCGACCGAGACCGACGAGGACGTCCTGGAGATCGCCGACCTGGCGGTCGAGGTCATCCGCGCCGGCCGCGAGGCCAGCGGCCGAAAGGACATCCGCTGCACCGTCTCCATCGGTGGTTTCGTGCCCAAGCCGCACACCCCGTTCCAGTGGGCGAGCCAGGCCAGCCCGGAGATCATCGACAACCGGCTCCGGCTGCTCCGGCAGAAGATCAACGAGGACCGCAAGATCGGCCGCTCCATCGGGTTGCGCTACCACGACGGCAAGCCCGGAGCGATCGAAGGCCTGCTCTCCCGCGGCGACCGCCGCGTGGGCCGGGTCATCGAGCGCGTCTGGCGCGAGGGCGGCCGGTTCGACGGCTGGAGCGAGCACTTCTCCTACGACCGCTGGGTCACCGCCGCCACCGAGGAGCTCAGCACCTTCGGTGTCGACCTCGACTGGTACACCACCCGCGAGCGCACCGAGCACGAGATCCTGCCCTGGGACCACCTGTACTCCGGGCTGGACAAGGAGTGGCTCTGGGAGGACTGGCAGGCCGCGATCTCGGAGGACGAGGTGGCCGACTGCCGGTGGACCCCCTGCTACGACTGCGGCGTCTGCCCGACCAACGGCACGGAGATCCAGATCGGCCCCACCGGCCGCAGCCTGCTGCCGCTCACGGTCGTCTGATGGGCCGCCAGCCCGACGGCCCGCCGCCGCCGCCCACGGTGCAGAAGCTGCGCATCCGATACGCCAAGCGCGGGCGGCTGCGGTTCGCCTCGCACCGGGACCTGGCCCGCGCCCTGGAGCGGGCGCTGCGCCGTGCGCAGGTGCCGATGGCGTTCTCCGCCGGCTTCAGCCCGCACCCGAAGATCTCCTACCTGGGCGCCGCGCCGACCGGTGCGGCCAGCGAGGCGGAGTACGTCGAGATCGGCCTCTCCGTCCGCTGCGACCCGGAGGCCGTCCGGGCTGCCCTGGACGCCTCGCTGCCCGAGGACGTCGCCGTCCTCGAGTGCGTCGAGGCGGGGGAGGGGACCGGCTCGCTGGCCGACCGGATCGACACCTCCGTCTGGCGCGTGGAGCTGCCCGGGCTCGACCCGGACGAGCTGGCGCGGGCGGTCGAGGCGTTCCTGGCCGCCGACGTGGTGACCGTCGCGAAGCGCACCAAGAACGGCCTGAAGGACATCGATGCCCGCCCGTCCGTCGCCAGCGCGTCGGCCTCGGCCGGGGCAGGTTGTGCCATACTGCACATGGTCGTCCGGCAGGGAACGCCCGTCGTACGACCGGACGACGTGTTGGCCGCTCTGGTTGCCGTCGCCGACCTGCACCCGCCGTTGCCCCCCCGGGCCGTGCGTGAGGCGCAGGGCCGGCTCGACGACTCCGGGACCGTGGCCGATCCGCTCGAGCTGGACCGCATGGCGGGAGCTTCCGACCAGGAGGCGCACGCGGCGGTCTGACCGGCGGAGGCCCACGGAGGCTCGCGCACCGTCGCCGCGACACGGCTGCCAGACGTGCCGCACCCGCAGGCCAGCGCCACCGAGACCACAGCACCGCCCAGAACCACCCCGCAGCACCGCACCCAGCCCCAGCGGGTGCGGGCACCACCCTCCGCAGTTCGGCTCCCCGCCGCGGCAACCGTCGCGCGAGAGCCGCCCACAGACTTCGCAGGACGAGCCGGCCGCCGTACCCCGTGCGACGCCTCGCCCCGCCCGATTCCGTGCTCCTGCGCGGCCGCCGGTCATCCGATCGGCGCCCGGGAGCACATGAGGAGACGAGCCCTCGTGGCCGATACCGACAACGCCAGCAACGCCGACGAGACCCCCACCGGTCCCGCGCCCGACGAGGTGACCGAGGTCCCCGCGGTGTCTGAGGATTCCTCGGTCCCCGAGGACCCGGAGACCGAGGACCCGGCCGACGGCGCCCAGTCCGAGCCCGAGGCGGACCCCGAGCCCGAGGCGGACCCCGAGCCGGTCGGCTCCCGCTTCGGTGCGCAGTTCAGCTCCCCGGAGCCGACCGCCGTGGTCGCCCGTCCCCGCCGCCGGGCCACCCGCCCGGCAGCGGCGCCGGACCCCGACGCGGTGGAGCCGGTGACCCCGGCCGCGCCCGCCGCCCCGGTCCCGGCCTTCGTCAGCTTCATGGCCCCGCCGGTCGACGCGCCGCCGGTCCCGCGTCGCCGCAGCCGCCGGCCCGCCGAGTCGCCCGACGAGGGGACCGGCGAGGGGACCGGCGACGCCGAGGCCCCCGTGGTGGTCGAGGAGGAGGCGGAGCCCACCCGCTCCGGGCGCCAGCGCTCCCGCCGCCGCCCCGCGGCCGATCAGCCCGTCGAGGACGTCGAGCCCACCGAGGACGACGACACCGACGACGAGAACACCTCCGAGGACGACGGCGACTCCGGTGACGGCACCGGCAGCCGCCGACGTCGTCGCGGCCGCCGCGGCCGCGGCCGCGGCCGCACCGGCGAGGACTCCGGTGACGGGGATGACGACTCCGGCGAGCAGCAGCCGGTGGCGGACACCGAGCAGGAGTCCGACGACGACGCGGCCGACGAGAACGACGACGACCCCGAGGGCGACTCCGACGAGGCATCGGGCGGCTCCAGCACCCGTCGGCGCCGCCGCCGCCGTCGTCGCACCGGGGGCGGACTCAACGGTTCCGACGACTCTGCCGATGAGGTGGAGGACGACGACCGTCCCGAGCGCGCCGGTCGCAACGGCCGCACGACCAGCGATGACGACGTCCGCGGGGTCGCGGGCTCGACCCGCCTGGAGGCCAAGCGCCAGCGCCGTCGGGACGGCCGCGACACCGGCCGCCGCCGCGCGCCGATCCTGACCGTGAGCGTGTTCCGGGCCCGCCGCGTGGCGGTCGACCGCAAGATGGTCATCCGTCAGCGGGGCGAGCGGACCCAGATCGCCGTCCTCGAGGACGACGTGCTGGTCGAGCACTACGTGACCCAGGCCCAGTCCGCCTCGTTCGCCGGCAACGTCTACCTCGGCCGGGTGCAGAACGTGCTGCCCAGCATGGAGGCCGCGTTCGTCGACGTCGGCAAGGGGCGCAACGCCGTCCTCTACGCCGGTGAGGTCAACTGGGACGCCGCGGGCCTCTCGGGCAAGCAGCGCTCGATCGAGACCGCCATGAAGTCCGGCGACAAGGTCCTGGTGCAGGTCACCAAGGACCCGATCGGCCACAAGGGCGCCCGGCTCACCCAGCAGATCAACCTGCCCGGCCGCTTCCTGGTCTACGTGCCCGGCGGCTCGATGACCGGGATCAGCCGCAAGTTGCCCGACACCGAGCGCCAGCGGCTCAAGGACATCCTCAAGCGGATCGTGCCCGAGGACGCCGGCGTGATCATCCGGACCGCGGCGGAGGGTGCCTCGGAGGAGGAGCTCACCCGCGACGTCAACCGGCTCAAGGCGCAGTGGGAGGTCATCTCGCAGAAGGCGGGGTCGACCTCCAGCGCGCCGACCCTGCTCTACGGCGAGCCCGACCTGGCCATCCGCGTGATCCGCGACGTCTTCAACGAGGACTTCAAGGAGCTCGTCGTCCAGGGCGACGACGCGTGGGACACCGTCGAGGCCTACGTCAGCCACGTCTCGCCGGAGCTGAGTGCCCGGCTGTCGCGGTACACCGGCCAGGGCGACGTCTTCCACGACCTGCGGATCGACGAGCAGCTGGCGAAGGCGCTCGACCGCAAGGTCTGGCTGCCGTCGGGTGGCTCGCTGGTGATCGACCGCACCGAGGCGATGACCGTCGTCGACGTCAACACCGGCAAGTTCGTCGGCTCGGGCGGCAACCTCGAGCAGACCGTCACGCGCAACAACATGGAGGCCGCGGAGGAGATCGTCCGCCAGCTCCGGCTGCGCGACGTCGGCGGCATCATCGTCATCGACTTCATCGACATGGTCCTCGAGAGCAACCGCGACCTGGTGCTGCGCCGGCTCACCGAGTGCCTCGGCCGCGACCGCACCAAGCACCAGGTCGCCGAGGTCACCTCGCTGGGTCTGGTCCAGATGACCCGAAAGCGCGTCGGGCAGGGCCTGCTCGAGGTGTTCTCCGAGAACTGCGAGCACTGCCGCGGTCGCGGGATCATCGTCCGGACCGACCCGGTGGACGACAAGCACCGTGGCGGGAACGGCGGCTCGGGCTCGGGCGGCTCCGGCGGCGGTAACGCCGGTGGGGGCAACGGCGGTGGGGGCAACGGCGGCGGGGGCAGCGGCGGCAGCCGCCGGGACCGCTCCGGCAAGGGCGAGAACGCCGGCGCCAAGGACGAGGCCGTCGAGCGGGTCGAGGAGAGCGCATCGCCCGCCGAGCCGGCCGCCGACGGCGACGCCGAGACCGGCGAGGGCACCCGCAGCGGCGGACGGCGCAACCGTGGCCGCCGCAACCGCGGGCAGTCCGGTGAGGACCGGGCGGCCGCCGACGCCGCCGTCCTGGCCGGCGCCCGTGGCGAGGAGACCCCCGAGGACGGCGCCGAGACCCCCGGTGCCGACACCCCCGAGGCCGACGTCGTCGCCGTCGAGGACGTCGCGCCGGTGGACGCCGTCTCCGATGCGCCCCCCGCCACGCCGCCGCGCGAGTCCGACCAGGTGGTCGTCGTGCCGCCGCTCGCGGTGGCCGAGCCGGTCCAGGAACAGCAGGACGAGCCAGTCACGGAGCCGGCCCCGGCTGAGGAGCCCGAGCCGGCTCCCGAGATCACGGTGCCGGAGGTGGTCGCCCTGGAGGCGGCCGCTCCCGAGATCGCACCGGCGCCCGAGGCCGCACCTGCGGGGCGTCCGCGCCGTCGCCGGGCGGCCAGCCGGCCGGCCGGACCGCCGGTCGCCTGACCGGAGAGCTCCTCCGCCCGCCCCCACGGGACGCGAGCGGAGGAGCCGCCGAGGTCACGTCGACCCGGCTGCCGGGCTCAGGTACGCTGGCCGGGTTGCATCGCCACCGTGCGGGCGCCTTCGGGTGCCGCCGGGTCAGGCGTCCGCAGCCCGTCCAGCACCCGGCGCCCGATCGGTCGTGCGCGCCGGACAGACAGCTGGATACGAAGAAGCTAACGAGGAGTCAGTGGTGTACGCAGTGGTGAAGGCCGGTGGCAGCCAGCACAAGGTGGCCGTGGGCGACACGTTCACGATCAACCGCCTGGCGGGTGCGACCGGCGACAGCGTCGCCCTGCCGGCGATCCTCCTGGTCGACGGCGAGACCGTGACCAGCGACGCCGCGGCCCTGGCCAAGGTGACCGTGACCGGCGAGATCGTCGAGCACGGCAAGGGTCCGAAGATCCGCATCCACAAGTTCAAGAACAAGACCGGTTACCACAAGCGGCAGGGGCACCGTCAGCCCCTGACCAGCGTCGTGGTCCGCGACATCTCGAAGGGCTGACCTCGACATGGCACACAAGAAGGGCGCATCGTCGTCCCGCAACGGTCGCGACTCGAACTCCCAGCGCCTCGGCGTGAAGCGGTTCGGCGGCCAGGTCGTCAAGGCCGGCGAGATCATCGTCCGTCAGCGCGGCACCCACTTCCACCCGGGCGAGGGTGTCGGTCGCGGTAGCGACGACACGCTGTTCGCGCTGGCTCCGGGCTCCGTCACCTTCGGCACGCGCCGCAGGCGTCGGACCATCTCCATCAGCGCCGTCGAGGCCTGAGCACCATCCCCTGCTCCGGCAGGGGGCCGGTCCTCCGGGGCCGGAGCACATTCGTGTCGCGACGAGCGCACGGGCGACCCGCCCGTGCGCTCGTGGCGCTTAGCAGGTAGGAGGCGGCGGTCATGGCCGCTTTCGTCGATCGAGTGGTCGTGCACGTGTCAGCCGGCAACGGTGGCCACGGCGTCTCCTCGGTTCATCGGGAGAAGTTCAAGCCCCTCGGCGGGCCCGACGGCGGCAATGGTGGCGACGGCGGGGACGTCGTCCTCGAGGTCGACCCCAACGTGCACACGCTGCTGGACTTCCACCACCACCCGCACCAGAAGGCCGGCAACGGCAAGCCGGGCGAGGGCAGCAACCGCCATGGCGGAAAGGGCGAGGACCGGGTCCTCAAGGTGCCTGCCGGAACGGTCGTCAGCACCCCCGACGGCCGGGTCGTCGCCGACCTCGTCGGGGCCGGTACCCGCGTCGTGCTCGCCCAGGGCGGCCGGGGTGGCCTCGGCAACGCCGCGCTCGCCAATGCCCGCCGCAAGGCCCCCGGCTTCGCGCTGCTGGGTGAGCCCGGCGAGACGTTCGACGCCGTCATCGAGCTGAAGAGCATCGCCGACGTCGGCCTGGTCGGGTTCCCCTCCGCCGGCAAGTCCTCGCTGATCGCGGCGATGTCGTCGGCCCGCCCGAAGATCGCCGACTACCCCTTCACCACGCTGGTGCCCAACCTCGGCGTGATCCGCTCCGGCGACACCGTCTACACGATGGCCGACGTCCCGGGCCTGATCCCCGGGGCGTCCACCGGCAAGGGACTGGGCGTGCAGTTCCTCCGTCACGTCGAGCGCTGCGCCGTGCTCGTCCACGTCGTCGACATGGCCACCATGGAGCCCGGGCGCGACCCGGAGAGCGACATCGAGGCCCTCGAGCACGAGCTCGCCGAGTACGGCGGTGACGAGCTCGACCTCGTCGGTCGGCTGCGGATCGCCGTCCTCAACAAGATCGACGTCCCGGACGCCCGGGAGCTGGTCGACCTGGTGCGCGCCACGCTCGAGGCCCGCGGGCTCGCCGTCTACCCGGTGAGTGCGGCGACGGGGGAGGGCTTCAAGGAGTTCGGTTTCGCCCTCGCCGCGGCGGTCGAGGAGCACCGCGCGAGCCTGCCGCCCATGGAGCCGGCCCGCATCACGGTCACACCCAAGGCGGTCGACGACTCCGGGTTCACCGTGGAGCGCGACACCGAGTTCGACACCGGCGGTTTCCTCGTGCACGGCGTGCGGCCCGAGCGCTGGGTCCGCCAGACCGACTTCAACAACGACGAGGCCGTGGGCTTCCTCGCCGACCGGCTCAACCGGCTCGGCGTCGAGGAGGCGCTGGCCAAGGCCGGTGCCGGCCGCGGCGACGCGGTCACCATCGGCGGGGTCACCTTCGACTGGGAGCCCCAGCTGCCGGCCGGCACGCTCACCGCCGAGGAGTCCGCCGGCCTCGGCGGCCGCGGCACCGACCGCCGCATCGACGCGCCGCACCGCGTGCGCGCCGAGGAGCGGCTCGCGGCCAAGAAGGCCCGCCGCGTGCCCTACGAGCTCAGCGAGCCGGGGTGGACCGAGGACGACCTGCCGGAGGACGCGCGGTGAGCGCCCGCCCGGAGATCGCGGGCGCCCGGCGGATCGTGGTCAAGGTCGGGTCCTCCTCGCTCACCACGCTGCCCGGCGGGCTGGACATCGAGCGGCTCTCGGCGCTGGTCGACGTCCTGGGCGCCGCGCGCGCCGCCGGACGGGAGGTCGTGCTGGTCTCCTCGGGCGCCATCGCGGCCGGGCTGGCCCCGCTCGGCCTGCAGGGCCGCCCGCGCGACCTGGCGACGGCGCAGGCCGCGGCCAGCGTCGGGCAGCTGCGGCTCGTGCAGACCTACGCCGACGCGTTCGCCCGGCACGGGGTGACCGTCGGCCAGGTGCTCCTGACCGCCGACGACCTCACCCGGCGCGGGCACTACCGCAACGCCCACCGCACCGTCGAGCGGCTGCTCGCCCTCGGCGTGCTGCCGGTCGTCAACGAGAACGACACGGTCGCCACGGAGGAGATCCGCTTCGGCGACAACGACCGGCTGGCCGCCCTCGTCGCGCACGTCGCGCAGGCCGACGCGCTCGTCCTGCTCTCCGACGTCGACGGCGTCTACGACGGCGACCCCCGCTCCGGCCCGGCGTCGCTGGTCGACACCGTCCGCGAGCCCGCGGACCTCGCCGCCGTCACCCTCGGCACCGCCACCCGCAACGGCGTGGGCACCGGGGGGATGGCGACCAAGGTCGAGGCCGCCTTCATCGCCGCGCACGCCGGCGTCCCCGTCGTCGTCACCTCGACCGCGCAGGCCGCTGCCGCGCTGGCCGGGGACCGGGTGGGCACCCTGTTCCAGCCCATGGGCCGGCGGCCCAGCGCCCGCCAGTTCTGGCTGCGCTACGCCAGCCGCCCGCGCGGCCGGCTGGTCCTGGACGACGGCGCCGTGGAGGCGGTCCGCGAGCGGCACGCCTCGCTGCTGGCCGCGGGCATCACGGCGGTGTCGGGCGAGTTCGTCGCGGACGACCCGGTGGAACTGGTCGGGCTCGACGGCACGGTGATCGCCCGCGGGCTGGTCGCCTACGACGCCTCCGAGCTGCCTCGGCTGCTCGGGCACAAGACCGGCGACCTGCCCCCGGAGTACCGCCGCGAGGTCGTGCACCGCGACGAGATGGTGCTCGTCCGCCGCCGCACCTGAGCGGGGGCCGGACGAGGCGGCGGAGGCCGGCTGAGAGACTGACGCCGTGACGACCCGCCCCATCCGCGAGATCGGTGACCCGGTCCTGCGCACCCCCTCCGACGACGTGACCGCCTTCGACGGCTGGCTGGCCGCCCTCGTGCGCGACCTCGAGGAGACCGTGGACCATCCTGGCCGGGCCGGGGTGGCAGCACCCCAGATCGGCGTCGACGTCCGCGCGTTCTCGTACAACATCGACGGCGTGATCGGGCACATGGTCAACCCGGTGATCGTCGAGCGGTCCGAGGAGATCCAGGACGGCGACGAGGGCTGCCTGTCCGTCCCCGGGATCTGGGCGCCGACGGTGCGGTCGCTGCGCTGCGTCGCCGAGGGCTTCGACGTCGACGGCGCGCCGCTGCGCATCGAGGGCGAAGGCCTGATGGCCCGCGCCCTCCAGCACGAGGTCGACCACCTCGACGGCAAGCTCTTCCTGGACCGGCTCACCGGCGACGCCCGCAAGGCCGCCTTCCGCGCGCTGCGCGACCGCTGAGCCCGGCGCGCGGCGTCAGCCCGCGCAGTCGGCGCAGGTGCCGAACAGCTCCATCCGGTGGCCGACGTCGGCGAACCCGTGCTCGGCGGCGACCCGGCGGGCCCACCGCTCCACCGGCGGGTCGCTGATCTCCACGGCGCGGCCGCAGACGCGGCACACCAGGTGGTGGTGGTGCACGGTGGAGCAGCGGCGGTAGGACGCCTCGCCGTCGTCGCCCCGGAGCACGTCGACGCGGCCGTCCTCGACCAGGCACTGCAGGCCGCGGTAGACCGTCGCCAGTCCGACGCGCTTCCCGCGCTGTGCGAGCAGGCCGTGCAGCTCCTGCGCCGTGCGGAAGCCGTCGAGCTCGTCGAGCAGGCCGAGCAGCGCGCTGCGCTGGCGGGTCGCCGGCCGGGGTGCGGGGGAGGAGGGGGCGCTCACCGCGTGCTCCCGGGCGGCGCGGGGACCGCATGCTCGCCGTGCTCGTCGTAGTGCACGCCCGAGCCGGTCCGGTGCGGTGCGTGCCGGTGCCCGTCGTGGTCGTAGTCGACGTGGTCACCGTGCGGCACCGGTGGGTGCCCGCAGTCCTGGCCGTGCTCGTGCGGATGCGCGCCGTGCACGTCGGCCCGGCGCCGGTGCCGGCGGCGGGCGGTCGTCTCGCGGACGGCCACGGCGAGGGAGACCACGAGGAACAGCGCGATCGCGAGCAGCACGATCGTCCCGCCCGACGGGGTGCCCGTGTAGTACGACGTCGCCGTCCCGGACAGGCTGACCACGAGGCCGATCGCGCAACCCAGGAACACCGTCTGGCGGAAGCTGCGGGCGACCAGCTGCGCCACCGCGCACGGCACGATCATCAGGGCGCTGATGAGCAGCAGGCCGACCACGCGCATGGAGAGCACGACGGTCGAGGCGACCAGGGCGGCCAGCACGATGTTGAGCCAGAGCACCGGGAGCCCGACGGCGCGGGCGTACTCCTCGTCGTCGCTGACGGCGTAGAGCCGCTGCCCGAGCAGGCCGACGACGCCCAGCACCACGACGGCGATGACGGCGAACACGGCGACGTCGCCACTGCTCGTGGTGGTGATCGCACCGAACAGGTAGGCGTCGAGGTTCGTGGCCTGCCCCCGGGGCGCGAGGCTCAGCAGCACCACGCCACCGGCGATGCCACCGTAGAACAGGACGGCGAGCGCGACGTCGCCGCTGGTCCGGCCGCGGGCGCGGACCAGCTCGATCAGCACCGCGCCGAGCACGGCCGCGACCAGCGCGGTGCCCACCGGGGCGGTCGAGGTGAGGATGCCGACGGCGACACCGGTGAGGGCCACGTGGCCGAGGCCGTCGCCGAGCAGCGAGAGCCGGCGCTGGACCAGGAAGATGCCGACGGCGGGCGCGACCAGACCGACCATGAGCGAGGCCAGCAGGGCGCGCTGCATGAACGCGTAGTCGAGGATGTCCACGTCAGGCTCCTGCGGTGCGGGGTCGGGCGGCGGGCGCGGTGACCGTGGGCTGGTCGAGCCGGTAGCCCGGTCGTCCCGGGGGCTGCCCCGCGTCCTCGTGGTGGTGGTGACCGCCGCCGGGCTCGGTCTGCGCGCCGGCCAGCGGGCCGTCGTAGGTGATCCGGCCGGACTCGACGACGACCGCCCGGGAGAGCACGCCAGCGAGCGGCCCGGCCTCGTGGGTGACGACCAGCAGCGTCGTCCCGGCGGCCGAGACCGTGCTGAGGACGCCGGCGAGAGCCTCCTGGCTGGCGGCGTCCACGCCTGCGGTCGGCTCGTCCATGATCAGCAGCTCGGGCTCGGCGGCGAGCGCGCGGGCGACGAGCACCCGCCGCTGCTGGCCGCCGGACAGCGACGCGACCGGGTCCTCCAGCCGGTCGGCCATGCCGACGGCGGCCACGGCGTCGGCGACGGCGCGGCGGTCGGCCGTGCCCAGCCGGCGGAACAGCCCCAGCCGGGCCAGCCGGCCCACCGACACGACCTCGCGGACCGTGGCCGGCGCCGCACCGCTGACGGTGTGCCGCTGCGGGACGTAGCCCACCCGGCCGCGCTCGCGCAGCCGGCCGACCGGGGCGCCGAGCACGGTCACCTCGCCGGTCAACACGGTGGCCAGCCCGAGCAGGCCGCGGGCGAGGGTGGTCTTGCCCGAGCCGTTCGAGCCGAGCACGGCCACCGCCTCGCCGGGCGCGACGGCCAGGTCGACCTCCCGGACGATCGGCACGTCGCCGTACCCGATGCTCGCCCCGCGCAGGCCGATGGCGCCGTGCCCCGTCGTCTGCGTCATGAGCAGGACTGGCCCGCCTGGAGCGTGGCCAGGTTCGCCCGCATGACCTCCAGGTAGTCCCCGCCGGGGGACTCGTCGGTCAGCCCTTCCACGGGGTCGAGGACGGCGGTGCGCACCCCGGCCTCCGAGGCGACGGTCCGGGCGACGGCCGGGTCGACCAGCGCCTCGGTGTAGACGGTGGTGACGCCGCGCTCGGCGACCAGGCGGGAGATCGCGGCGAGCTGGGCCGGCGCGGGCTCCTGGGAGGGGCTCAGCCCGTTGATGCCGACCACCTCGAGACCGTAGCGCTCGGCCAGGTAGCCGAAGGCGTCGTGCGCGGTGACCACGGTGTCGACGGCGCAGTCCGCCAGGCCGGCGCTCAGCTCGGCGTCGAGCGCCTCGAGGTCGGCCCGCAGGGCCGCGGCGTTGGCGGCGAACGTGTCGGCGCCCTCGGGGTCGAGCTCGGTGAGCCGGTCGGCGAGCGCGTCACCGACGTCGGCCAGCCGGACGGGGTCCAGCCAGAAGTGCGGGTCGGCGATGTCGTCCTCGTGCCCGTGGTCGTCCTCGTCGGACTCCTCCTCGCCGTGGTCGTGGCCCTCGCCGGCCAGCAGGTCGGCGGCGCTGCCGGCGTCCCAGACGTGGTCGCCACCGGCGGACTCCGCCGCCTCGTCGAGGGCGGGCTGGAAGCCGGCGAGGTAGACCAGCAGGTCGGCGTCCTCGACGGACGCCACGTCGCGCGGGGTGAGCTCGAGGTCGTGCGGCTCGCCGCCCGGAGGGGTGAGCGCGTCGACCGAGACCCGGTCCCCGCCGACCCGCTCGGCCGCCCACTCCAGGGGGTAGAAGCCCGCCAGGACCTGCAGGCCGTCCTCCCCGGTCGAGTCGGCGCCGCCGCAGCCGGCGGTGAGCGCGAGGGCGGCGGCGGTGAGGGTGACGCCGGCCCAACGGGTGGCTGCATTGATCATGAGAACCATTCTCACATAGGATCCGCACGCGCCGCTCGTTCGGGCCCGCGCCCGGGCACGCGTAGTCTCCGGGACGTGTTCGACGTCACGGAGCTGCCGCTGATCGGCGCCGCCGCGCTACGCGCCCGGTCGGCCGCTCGCGTGCTGCGCGCCCTGCCCACCGACGCGAAGGACGGCGCGCTGACGGCGATGGCCGAGGCGCTGGTCGAGCGCACGGACCAGATCCTGGCCGCCAACGCCGTGGACGTGGCCGCCGCCCGGGCCGACGGGACCCCCGAGTCCACCGTCGACCGGCTGCGCCTGGACGTCGACCGGATCGCCGGCGTGGCCGCCGCGCTGCGCCAGCTGGTCGCGCTGCCCGACCCGGTGGGCGACGTCGTCCGCGGCTCGCGGCTGCCCAACGGTCTCGAGCTGCGCCAGGTGCGGGTGCCCCTCGGTGTCGTCGGCATCGTCTACGAGGCGCGGCCGAACGTCACCGTCGACGCCGCCGGGCTCTGCCTCAAGAGCGGCAACGCCGCCCTGCTGCGCGGCTCGGCGTCGGCCTTCGTGACCAACACCGCCCTGATCGAGGTGCTCACCGAGGCGGGGGAGAAGGCCGGCCTGCCGGCCGGCTTCGTGGAGCTGCTGCCCGCCGACCGTGCGTCGGTGGGGGAACTGCTGAACGCCCGCGGTCTGGTCGACGTGGTCATCCCGCGCGGCGGCGCCTCGCTGATCCAGCGGGTGGTGCGCGAGTCGCGGGTGTCGGTGATCGAGACCGGTGAGGGGAACTGCCACGTGTACGTCGACGCCTCCGCCGACCCGGCCATCGCCGAGGCGGTCGTGCTCAACTCCAAGACCCACCGGGTGAGCGTCTGCAACTCCGCGGAGACGCTGCTGGTGCACCGCGACGTCCCGTTCCTGCCGCGCCTGCTGCGCGCGCTGACCGACGCCGGCGTGACCGTCCACGGCGACCCCGCCGTGCTGGAGGCCGCCGGAGCCGGCGCGCCCGCGGTCCTCCCCGCCACCGACGAGGACTGGGCGGCGGAGTACCTGTCGATGGACATGGCCGTGCGCGTGGTCGACGACCTGCCCCAGGCGCTGGACCACATCGCGCGCTGGACCACCGGGCACACCGAGGCCATCGTCGCGGACTCCGCCACCGCCATCGCCGCCTTCACCGCGGGGGTCGACGCCGCCGCCGTGCTGGTCAACGCCTCCACCCGGTTCACCGACGGAGGCGAGTTCGGGTTCGGCGCCGAGATCGGCATCTCGACCCAGAAGCTGCACGCCCGTGGCCCGCTCGGGCTGCCCGAGCTGACCTCGACCACCTATGTCGTCACCGGTCGTGGCCACGTCCGCTGACCGGTCCGTCCCCACCTGCCCACCCACCCCCGCCACCCGCTGGAGCCGTCTTGTCCCGTCCGCCGTCGCAGTCCCCGCACTTCTCGTCCGTCAGCGATGTCAGCAAGCGGCTGAGCGAGGCGGGCTACCTGCCCGACGCCCAGATCGCGACGACGGTCTTCCTCGCCGACCGGTTGGGCAAGCCGCTGCTGGTGGAGGGGCCGGCAGGGACCGGCAAGACCGAGTTGGCCAAGGCCCTGGCCACCGCGACCGGGTCGGAGCTCATCCGGCTGCAGTGCTACGAGGGGCTCGACGAGGCCCGCGCGCTGTATGAGTGGAACTACAAGAAGCAGCTGCTCCGCATCCAGGCCTCGCAGGCCGAGGGCGGCGCCGACTGGGACAGCGTCCACGACGACATCTTCGGCGACGAGTTCCTGCTCTCCCGCCCGCTGCTGACCGCCATCCGGCGCACCGACCCGACCGTGCTGCTCATCGACGAGACCGACAAGGCCGATGTCGAGGTCGAGGGCCTGCTGCTGGAGGTGCTGTCCGACTTCCAGGTGACCATCCCCGAGCTGGGCACGATCACCGCCACCCGGCGGCCGATGGTCATCCTCACCTCCAATGCCACGCGCGAGCTGTCCGAGGCGCTCAAGCGGCGCTGCCTCTACCTGCACCTGGACTACCCGAG
>JBBSKB010000048.1:0-24453 GCA_038256725.1 Mycobacteriales bacterium | reverse complement strand
GTCGAGCGACCACCCGATCGTCTACCTGCCCTACCGCCCGGCGCCGGGCGTGCCGGTTCCCGCACTGCCCCTGCACGGCGTCCTGCACGCCCCGGTGAGTGGCGGCGAGGTCGAGCTGCTGCCGTGGCTGCGGCCCTTCGGGACCGATCCCGAGCCGATGATCGGGATCGGGCTCCAGCACCCGGTCGCCCGCGGCCGGCTGACCCTGGACCCGCGCGATCCCGCCGGGCCCCCGCGGCTGGCGTACCGCTACCTGGCCGAGCCGGCCGACCGGCGCGGCCTGCGCGAGGGCGTCCGGCTCGCGGCGTCCCTGCTCCGCACGGACGCCGTCGCGGGCACGGTGCGGCCCTCCGACGTCCTGCCGGACGCGGTCCGGGACGACGACGCCGCGCTGGACGGCTGGATCGCGGCACGGGTCGGCACCGCCGTGCACCTCTCCGGAACCGCGCCGATGGGTGCCGACGAGGAGGCGGTCGTCGACCAGCACCTGCGGGTGCGCGGCGTGGCGGGGCTGCGCGTCGTCGACACCTCGGTGCTGCCGTCGGTGCCCAGCCGGGGGACGGCGGCGACGGCGGTGATGCTCGGCGAGCGCGCCGCCGAGCTGATGGCCTCGGCCGGCTGACCGGATCGTCCCGGCGGCGCGCTGGCCGCAGCCGCCGGGACGCCGGAGTCGGGGGTGCCCGCGGTCAGCGGACGGCGGGCATCTCGTTCGTCGAGGCGCCGGCCATCGGGGACCACGCGTCGGGGTGCGGCCGCCCGGCCTGGGCGACCCACGTCTCGCCGCGACCGGCGCTCGTCGAGCGTGCCACCGTGGCGGGGCGCGCGCTGAGGCTGACGATGAGGGCCAGCAGCACGAGGAGCCCCACGAGGACACCGCCGAGCACCAGGAGCGTGGAGAGCATGCTCAGAAAGTAGTGGTCCGGATCGGTCCGTGTCATCGGACGCGGCGGTCAGATCGTGCCGAAGATCCTGGACCCGATGTGCACTATCCGTTGCCGGAGTCCGGGGTTCGTCCCGCCCGCCACACAGGTGTCCACAACCGGCACCGTGCGGGCCCACCGTAGCCGTTCCCGGCGGGTCCGGGGAACCGTCCGGCGGGGCTCGACGCCGTCCGGCGCCCATCGCCTGGGCCGTCCCCGGCGACGGCGCTGACGGCTCGGATCCGGACGATCACCCGATGGAGTCGGTCACAGATTGGCCACGGAATGGCAGGGTAGGGAGAGGAGCCGCCCCGCTCGAGACCAGTGGCAGGGTCGCTGCCGTCGACCACGTCGATCGGCGCAGTGCTCGATCGACGTAGAGCTCGATCGGCGTGGAGCTCGACCGCACGAGGAGCAGAACCCAGCCAGTGATGTCCGCAGAACCCAGCCGGGGCGAGGCCGCCGACGAGCAGTCGAACCCGCTCCGCGTGGCCGGTGTCCCGTTCAGTGACCGCTACGTCGACGCGGTGCTGCCCGTCGGCGCGGTGCGCGTGGGGCAGCCCGGGGAGCCGAGTCGCTGGCTCGACGAGGCCTACCTGACCGAGCACGCCGGCGACGTGGACGTCCTGCACCTGCACACCGGCTACGGACATCTCGGCGTCCCCGCCCTCGAGCGGTGGGCGGAGACGGTGCGGCGGCTGGGCGTCCCGCTCGTCGTCACCGTCCACCAGCTGCGCGACGCCGGGCAGGGCGGCCGTGCCCGCCACGACGCGCACCTCGCCACGGTGCTGGGGACGGCGGAGGTGGTGCTCACGTTGACGCCCTCGGCGGCCGACGAGATCGCCGACCGCTACGGCCGGACGGCGATCGTGCTGGCCCACCCCTCGCTCGCCGTCGCCGACCCCGAGCTGGGGGCCGAGCGCGGTCTGGTCGGCGTGCAGCTCGGCACGGCGTCGTCAGCGGTGCCCGAGCCCGCCGCGGTGGCCCGGGCGGCGGCGTCGGGCGCGGTCTCGGGCGGCGGCCGGCTCCGGGTGCTCGCCGGTGCCGGCTCGGACGTCGACCCGGGCGTCCGGGACATGGCGGAGAACGACGAGCTGGAGCTGGTGGTGTTCGGCCCCGGGGAGCTGTCCGCCCAGCTGCAGCAGCTGCACGTCGCGGTGCTGCCCGAGCGGTGCGGTACGCACTCGCGCGACCTGGAGGTGTGCCGTGACGTGGGCACCCGGGTGGTGGCCCCGAGCTGCGGGTTCTTCGCCGACCAGTGGTCGGAGGTGGTGACCTACGCCAACGACGAGGTGGACGGCCTCGACCCGGTGTCGCTGACCGCTGCGGTGTCGGCGGCGCTCACGCGTCCGATGCCGCGACCGGCGGACCGGGCCTGGCGCGAGGAGCAGCGCGACGCCGTCCGGCGGGTGCACGCGGAGGTGTACGCCCAGGTGGCCGCTGATCGCAGCTGGGCCTAGGAACCCGCGGCCAGGAATGGCGGCGGGGGAAGAGAAGAGGGTGGGCAGGGGCGGGGTCGAACCGCCGACCTCTCACTTTTCAGGCGAGCGCTCGTACCGACTGAGCTACCTGCCCCTCCCGGTGCTCACGCACCGGGTAGCGACCCTGACGGGACTCGAACCCGCGACCTCCGCCGTGACAGGGCGGCGCGCTAACCAACTGCGCTACAGGGCCAAACTGTGTCGTGCTGTGCCCCCAACGGGGTTCGAACCCGTGCTACCGCCTTGAAAGGGCGGCGTCCTGGACCACTAGACGATGAGGGCTCGTACTGCCGGGGGCAGACGAAACAATACATGTCGTCGGAGGCGCTCCTGCACAGGGTCGCCCGACCACCGTGAACCCGCCGGGCCTCAGCCCAGCGAGGCCGTCAGCTCGACGCGGTCCTCGGTGACCGAGGAGCACTCGAGGTCCAGGCTCCCGGCCGAGACGCTCTCGCCCTCGGCGCAGGAGACGCTGGCCGAGCCGACGCCGAGCGAGGCGCGCCCGTCCTGCGTGCCGGCGTAGGTGAGCGTGGTGCCGAGCACGTCGACCTGCGCGTCGGTGCCCTCCAGCGTGACCGTGCACGAGCTGGGCGAGCACCGGACGTTCTCGGAGCCGAAAGTGCACCCGGGAAGGGCGGCGAGGCCCAGCCCGCCGGCGAGCAGACCGGCGGCGAGGCGGGAGTGGGACGTCGTCGTCACGGACATGGGCCGAGGGTAGGGCCGCGCGGTCATCCGGGCGGGGACGCCGGATCGTGGGTCGAGCGGCGGCCGCGGTCGGTCGGTCAGGCCGGGTCGGCGGGGGAGCGGAAGATCCAGCGGAGCGCGATGAACCGCATGAGGCCGATCAGCGCGGTCACCGTGACGACGGCGGTGATCTGCAGCCCGACGTTGCCCTCGGCGGCGGTGGTGTCCACCCAGCCGAGGGTGGCGCTGGTGGCCACCAGGCCCAGCGCGGCGACGGTGCTCGCCTCCCATTGGGCGGTGAACCAGCCGACGCGGTCCTCGGCGTGGAAGGTCAGGCGCCGGTGCATCTCGTTGGCCAGCACGGTGGACGCGACCGTGGCGACGAGGTGCGCGGCCAGGTAGCCGAGGCCCTGGAACGGGATGAACAGCAGTGCGTAGACGAGCGTCGTGGAGCCGCCGACCAGGACGAAACGGGCGAACTGCGCCAGGGTGTCGTCCTGCCGTAGGCGCTCGGCCGACCGTACGGTCCATCGGGGCGCGGGTTCGATCTCGATCACCGGGTCCACGGCGGCGTCGCTGCAGGCGCGGCGACGCAGCAGGGACGGGCGGGTCACGGAGGTCCTTCCGGGCACGGGGCGTCGGCGCGACTCAGGATCGTCCTCGCGCCGCACGTTGTCACAGGTCAGCATGCCGGTAACAACTGGCAGAAGCTGCCGCATTCCCTGCGATGCACCCGGAAGAGACCGCGTCGTGACCGGGGAGTCGTGGCCGCACACCGCGGGTAGCAGCCTCGGCATGAGTCTTCTGGGGTTCCTCGACCGGGTCGCGGACGACGCGACGTTCGACAAGGTGATCGAGCCGGCCCGCCGGGCCGTGCGGAGCGTGCTCCGGCCGCCGGTCAAGGATCTCCTGCACGGCACCTGGATCGGGCATCCGCTGCATCCGATCCTGGCGCAGGTGCCCGTGGGCAGCTGGGTGTCGGCCGGGCTGCTGGACTCCGTTCCGCGGCTGCGGCCGGCCGCCACGTTCCTGATCGGTGTCGGAGTGGCCGCGGCGGTGCCCACGGCGGCGTCGGGCGCGGCCGACTGGTCGGAGCAGGACACCGGGGTGCGACGGCTGGGCGCGCTGCACGCCGTCGCCAACACGATCGCACTCGGGCTGTACGTGGGTTCGCTGGTGGCGCGGAAGAACGATCGCGGCGGGCTGGGGCGGGTGTTGTCCTACGGCGGGCTGGCTATCGCCGGGGGTTCCGCGGCCGTGGGTGGGCACATGTCCTACGCGCAGTCCGCGGGTGTGTCGCATGCCGCGACGGCAGCGCGCGCGCTCCCGAAGGAGTGGATGGACCTGGGCCCGCTCGACGATCTGCCCGAGGGGCGGCCGGCGCTGCGCACCGCGAACGGCGGAGCGGCCGATGTGCCGCTGGCCGTGGTCCGGCGGGGAACGCACGTGGACGTCTTCGTGGGTGCGTGCTCGCACTCGGCGGGTCCGATGCAGGAGGGCACCGTGGAGGAGGTTCGCGGCGCGCAGTGCCTGGTCTGCCCGTGGCACGGCTCGGCGTTCGACCTGGACAGCGGCGAGCCGCGGCGCGGACCGGCGGGGAACCCGCAGGAGAAGCTCGAGGTGCGCATGGAGGCCGGGCACGTGATGGCGCGGGTGCACAGCCGGAACCGCTGAGCCGGGAAAGAAGCCGGCCCGGCCGGCCCGGGGGGAACGGGTCGGCCGGGCCGGGGTCATCGGCCACCCGGGAGCGAGCACCAGGCGGGGCAGTGATGACCCTACGTAACCGATGTCGGACCGCGGGATCCCCTGAACGGGTGCATATCCGGACGAGATGGTGACGTAACGCTCATATCGGCGGGGCGTCGGTCTCCTTCGCTCGCCCGGTCGGGGACAGGCCCGCAGACGTTCCCGCGGGAACGTTCCGAGGATCGTGGTGGGCGGTCACAGGGACTCTTCGGCGTTGAGGTACGCGCAGCGGTACCGCGCGCTGGACATCGCCTCGGTGAAGCGCGCCTCCCAGGCGGGATCCTGGGCCGGGAAGGTCTCCAGCACCCGCTCGTCCAGCACGGCCGGGAGCCCGTCCGGCCCGGTGTACGTCCGACGCACGAGGATCCGGGTGACCCCGTCGACCTCGTCGTGCGCCGCGGCCCAGCGGGCCTGGGCCACGGCGGCGGCCAGCTGTTCTCGCTGCCGGGCCGGCAGGGGAGCGGCAGTTGCGTTCTGGCGCAGGGCGGTCCACAGCGACCAGCCGACGGACCCGAGGAGCCCGAGAGCGAGCAGGACCAGCGCGAGCCTGACCAGTCCGAGGACCATGCGTAGGACGCTAGTTCGCACGGCCGGCGCCCGCGAGGAATCGGGAGCGCCACGGGGATCCGGGCGGCTGGGCACCGCCGTCCCGTCCGGGCGGTAGCCTCGCAGCGGGCCGCAGGCGCCGCACGCGACGGCCCGTGGGTCCTCGCGGAGGGTGCTGCACCCACCGGGCCTCTAGCTCAATTGGCAGAGCAGCGGACTTTTAATCCGCGGGTTGTGGGTTCGATCCCCACGGGGCCCACGTCTCGAGCTATCGCTCGGCCCGGATCACCGCGGTGGTCCACCCCGGCCCCAGCGTCCAGCGGTGACCCACGAAGGGTGCCGTCGTCTCCTCGTCCTCGCTGACGAGGAACCGCGATCGCTGGCGGCCGCTGACCTCGTCCAGGTACTGGGTCTCCAAGCCGGTCACGGCGTAGGCCGCGGCCACGAAGTTGCCGACCACGGCGACCAGGATCCCGGCCTCCAGGACGGGGCCGGGCTCGATGATCCAGTCGCCCCGCACGCCGTTGGCCTGCGCTGTCGGAGACCACGCCACCGCCCAACCGGCCCCGTCCCGCCAATCCTCCGAGGTGTACTTCGGCTCACCGATCCGCACGACGAAGGCCGGGGGAGCCCCAGTCGCGACCTCTGGCCGCTGCTGCAGCTCGCGGACGGCGTCGACCGAGGCCATGCGCCGGCTCCCGCGGGCTGGTGCGCCACCCAGCAAGCCGGTGCTGAGCAACTTGGTGGCGGACCCCTTCGACACGGAGAGGATCCGAGCGGCTTCCTCGACGCTGACCTCGATCGGGTCGGTCACGGTGCCGTGGTGGTGTCGGGGCGCACGGTGCGGCGCGTCATCGGGTTCTCCTGCTGAGCCGGCATCCGCCCAACGTAGGGCGTGCCCATCCGAGCGCGTGGCCCCGGCCGTGCCGCGGATACGCCGCCCCTGCGTCGACGGTGATCGGCGCCGGTTCCCGGGTTCACGTCGGCCATCCGCGGCCGATGCTGGGAGGGTGGGTGCTGTTCGCACCGCCATGGCACGACCGAGGAGAACCGATGGACTTCATGCGTCGCCTGCAGTCGGAGAGCCCGATCCTCTTCCTGGTGGTGCTGTTCGTCGGCATCTTCATCGCCTTCCAGCTGCTGCTGTTCGTCGCCGAACTCGTGCTGGGGCCATTCGGGCTGCCGGGATGGGCGCCCCTGGTCCTCGTGCTGGTCGCGCTCGTCGTCGTCGCGAAGCGGCAGCAGGATTCGCGGTAGGTCGACTCAGTCGCGCGAGCGGCGCGGTTCCGGCGGCAGGACCAGCTCGCGGCGGATGCGCAGCCGGCGGGGGAGACGGGGGCCGGTCACCGTCGGGTGGACGGTGCTGGAGCGGTCGGGGCGGGCGCTCATGTCGGTCTCAACTCTCCTCGGTCCTGCGGTGTGCCCCGAGGGTGGCGGAGGGGTCTGACAGTTCGCGGTGGGAGGAGCTGGCAGTTGCCTGGCAGTCGCCGGTGCGCGCCCCCCTCGTAGGGGTGTCGTGCATCCTCAAGAGGACCCCGCCAGTGCCGATACGACACTGTGCGATTCCACCGGGCAACTGAGCAACGCCGCCGACGCGGTGCGCCGCTGTGGCGGTACCTGACGGCGCTCGTCCTGCTGCCGCTCGTCGGTGTGGTCGTCCTGGCCACCGCGGCGGCGCAGGCCCGGGCGGACGAAGCGGCCAGTGCCGAGCGGGCCGAAGGGGCCATGCGCACCCTGACGCTGCTCGACACCGCTCGCACCGGTGTCGAGCAGGAGCTGATCCCGCTGCTCGCGCTCCGGGTGATGGCCGACCCCTCCATCGCGACCTCCCTGGGCATTCCCGAGGAACTGATCGCGACGCAGGCGGAAGGGGCAGCGGCGGGAGCCGAGCGCACCCAACGCGTGACCGACAGGGCGCTGGCCCGGCTCTCGGCCGGCTCCATCGCCGCGGCCGCAGCCGACCGCGCGGCCGCCGACCTCGACGAGCTGCGCAACGGCAACCAGGACGGCGAGCTCGAGATCGAGAGCGTCTACTACCGTTTCCTCACCGTGTCCACGGACCTCATGGCCGCGCAGGAAGAGGTCGCTGCTGCCGCCATGGCCGAGGGCGTGCCCGGCGCCACGATGCGGGCCATCCGCGACGTGCAGACCGTCGCCACCCTCAGCCAGCTCGCCAGCCGGCAGTTGCCCCTCTTCCTGGGCTCGTTGTTCGTGCCCAGCGAGGACGGGCTGCTCGGGTCACGAGCGGCCTGGCAGACGACGTGGCTGGACTACTCGGACACGCGGCAGCAGCTGGACCGGCTCTCGTAGGACTCGCTCAGGGCCGCCTGGCGTGAGGTCCGCTCGTCGGAGGCGGTGACCACGGTCGAGAGCCTGCTGGCCCAGGGTCTCGCCGACTCCGAGGCGCCGGCACCCTCGGTCGGGGACATCGTGGCGCTGCTGGTGGCCGGCGACGAGCGTGGCCGGTTGTTCGCCGGTCTCGTGGACACCGCGACCCAGGAGGCGGACGCCCTCGTGGCCGCCGACCGCGAGCGGGCGAACGGCGACCTGCAGGCCGTCCTCGCCATCGGCGCGGGCTTGCTCGCCGCCTCGCTGGTCGGAGCGGTCGTCCTGGGGCGCAGCGTCTCCCGCGCGCTGGGTCTCCTGGCCGGCCAGGCCACCCAGATCAGCGAGGGCTCGCTGGTGGAGGTCGAGGTGGCCGGGCCCCGCGAGGTCCGCACCGTCTCGGCCGCCCTCGGCTCCGCCGTCGCCGGGCTGCGCCGCATCCAGGACCAGGCCCAGGCGGTGGCCCGCGGTGACCTGGACAACGTCCTGCTCGAGCAGTCCCTCCCCGGGCCGCTGGGTGAGGTCGTGCACGCCTCCGTGCGGGAGATCGTGCACTCGGTCCGCCAGCGCGAGGAGCTGCAGTTCGCCCTCGCCCACCAGGCGACGCACGACGCGCTCACCGAGCTGCCCAACCGCGGCCAGGCCGTCACCCTCGTGACCGCAGCCCTGCACCGCGGCCGGCGCTCCGGTGAGATGACCGGCCTGCTCTTCGTCGACCTCGACGGCTTCAAGGGGGTCAACGACGGCTACGGCCACGCCGCAGGCGACGAGGTCCTCCGCGAGGTCGCCCGCCGGCTCGGCGCGGGCGTGCGCCCTGGTGACGTCGTCTGCCGCCTGGGTGGCGACGAGTTCGTCATCCTGGTGGAGCCCGTGCACAGCGAGCACGACCTGCTCGAGCTGGCCCACCGCCTGATCGCGGCGGTGAGCGAGCCGATCGGGGTGGGACGCGCTCGCGTCACGATCGGCGCCAGCGTCGGCGTGGCCATCAACCGGGACGGCGGCACGGATGCCGACGTGCTGTTCGCCGAGGCCGACACCGCCGTCTACCGCGCCAAGGCCGCCGGTCGCGGTCGCGCCGAGATGTTCGACGAGACCCTGCGCCAGCAGTTGCACAGCCGCGCCGAGCTCGAGGCGGCCATCGCCTCCGGTCTGGTCAACGGCGAGATGCAGGTGGCCTACCAGCCGGTCATCGACGTCGCCACCGACCGGGTCATCGGCTACGAGGCCCTCATCCGCTGGGAGCGCCCCGGCGTCGGTCTCGTGTCCCCGGACGAGTTCATCCCCGTGGCCGAGAGCTCGCGCCTCATCGGCGACGTCGACCGGTGGATGCTGCACGCGGCCACGCAGCAGCTGGCGCAGTGGCGGGCGGAGTCCCCGGCGGGACCTGGGGAGCCCGACCCCACGATCGCGGTGAACATCTCCGGCCGGCACCTGGCCGACCCGCGGGTGATCACCGACGTCGCCGACGCGCTGGTCGCGTCCGGGCTGCCCGCCGGCCTCCTGACGCTCGAGGTCACCGAGACGGTGCTGGTCGACGACCCGCTGGCCTACGACCACCTCACCGCGCTGCGGGCCATGGGCGTCAGCATCGCCATCGACGACTTCGGCACCGGCTACACCTCCATCGGCCAGCTGCGGAACATGCCGGTCGACACGCTCAAGATCGACCGCAGCTTCGTGGCCTCCACCGAGCCCGCCCACCGGGAGCTCGTGGCGCTGATGATCCGGGCGGCGCACACCTTCGGGCTGACCGTCGTCGCGGAGGGCGTCGAGGAGCCGGCACAGCTGGCCCGGCTGAAGGCCCAGGACTGCGACCAGGCGCAGGGTTTCCTGCTCTACCGCCCGATGCGCGCTCCCGAGGCCGGCGCCCTGCTCCGTCGGACCGAGACCGCCGGCTCGCTCTGATCCGCGGGGACACACCGCCCCGGCGGTGTGTCCCGGGGTGACCGCGGCGGTCCGGCGCCTCCGCGCGCTCGGACAGGCTCGTTCCTGTCGACAAGTGGTCGTCCGCGGCGGCGGGTGATCGGCTCCACCGGTGGCTCGCGCAACGATCCGGCCACACGGCTCCCCACGCGCGTCGGCGGGGCTGCCGCACGGGGTCCCCACCGCCTACCTTTCTGGCATCGCGACGCCACGGCCGGCGACGCGGTGCCCGCCCCTCTTCCCCCGGGGCAGGGTTCTCCATGGATGGATGGACAGCAGCGATGAGCGTTCTGGGTGGTCTTCCGGGCAGTGGAGTCGTCGCCGACACCGGCGTCGAAGGTTGGTGGCTGGTCAGCGGCAGCGAGGACGAGCCGGGCCGGGTGCTCGCCGGCCCTTTCCCCGAGCGCGCCGAGGCGGGCTGGTCGGCCGCGGCCCTGGTCGACGGTGCGGCCGCGCGGCCGGCGTACGGCATCCGCCGGGCGGACGGGTCGCTCCGCCGGCGCCCCTCGCCCCAGGAGTGGGCGTGGCTGGACCACCTGACCGCGCAGCTCGACCGGCTGCCCGACGACTGGCGTCCCCTGCTGGCGGAGGAGGACCCGCTGACGACCCTCCTGGTCGAGGTGACCGCCGCACTGAGCGAGGCGGGGCTGCCGCTGCACGACGCGGCGGGCGCGGACGGCACGCTCGGGGGCGCCTGCCTCACGCCGACGCCGGACCTCGACGGCGTCGTCGTCGCGTGGCGCCAGCACGACCGGATGAGCGTCGACCAGGTGCACGGCACCGCCGCCG
This sequence comes from Mycobacteriales bacterium, assembly GCA_038256725.1. Classification (GTDB taxonomy): domain Bacteria; phylum Actinomycetota; class Actinomycetes; order Mycobacteriales; family Geodermatophilaceae; genus Blastococcus. The sequence continues at coordinate 14,039 of JBBSKB010000048.1, read as the reverse complement.
ACGGCGCCGTGCAGATGGCGATGAACCGGGCGCTGGCCGAGGTGCTCGCCGCCCGCGGACTCGAGCCCGAGGCGTGGGGCGCCGCCGTCGTCGTCCGCCGGGAGGAGTGACCGGCCGGCTCACCGAACCGGCGGGGCGGGCCGGACCCGCCCGCGCAGGGCCATGAGCAGCGCCGGGAAACCGAGGGCGAGCCCGGCACCCAGTAGCGCGCCCGCGACGGTGTCGGACAGCCAGTGCGCCCGCAGGTAGACCCGGGACATCGCCATCACCGCGCCGAACACCGCCGCGCGCACCTCCCAGCGCCACCGGGAGGGGCCCGGGGGCGCCAGCACGAGCACCAGCCCGACGGCGGTGACCGTGCCGGCGATCGCGTGCCCGGAGGGGAACGAGGCCGCCGTCGTCCCGATCAGCGCGCCGGGCGGGCGCGGCCGGTCGACGGCGTCCTTCACCGGCCCGATGAACAGCTCGCTGGTGACGACGGCGAACGCGAAGGCGGCCAGCCGCAGCCAGTGCCGGCGCCACGCGATGAGCAGCAGGGCGGCGATCCGCAGCGGCCAGTTGACGTAGGCACTGCCGAGCACCGCGAGCGACTCGGCGACCGCCGTCGCCGGCCCGTTCTGCACGGCCCCGGCCCATCGCCAGACGACGTCGTCGACCGCCTGCACCGCCGGCCGGGTGGCCGGGAGGACGACCAGCGCGGTGACCAGGACCGCACCGGCCAGCAGGAGACCGCTGACGACCAGTCCCCGGCGCGCGTCGACGAGCATCAGTCGCTCACACCGACTCCGGCACCAGCTCGGTGCGCGGTGCGGTGTTGGGCTCCCGCCGCCACGAACGGTTGTGCCGCCAGAAGAGGTAGGTACCCATGCCGATCGGGATCGGCAGCACGTAGGTCAGCGCCCGGAAGACCAGGACGGCCGCCGCGACCAGCGCGCGCGGCCCGCCCGCCGCGGACAGGCCGGTGATGAGGGCGAGCTCGATGACACCGAGCCCGCCGGGGGTGAACGGGACGGCGGTGAGCAGCCGCGCGAACGCGAACACCGCCAGCGCCTCCACCGCGCTCACCTGGTCGCCGTCCACGCCGACGAAGCGCAGTGCGAGCAGGAGCACGAGGAACAGCGAGAGGTGGCTGACCACCGTCGCCAGCGTGATCCAGGTCCAGCGGGCCCTGAGCAGCAGCGCCTCCCGGGCGCGGAACTTCGTCGTCGCCCGGTCCCAGCCGGTCACCGGCCCCTTCCCGAAGGGGCGGCGCAGCGCCGAGACGATCCGGCCGGCGGTCGTCCCGATCCGCTCGGCGCCCTCGCGGCTGCGCAACAGCGCGCCGAGCAGGACGACGGCGACGACCAGCACCCCCAGCCCGCTCAGGCCGGCGACGATCCGGCCGGCGGACGGCGGCGCGCTCAGCGCGAGCAGGGCGAGGGCGAGCACCGGCAGGCCCAGCTTGGCGAAGTTGTTCCACAGGCCCGAGACCAGCAGCGCCACCGAGGTGCGGGAGCGGGAGAAGCCCCAGGACGTGTTCATCGCGTACGTCAGGCCCAGCGAGATCGCCGCGCCGCCGATCACCGTGTTCGAGACCGCCGTCGTCGTCTGGGTGGAGACGAGCGCCTGGCGCACCGTGAGGCCGGGCGTGGCCGCGACCATGACGAACTGGTAGGTGGCCAGGTTCCAGGCCGCGGCGAGGACTAGCACGGTCAGCTCGACCCAGGTCATGCGCTGCACCGACGTCCAGACCTCGGCGAGGCTGGTGAACTGCGGCAGGAACCAGACGAAGACTCCCGCCACCAGGGCCAGGGAGAGCACCCCGCCCGCCATGCGCCGGCCGTGCCGCCGGGACGGCCGGTCGGCCGCGGTCACGGGTCGAGCTCCAGCCGGCCCTCGGTCTGCTCGCGGACCGCCTCCCGGACCGCGTCTCTCGGGACGGCGCCGATGCCCTGGGTGGCGAAGCCCAGCGGCTCGGCCCGGTTCTCACCGGTCAGCCGGAACACCAGGCTGATGCAGCCGCCGGCGAAGACGTAGTGGCGCGTACCCACGTACTGCGGGGTCACCTGCTCGACGCGCTCCCACCGCTGCATCGCCTCGCGATCGCTGGGGATCCGCGTGGCGCCCCCGGTGTCGCAGCTCTCGTCGAGCCTGATCTCCACCGCGCGCACGCCGTCGCGGTTGGAGTCCAGCCAGAACCGGGCGTCGTCGTCGGTGGCCTCCAGGCCGGAGACGTCCCAGCCCAGGGGGATGACCTCCAGGCACGGCACCCAGCTGGCCGACGGCACGGACTGCGCCAGCAGGACGACGCCGTTGGCGGGCACGCCCTCGTCGCCCTCGCGGCAGGCGACCACCTCCGAGTCCAGCACCTCCGGCCGCACGCAGCCGGCGAGCAGCACCCCGGCCAGGAGCGGCAGGAGCCCACCGGGCCGGCGGCTCACAGCGGCGACCCGAGCAGACCGACGGTGACGACGGCGGCGACGGCCGCGGCGGCGACCGTGACGACGGTCAGACCGAAGCGCCGCCAGGTCCACCGCTGGATGTGCACCGGGGGCAGCCGGAAGGGGAGCAACCGGAGGAAGTCGTCGTGCAGGTCGCGCCCCTGCTGGCGCAGCATCCGACGCAGCTGCGTGGGCATCGTCAGCCCGCGGGTGGCGGCGAACGCCTCGGCGATCTCCTCGTCGCTGAACTGCCGCCGGGCGCGGGCGTAGACCCGTGCCGCGTCGGTGCGCAGCGCCAGGACCAGCATCATGTTGGCCAGGTCGACCGCCTGCCGCCACGGGCTGGGCCGCACCTCGGCGAAGGCGGAGTCGATGAGGAACAGCTCGCCGTCGCGCACCAGCAGGTTGGCCGGCTTGATGTCGCGATGGGCCATGCCGACGTCCCACATCCGGCGCACCGCGGCCAGCCCCTGGTCGATGACGTCGTCGTCGATCTCGGCTTCGCCGGCCTCCTGCGCGCCCTCGATGAACTCGGTGACCAGCAGGTACTCGCGCTCGGGGGTGATCTCCACGATCCCGAGCGGGTGCGGCACCGGCAGCGACGCCTCCCAGAACAGCCGCAGGATGTAGTCCTCGTACTGCACCAGCCGCCGGACGCTGTGGAACGGCTTCTCGTCCTCGAGCCGGCCGTAGAGCAGCGTGCGGCCGAGCTTGTACCAGCGGTCGGAGCGCACGTGCGTGATCGCGTAGAGCTTGCCGAACACGCAGCTCTCCTCGTCACCGGAGGACGGGTGGGCCTTGACGGTGATCCGCAACGGGGTGGACCCGCCGGACCCGGCCAGGCCGAAGGGCGTCACGTCGGTGGCCAGCAGACCGATCTGGTCCTGCAGCGCGCGGACGATCGCGTCGCCACGCTCCCCGGAGACGTCGAGGTGCGCCGGCCGTCCCCGGCTGTAGCGCACCGGGTAGACGGAATTGGGCGTGAGCAGCCGGAACGCGGCCAGCGGGGCCGCCACCCCGAGCACGACGCCCGCGACGATCCCGGAGGGGTGGTCCTGGGCCAGGTACATCCGCGACACCGCGGTGACCACGAGCAGCCCGCAGACCACCCACTTGCCGATCGTGCGCTTGTAGCCCGGCGGGACCAGCGCGTACACCGTGCTGACCAGGAACGCGGCCAGCACCGTCATGGGCAGCGACGGCATCGAGAAGCCCGACCACCTGCCGAGCAGTTCCACCTCGAACGGCCGCGGGCGCTGCAGCATCGTGGCCATGACCGCGGCTACGTTCACCACGACCAGGACGACGCCGAACCAGACGAACAGGTGCCGCCAGCGCCGGAAGACCACGAGCAGCACCAGGTTGGCCAGCCACATCGCGTGCAGGGCCCGTTCGGACGCCAGCAGGCCCGCGACCTGCGCGACGTCGGTTGCCAGCGGGGAGCGCAGCTCGGCGAAGGCCTGCAGCACCCGCGTGTCGGCGACGTCGAAGTAGCGGATCGTCCCGGTGCCGACGACGACCACCCACGCCAGCACCACGGCCGCGCTGAGCCCGAGCCACCACCTGCCCGATGTGCGGAGCTGCCGCGGCAGGGCGGGTGGCTCACCCGACGGGCGGCGCCGGCGGCGGACGCGCGCGATCGCCGGCGCGCTCGGCCGGACGGCCGGGCCCGTCGCGCCCGCGGAAGGCAGTGCCTGCGGCACCGGAGCCATGCCGGGGAATGCTGCCCCCCGAGCGGCGCCGGGACCATCCCCTTTCGTCCCGCGTCCGTTCTACGGTGGCCCTCCGCGCGGAGCGGGAGGTGACGCGGGTGCGTGCACGGACGGCGGTCGGGGCGGCGCTGCTGGCCCTGCTCGCCGCGTGCGGCGGGCCCGCCGAGCAGCCCGCCGGCCCGGCCGACACGGTGCGCTTCGCCTCCTACGACTTCGCCGAGAACCAGATCCTCGTCGAGGTCTACGCCGAGGCGGCGCGCCGCAGCGGGTTGCCGGTGTCCGTCCAGCACGGCATCGGCACCCGCGAGGTCGTGTCGCCCGCGCTGCAGCAGGGCGTCGTCGACGTCGTCGTGGACTACCTGGGGACGGCGCTGGCCTTCGCGCGGCCGGAGTTCGCCAGCCCGCCGGTCGGCGCCGAAGAGATGCACGCGGTGCTGGTGCGCACGATGGGCGTGCGGGGCGTCGACGTCCTCGAGCCGTCCGCGGCCGAGGACCAGAACGGTTTCGTCGTGACCGACACCTTCGCCGCCGAGCACGACGTCGAGACGCTGTCGGACCTGGTCGCGCTGGCGCCCGAGCTGGCGTTCGGCGGTCCGCCGGAGTGCCCCGACCGCCCCTTCTGCCTGCTCGGCCTGGAGCGGGTCTACGGCCTGCGGTTCGGCTCGGTGCTGGGCATGCCGACCCGCGGCGCGACGCTCGAGGCGCTGCTCTCCCGGCAGATCGACGTCGGCCTGCTGGAGACGACCGATGCCCGGCTCGCGGTCGCTCCGGTGACGCTGCTGGTGGACGACCGCGCGCTGCAACCTCACGAGTTCGTGATCCCGATGGTGCGGGCAGATCTGGCCGAGCGCTGGCGCGCACCGCTGCACCGGGCCCTGGAGGAGACCAGCGCCCGGCTGACCACCGACCAGCTGATCGAGCTCAACCGCGCGGTGGAGCTGGAGGGGAAGACCCCGGCCGAGGCGGCGGCGTCCTGGTGGGACACCCGGTGACGGCGGTCAGCCGTCGAGGAAGGCCTCGACCACCGGTGCCAGGTCCGCAGCCTCGGTGACCAGCGCGATGTGGCCGCCGCCGTAGACGTGCAGCCGCGCGTGCGGGAGGAGGCGGGCCATGATGCGGGCGTTGACCACCGGCACGATCGGGTCGTCGTCCCCGGCCAGCACGAGCGTGGGCTGCCGGATCAGCTGCAGGAACGGCAGGCTGCTCCAGCCGGTGCTCGCCGCGAGCTGGAAGTAGTAGCCGCGGCGCGGGCCCAGACGGGTGGCGGCGTGCAGCGCCCGGGCGGCCCGCTCGGGCTCGGCGCGCATCGAGCCGCCGTAGATCTCGCCCGCGATGCGGCGCGCGTACTCCGGATCGCGGTGCCGCCGGGGGGTCAGCATGCGTCCGAGCACGCGGGGGTGCGCGGGCACCATGAGCGTGCCCGTGCCCGTGGCGGCGAGCACCAGCCGCCGGCAGCGGCGCCGGTGCTGGACGGCGAAGTGCTGTGCCAGCCCGCCGCCCCAGGACAGGCCCAGGACGTCGACCGACCCGCCGTACCCGAGCCGGTCGAGCATCCCGGTCACGACCGGGGCGAAGGTGGCCAGGTTGTAGGGGACGACGGGCGGCGGGGAGCCGCCGACGCCGGGCACGTCGAACCGGATGACCGTGCGCCGGGCGTCCAGCGCGTCGACGAACGGCTGGAGCACTTCGAGGCTCGCGCCGATCCCGTTCATCAGCAGCAGCGGCGGGACGTCGTCGTCCGTGCCGGGCCGGACCGACGTCCGCAGCGTGCGGCCGCCCGCGGTGACCGACCGGACGCGTTCGCCGCTACTTGTCGAAGACATAGGTACCCGGGGCGTCGCCGAGGATCTCCAACCCGCCCGCGAGATCGGCCGGGGCCGGCACCTGCCCGCCGGTCCGCTCGTCCAGCCAGGCGGTGAAGTCCGGCCACCAGGAGCCCTTCTCCGTGCGGGCGCCGGCCGCCCACTCCTCGGGGTCCGGCGGGGTGGAGTCAGCGACCTGGAAGGTGGACTTCGGGTTCCCCGGCGGGTTCACCAGCGAGGCGATGTGACCGCTCGTGGAGAGGATGAACCGGCTCTCGCCGCCCAGCAGCTGGGTGCTGCGGTAGCAGGCCTGCCACGGGCAGAGGTGGTCGGCGATACCCGCTGTGACGTAGGTGTCGACGGTGACCGTGGACAGGTCCACCGGCGTGCCGAGCATGCTCGCGCCGTCCGCCTCGGTGAGCTGGTTGCCGAGCGCGACGTCGATGAAGTCCCGATGCAACCCCGCGCTCATCCGCGTCGTGTCGGCGTTCCAGAACAGGATGTCGAAGTTCGGCGGCGGCTTGCCCTGCAGGTAGTTGTTGACCCAGTAGTTCCAGATCAGGTCGTTGGGGCGCAGCCAGGCGAACACCGCGGCCAGCTGCGCGCCGTCCAGGTAGCCCTTCTGCCGCGACTTCTTCGTCGCCGCGCGCACCGACTCCTCGTCCATGAGCGCCGCGACGGTGCCTGCCCGCGACCAGTCCAGCACGGTGACGGCGAAGCTGGCCGCGCTCACCCGGTCCTGGCGGCCCTGCGCGGCGAGGTGGGCCAGCACCATCGCGGTGATGATCCCGCCGGAGCAGAAGGCCTGCAGCGCCACCCGCGGGCTGCCCGACGCCTGCTCGACGGCGTCCATCGCGTCGAGGAGCGCCTGGCCGTAGGTGTCCAGGTTCCACTCGGCGTGCCGCTCGTCGGGGTTGCGCCAGGAGATCATGAAGACCTGGTGGCCGGCGGCCACGTAGTGCTCGACGATGCTGCGGCCGGGCGCGAGGTCGGTGATGTAGAACTTGTTGATCGTCGGCGGGACGATCACCAGCGGCACCTCGCGCACGGTCTCCGTCGTCGGGCGGTACCGGATCAGCTCGAAGACCTCCGTGCGGAACACGACGGCGCCCGGTGTCACCGCGAGGTCCTCGCCGACGCTGAACGCGTCGGGCTCGACCATCGAGGGCACGCGGGGCGGCGCGGCCAGGTCCGTGGCCATCCGGCGCAGGCCCTGGACGACGTTCTTCCCGCCGGTGTCGATCAGCGCCTTCCAGCCCAGCGGGTTGAGCACCGGGACGTTGGAAGGTGCCAGCGCGTCGACCAGGTTGGTGGCGGTGAACCGGATCCGCTCGTCGTCCTGCCAGTCGAGGCCGGCGTCCTCGATCAGCTCCCAGGTGGTGCGGGCGGTGGCGAGATGGGTCTGCATCGCCCGGCGCAGCAGTGGGTTGCCCATCCAGGCGGGGTCGGCGAACCGCTTGTCCTTGCGCCCGGGCTCCAGGTCCGAACGCCCCACGGTGATCCGGCCCAGCTCGCGGGCGAGCTCACCGGTGCGCCGCGCCACCGTGCCCGGCTGCCGGGCCAGGGCGGCGCCGAACCGGAGGGCGGTGCTCGCCGGTGGCACCATCCGGCGCAGCGGGCCGCGCGCGGCGTCGACCAGGATCATGTCCAGCCCCATGGCGGCGTCGGCTGCGCCCTCCGGGACGTCCTGCTGGGGTGCCGTCGGGGCCATCGGGTCTCCTTCGTGCCGGGTGTGACTCGGCTCACTGAAACACACCCGGCGTCGTCCGGCAGGAGATGCAGGACCGCCCGGTCAGGTGATCGCGCTCGTCCCCGTGACCGCCCGCCCGACGATCAGCGTGTTCACCTCGCGGGTGCCCTCGTAGGAGTAGATGGCCTCCGCGTCGGCGGCGAACCGGCCCACGTGGTGCTCCAGCAGGATGCCGTTGCCGCCCATGAGTTCGCGGGCGTAGCCGACCGTCTCGCGCATCCGCATCGTGCAGAACGCCTTGGCCAGCGAGGCCTGCTCGTCGCTCATCGTGCCCTCGTCCTGGAGCTGCGAGAGCCGCGCGCACATCGCGGCGGAAGCGGTGATGTTGCCCAGCATCCGCACCAGCAGGTCCTGCACGAGCTGGAACTCCGCGATCGGCTGACCGAACTGCTCGCGGTCGGTGGCGTAGCGCAGCGCGTGCTCGTAGGCGCCGCGCGAGCACCCGACCGACGACCACGCGACGCCGGCGCGGGTCATCTTCAGCACCTTCGCCGTGTCGCGGAAGCTGTTCGCCTCCTGGAGCCGGTTCTCCTCGCGTACGCGGACGTCCTCGAGGGTGATCACCGCGTTCTGCACGACGCGCAGCGCGATCTTGTCCTTGAGGTCGACGGTCGAGAAGCCCGGCGTCCCCTTCTCGACGACGAAGCCGAGGACGTCGTCGGTCTCCTCGTCCTTGGCCCAGATGATGATCAGGTCGGCGAAGCTGGCATTGCCGATCCACTTCTTCTCACCGTTGAGGATCCAGGTGTCGCCCTCGCGGCGGGCCGTCGTCCGGGCGCCGCGGGCGATGTCGGAGCCGGCCTCGGGCTCGGTGAGGCCGAAGGCGCCGATCAGCTCCATGCGAGCCATCGCGGGCAGCCAGCGCTGCTTCTGCTCCTCGGAGCCGCAGAGGTAGACGGACCCCATGGCCAGCCCGCCGTGCACGCCCATGAAGGTCGAGATGGAGGCGTCGCCGCGGGAGAGCTCCATGGCCACCATGCCGTCGAACAGCGACGACCGGCCCGGGCAGCCGTAGCCGGTGTACGGGTTGCCCGCGATGCCGAGCTCGGCCAGGCCAGGGACCAGCTCGTGCGGGAACTCCCCGCGCGTCCAGTAGCCGTTGATGACCGGCTCGACGTGGGTGTCCATGAACTCCCGCACCCGGTGCAGGAGCGCCCGCTCGTCCTCGGGCAGCAACGCCTCCAGGTCGTAGAAGTCCGAGGTCACCGGCGGGGCGTCGCTCATGGGTGTCGTGTCTCCCTGCAGTCGTGGGTGCTCGCTGAGGATGATCATCACGCACCGAGGACTGCCATCCGACATCGGATGACAGCCCTCAGCGCGTTCCGATCATGGTGCGGGCGCTACGTCGTCTGCTGGTCCTTGGGCTCGGCGCGGGCATCGAGCTGGATCTCCTTGGCCGCCCTCGGCACGCCCGCCTTGAGCTCCGTGGTGCGCTCGATCTCCGCGTCCAGCTCGATGCCGAAGAGCAGGGCCACGTTGATCAGCCAGAACCAGACCAGGAAGATCACCACGCCGGCCAGGGCGCCGTAGGTCTTGTTGTAGCCGGCGAAGTTGGCCACGTAGAACGCGAACGCCGCCGAGGCCACGATCGCCACGAGGATCGCCACACCGGCACCGGGGCTGACCCACGAGAAGCCGCGGAGCTTCACGTTCGGCGTCGAGTAGTAGAGGACGGCGATCATCAGGGCGAGCAGGATCAGCACGACCGGCCACTTGGCGATGGACCAGACGTTCTGCCCCGTCTCACCCACTCCGATGGCCGAGCCGATCGCGTCGACGACCGGCCCACTGAGCACCAGCAGCGCCAGGATGACGGCGGCGAACAGGATGCCGACCAGGGTGATCAGCAGCTGGAGCGGCTTGAGCTTCCAGACCTTGCGCCCCTCGGGCGTCTCGTAGACGACGTTCGCCGCCCGGGTGAACGCGCCGACGTAGCCCGAGGCCGACCAGACCGCGGTCGCGAGACCGATGATCAGCGCGAAGCCGGCGGTGCCACTGTTTCCGGCGATCTGCTGGATGACCGGGTTCAGCGTGTCGGCGGCGTCCGCCGGCACGACCTCGGTGAGCGCGTCGGTGAGCTGCTGCGGGTCGGTCAGCAGGCCGACGATGGACACCAGGGCGATGAGCGCGGGGAACATCGCGAGGACGCCGTAGTAGGTGAGCGCAGCCGCCCAGTCGGTGAGGTTGTCCTCGCTGAACTCCTTGAGCGTGCGCTTCAGCGTGCCGCCCGTCGTCGGCGTGGGGTCGGCGCCGACGGGCGCGAAGTCGGCGCGGGTGCCGCTGATGGTGTCGTCGTCGGGCGCCGGGTCGGACGTGCCGTGGCCGGCGGAACTGCTCGCGCGGCTGGACGAGCCGGTGGGTCGGGTCATGGGGTCCTCCGGTTCGGGGAAGGCGCGCAGGCCTTCAGGTCGGAGGGTCCGGTGCCCTGGACCGTCTGGTTCCATGCCCGGCCCCGGCGTGCCGCTGCGAAAGCGAGATTCAGCGGATCCCCGACACCGGGGACCACTCACCGGCCCCGGCGATGGCCTCCTCGACCTCCGCGAGCGGGTCCGGCCCCCGCTGCCACGCGGCGCGGGAGTCGGCCCGGAGGCCGAGCAGGGCGGCGACCAGGATCGCGACGGCGGCACCGATCCCGACGGCGCCCACCAGCGTGAAGGCGACGTCCCGGGGAAGGCCCGTGCCGGGGTCGAGGTGGGCAGCGATGAGGGTGACCGCCACCGCGCTGCCCAGGGCCTGGCCGACCGAGCGGGCGATCGAGTTGATCGCGTTGGCCACGCCGGTCTCGTCCTCGTGCACCGCCTGCACGACCAGCGACGGGAGCGCGGCGTAGGCGACGGTGACCGCCACCTGGGTCAGGAGCCCGGCGCCGATGACCGCCCAGCCGTCGCTGCGGAACCAGGTGAGCAGCACGAACCCGCCCAGCCCGAACGTCCAGCCGACGAGCAGCGTCGGCAGCCCGCCGAAGCGGGTGACCACGGAGCCGGCGAAGGGCGCGAGCAGGATGCCGACGATCCCGCCGGGGAGCAGGTAGATCACCGTCGCCTCGAGGACGGTGGCATCGAAGCCGTACCCGGTGATCGCCGTCGGGCTCTGCACGTACTGGAGGACGGCGAGGAACGAGGCGAACATCGCCACACCCGTGAGGAGGCCGACGACGTTGGGCACGATGGTGCGGCGGTCGGCGAGCATCGCCGGGCGGACCAGAGGTGCGGCCAGCCGGCGCTGAAGCACCGTCCACCCGCTCAGGACGACGACCGCGCCGGCCAGGCAGCCCAGCGTGGTCAGCGAGGACCACCCCCACGCGTTGCCCTGCGAGACGAACAGCAGCAGCAGGGACAGCCCCGCGCCGAGGACCGCCGCGCCCCACCAGTCGACGCCGCCGGAGGCGGTGACCGTGCGGCGGGGCAACAGGCGCACGGCGAGGACCAGCGCCACCAGGGTGATGCCCAGGCCGATCCAGAACGGCCGCCGATAGTCGGCGTCGTCGCCGGCCAGCAGCCCCGTGGCGACCAGGCCGGCCACACCCCCGACGCCGAGGGTGCTGCTGACCACGGACATGCCCATCCCGAGCCGGTGCTCGGGCAGCTCCCGGCGCAGCACGCTGATGGACAGGGGGAACAGTCCGTAGGAGGCGCCCTGGAGCACGCGGGCCAGGAGCAGCAGCGGCAGCGACTCCGTGGCGATCGCCAGCACCGTGCCCGCCGCGACCGTGACGAGGATGCCGATGATGACCGGCCGCTCGCCCTTCAGGTCGCCGAGCCGGCCCAGTACGGGGGTGAGCACCGCCGCGGCCAGGAGGTTGGCGGTGAGCACCCAGCCGGCCGCGCCCGCCGAGACGTCCAGCTGGTCGGCGATCCGGCCGAGGACCGGGACTACCAGGCTCTGCAGCAGCGAGAGCGTGGTGACGACCAGCGACAGCGCGAGCACCAGCAGGACGGCGGCGGCCCTGCGGCCCTGGAGGGAGGGCTGTTCGCGGACCGGCATCCGAGGATCAGACCACGGCCCGGAACGGCATCGGCCCCGGGTGTCGCAGCCGTGCCGGGCATGACTCTGGTCACACACCGTCAGGTGACCTGCACAACTCGACGATTAGGACCCGGCGGTACGGGGGACAGAGGGCCCTGAAGACGTACCGCCGTCAGTGACCCGACGGCGGGTTCCGAACCTGGGGGAGAGCAACAAGAATGGTGATCTGGCCGGCCGTGACGCTGATCGGATTCCTGGTCCTGACGGCCCTGGTGATCGCGATGGGCACGCAGTCCACCGCCCGTTACGAGCGCGAGCGCGCTGAGCGCACCTCCGGTGCCCGGCACGCGACCGCGGAGCCCATCGGCGCGGCGCAAGTCGCCTGACGCCCCCGACGACCACCGGACGCCCCGCTCCCTCTCCGGAGGCGGCGGGGCGTCCTGCTGTTCAGAGCACGTCGGCGGGCGTGTCCAGCACGGTGCGGTCCAGCGATCCGAGCAGGTCGAACTGCGGGCCGGTGCGGGGCAGCTCCCAGCGCCAGAAGTAGGTGGCCGCGGCGCGCTTGCCGTCGTAGAAGGCGCCCGTCCGCTCGCCGGTGGCCAGCGCCTGGTCCAGCCACAGCCAGGCGACGACGACGTGCCCCGCAGCCTCCAGGTAGACGTGCGCGTTGGCCAGCGCGAGGTCGGGGTCGCCGGTGCCCCAGAGCGTGGCGGTCACCGCGCCCAGCCGGGCGACCGCGGAGTCCAGATCCGCGGCGAAGCCGGACCACTCGCTCCCGGCCGCGCGTGCCGTCGTCGCGCTGATCGAGTCGAGGAGCAGCTGCAGCCCGGCACCGCCCTGCTGCACGACCTTGCGGCCGAGCAGGTCGAGCGCCTGGATGCCCTGCGTGCCCTCGTGGATCGGGTTCAGCCGGTTGTCCCGGTAGAACTGCTCGACGGGGTAGTCGCGGGTGTAGCCGTAACCGCCGTGCACCTGGATCGCCAGGTCGTTCGCCGCCGGCCCCCACTGCGAGGGCCAGGCCTTGGCGATGGGCGTGAGCGTGTCGAGCAGCAGGTGCGCGCGCTCCCGCTCCTCCGGGGTCGCGGCGGTCTGCTCCTCGTCCACCAGCCGCGCGCAGTACAGACCCAGCGCGAGGCCGCCCTCGGCGTAGCTCTTCGCCGCCAGCAGCATCCGCCGCACGTCGGGGTGCTCGATGATCGGCACCATCGGGGCTGCCGCGTCCTTGCCGGTCGCCGGGCGCCCCTGGGTGCGGGTGCGGGCGTACTCGAGCGCGTGCAGGTACCCGGTGCAGCCCAGCACCGACGCACCCACGCCGACGCCGATCCGCGCCTCGTTCATCATGTGGAACATGCAGGCCAGGCCACGGCCCTCTGCGCCCACCAGGTGACCGACCGCCCCCGGCGCACCCCCCGGACGGTGCCGCCCCTCGCCGAAGTTCAGGAGCGTGTTCACGGTGCCGCGGTAGCCCATCTTGTGGTTCACCCCGGCGAGCACCACGTCGTTGCGCTCCCCCGAGGGCAGCGCCTTCGGCACGAGGAACAGCGAGATCCCCTTGGCGCCCAGGGGAGAGCCCGGCACCTTCGCCAGTACGAGGTGAACGATGTTCTCAGCGAGCTCGTGGTCGCCACCGCTGATCCACATCTTGTTTCCGGTAACGCGATAGCGCGGGCCGAACGGCGAATCACCGTCGGGCTGGGCGCGGGTGGTGATATCCGACAGCGATGATCCTGCCTGCGGCTCGGACAGGCACATGGTGCCGAAGTAGCGGCCCTCGGCCATCGGGCGCACCCACGTCTCGACCTGCTCCGGCGATCCGTGCGCCAACAGCAGGTTCGCGTTGCCCGCCGTCAGGAACGGGTACGCCGACGTGCCGACGTTCGCGGCCTGGAACCACGCCATCGCGGCCTGCGTGACGACCATCGGCAGCTGCATGCCACCGACCTCGAGCGGCATGCCCAGCCCGCAGAAGCCTGCCTCGGCGAAGGCCCGCAACGCCGGGGCGACCTCCTCGTGCAGGTGTACCTGCTCGCCGTCGAACCACGGCTCCTCGACGTCGTTGCGCCGGTTGTGCGGCGCGAACTCGCGCGTGGCCACCTGCTCCGCCAGGTCGAGCAGCGCGTCGACCGTGGCGCGGTCGTGGTCGGCGTACCGCTCCCGCTGGAGCAGGGACGAGACGTCGAGCCACTCGTGCAGCAGGAAGTCGAGGTCGCGGCGGGAGAGGAGCAGCGAGCGGGTCATGCGGCCAGGCTACGGAACCCGCAGGTCAGATCAGCGAGGCGTAGAGGGCGAGGTAGTCGTTCACCATGCGCTTGGCGGAGAAGCGCTGCTCGACGGCGACCCGGCAGTCGCCGCGGTCCAGCTCGTCCAGCCGCCCCAGGGCAACCACGGC
>JBBSKB010000047.1:0-24935 GCA_038256725.1 Mycobacteriales bacterium | reverse complement strand
TCGTCGTCGACAGCGACGTCGCAGCCGGAACCCCTGTCGGGGACCTCGCCGGCACCGTGTCCGTCGAGCGGGTGCCCGAGCGTCTGCTCGCGCCGGGTGCCGTGGCCGACCTGTCCGAGCTGGCCGACCAGGTCAGCATCGCTGCGCTCGTGCCCGGCGACCAGGTGGTCACCGCGCGCTTCGCCGCCCCGCAGGATCTCGCGCCGGAGGGCACCGTCCCCGCTCCGGCGGGAACGGTCGAGATCAGCGTCTCCCTCGACGCCCAGCGGGCCGTGGGTGGCGTGCTCAAGGCGGGCGACCTCGTCGCCGTGCAGCTCGTCGCGCAGGACGCCCCGGTCGGCAGCGCGGGCATCGCCCCGCTGTCCGGTGTGCCCGTGACCCGCGTGCTGGCGCCGGCAGCCGCGGGCGACCCGACCGCAGTCCACCTCGTCACCCTGGCGCTCACGCCCGAGCAGGCGAAGCAGTTCGTCGTCGGTTCCTCGGCGCAGGGTGTCTGGCTCTCGCTCGAGAAGGCAGCCCCGGTCTCCGCTTCCGACAGCCGTGTCGAGACCACCATCACCGCCACCCTGGGAGACACCAAGTGAGCCTCATCCTGACCGTCGGCGTCGGTGCCGACCTCGCCGCGAAGCTCGGCGAGCAGCACACCGGCAAGGTGGTCCACCTCGGCCTCGACGTCCTCGACGCGCCCGGTGGGCTCGTCGCCCAGGTCGAGGAGGCCGTCGCGCCGGTCGCGGTGGTCGTCGGACCCGACGTGCCGCTCGAGGCCGTGTTCGCGCTGGCCGGGCGGGTGGACGTCGCGGCCGCGACCAGCATCGTGCTGGTCGCCGCGGACGCCGATCCGGAGCTGTGGATGGCGGCCATGCGCGCCGGCATCCGGGACGTGCTGAGCCCCACCGCCGCCGACGAGGACGTCGCCGCGGTGCTCGGGCGCGCGACGGAACTGGTCCGGGTCCGGGCCGAGGCCGCTCGGCTCGCCGCAGGGACGGGCCGGCCCGACCGCCGGGTCATCGTGGTCGCCTCGCCCAAGGGCGGCGTCGGCAAGACCACCGTCTCGACGAACCTCGCCATCGGGCTCGCCCTGTCCGGCAAGGGGTCGACGGTCATCGTGGACCTCGACGTCCAGTTCGGCGACGTCGCCAGTGCACTGGCGATGGCTCCGGAACACACGCTGCCCGACACCGTGCAGGGTGCGGCCGTCACCGACCCGCTGGTGCTCAAGACCTTCCTCGGGCGGCACCCCAGCGGCCTGTTCGTCATCGCCGGCAGCGACTCCCCGGCAGCCGGCGACGCCGTCACCGCGGAGCAGGTGGCCCGACTGATCGACACCCTGAGCCGCGAGTTCCGCTACGTCGTCATCGACACCGCGCCCGGCCTGGCCGACCACACCATGGTGGCGCTGGAGCGGGCGACCGACCTCGTGCTCGTGAGCAGCATGGACGTGCCGGGCGTGCGCGGTATGCGCAAGGAGCTCAACGTGCTGGAGGAGCTCTCGCTCATCCCGGACGGGCGGCACCTGGTGCTCAACATGGCCGACCCCGCCGGTGCGCTGTCGATGGCCGACGTCACCACGACGATCGGTGCGCCGCTCGACGTCGTGCTGCCGCGGAACACGTCGGTGCCCCTGTCGACCAACACGGGCGTCCCGCTGCTGGAGAGCCACGGACGGGACCCGGTCACGCGAGGCCTGCAGACCCTGCTGGGCCGGCTCCTGCCCGAGGGGGAGGGCTCCGCTGCCGAGACTGCTCCCGGCCTCGCCGGACTGCTCGGCCGTCTCAAGGCCGGTGGCCGGTGAACCTCAGCGAGCGCCTCTCCCAGGCGCGAGGGAACGAAGCGCTCAGCACCGACCCGGTGCGCCCGACCGCTGCGGACCCCGGGCGCCTGGCCGGCCGGATCGCCAGCGTGACGGCCTCCGCCGAGGACTCGGGCACCCCGCGGGCGGTCGACGTCTCGGTGGCGGCGCCCGTGGACGGCATCGCCCGTCTCAAGGCGCGGGCCAGTCAGGCGCTCTTCGACCGGCTCGGAGCCAAGCTGTCGGACCCAGATCTCCCGGAGGAGCAGCTGCACGGGCTCGTCCGCACGGAACTGCAGCGGGTCATCGCCAACGAGCAGGGCAACGCCCTGTCCGTCGAGGACCGCCGTCGGCTCATCGCCGAGATCACCGACGAGGTGCTCGGGCACGGGCCGCTGCAGCCCCTCCTGGACGACCCCACCGTCAGCGAGATCATGGTGAACGGCCCTGACCTCGTCTACGTCGAGCGGAACGGGCGGCTGGTCCGGACGGCCACGACGTTCGCCTCCGAGGAGCACCTGCGCCGAGTGATCGAGCGCATCGTGTCCCGCGTCGGACGCAGGATCGACGAGAGCTCCCCGGTGGTCGACGCGCGACTGCTCGACGGCTCCCGCGTGAACGCCATCATCCCGCCGCTCGCGTTCGGCGGCTCGTCCCTCACCATCCGCAAGTTCAGCGCCACGCCCTTCCAGGTCAAAGACCTCATCGGGTTCGGAACCATGACGTCGGAGATGGCCGAGCTGCTGCACGCCTGCGTCGAGGCCCGGCTGAACATCATCGTCTCGGGCGGCACCGGGACGGGGAAGACGACGATGCTCAACGTGCTCTCGTCGTTCATCCCGGACTACGAGCGGATCATCACGATCGAGGACGCCGTCGAGCTCCAGCTCCAGCAGGAGCACGTCGTCCGGCTCGAGTCCCGTCCTCCGAACATCGAGGGCAAGGGCGAGGTCGGCATCCGCGACCTGGTGCGGAACTCGCTGCGCATGCGGCCCGACCGCATCGTCGTGGGCGAGGTCCGCGGTGGCGAGGCCCTGGACATGCTGCAGGCGATGAACACCGGCCACGACGGCTCGCTGTCGACGGTCCACGCCAACTCGCCCCGCGACGCCATCGCGCGGTTGGAGACGCTGGTGCTGATGGCCGGCATGGACCTGCCGCTGCGTGCCGTCCGGGAGCAGGTCGCCTCGGCGGTCGACGTGATCGTGCAGATCTCCCGGCTGCGGGACGGCACCCGTCGCATCACGCACGTCACCGAGGTGCAGGGCATCGAGGGCGAGACCGTGACGATGCAGGACGCCTTCACCTTCGACTACTCCGCCGGTGCCGACCTCAACGGTCGGCTGCTGGGGAAGGCCGTCCCCACCGGGGTGCGGCCGCGGTTCGTCGAGCGCTTCGCCGAGCTGGGCATCTCGCTCTCGCCGCGCGTCTTCGGCCACTCGGCCGAACGCACTCCTGCCGGGAAGCGGTCGTGATGTCGACCCCCGTCTGGCTGGCCGTGGGGGCGGTCGCCGCCGCGCTGGCCCTGACGGTGCTGCTGATGGCCACCCCGAGCAGGACGAAGGTGCCCCTCAGCCGGCTGGACCCCGATGCCGCACCGGCGCGCGGGCGGCTCGAGACCGCGGCGGCCGATGCCACCGCACTGGCCGGGCGCCTGCTGGAGAAGGCGGGCCGCTCCGGTCAGCTGCAGCGGGCACTGGAGCAGGCGGGCATCCGCATGCGTCCGGCCGAGCTGCTGGTCATCTCCGGAGGCGCCGCACTGGGGGCGGCCGCGTTCGGCCTGGTCCTGGCCTCCGCCGGGGTCGCGCTGCTCCTGGGGCTCCTCGCGCCCCTGGGCATCGCCGTCGCGGTGAACATCCGGCGCACCCGGCGCCAGGCGGCGTTCGAGGCGCAGCTCGATGAATCGCTCCGGCTCCTGGCGAGCAGCCTGCGCGCCGGGCACAGCGTCCTGCGGGCCCTGGACGCCGTCTCGCGCGACTCCGAGTCGCCGACCGCCGAGGAGTTCTCCCGGGTGGTCAACGAGAGCCGGGTGGGACGAGACGTCACCAGCGCACTGGACGAGGTCGCCCACCGCACGGGCAGCGAGGACTTCGCCTGGGTGGTGCAGGCCATCGCCATCCACCGCGAGATCGGCGGCAACCTCGCCGAGGTGCTCGACGGTGTCGGCAACACCATCCGGGAGCGCAGTCAGATGCGCCGCCAGGCGCGGGTGCTCTCCGCCGAGGGCCGGTCGTCAGGCGTGGTCCTCTTCGTCCTGCCCTTCGCCGTGAGCGGCATCCTCGCGCTGGCCGCCCCGGAGTACATGGGTGCGCTCTTCTCGTCGTCCACCGGCCTGCTGATGCTCGCGGTCGCGGCGGGTCTCATGGCCGTGGGCGCGCTGTGGATGCGCTCGATCGTGAAGGTGAGGTTCTGATGAGCCCCGTCCTCCTGCTCTCGGTGGCCGCGGTCGCCGCGGGCCTCGGCTGCACGACGTACGCGCTCGCCGGCACCTCCGGCCGCGCGCTGTCCATCGCGCGGCGCAACCTCACGCGCGGCCTCGCCGTCACCACGGTCGAGGTGGGCTCCCTGGAGTCCCGCGGCACGGGGAACGGCGCCGTCCTGCGGATGATCACGCCGGACTCCGAGGCGCGGCGCGCACGACGTCTCCTGGAGAACGCCGGCTATCCGGCCGGCATGTCGTTGTCGCGAGTCCTGTGGGCCAAGCTGGCTCTGGCCGGCATCGCCGCGCTCGTCGGAGCGGCCTTCCTCGTGTCCGGGGGACTGCTGACCTGGGTGCTCGTGGCCGCTGCCGTCCTCGCTGCCTACCGTCTCCCGGAGTTCATCCTCTGGAACCGTGCCGAGGAGCGGCAGAAGGCCATCACCCGCGAACTCCCGGACGTGCTCGACCAGATGACCGTGGCGGTGGCGGCCGGGCTGGGCTTCGAGGCAGCTCTCGCCAAGGCGGCCGGCGGCAAGGGGCCGCTGGCCGACGAGCTGTCGCGGACCGTGCACGACATCGCCGTCGGCCGGTCGCGGCGCGATTCGTACAACGCACTGGTCGAGCGGACCAAGGTCGCCGACCTGAAGCGCTTCGTGGCGGCCGTCAACCAGGCCGACGGCTTCGGTATCGCGATCGCCGACGTGCTGCGGATCCAGGCCCAGGAGATGCGGGTCAAGCGCCGTCAGCGCGCGGAGGAGCAGGCCATGAAGGTGCCGGTCAAGGTGACCCTGCCCCTCATGCTGTGCTTCCTGCCCGCGCTGATGATCACCGTGGTCGGCCCGGCGGTCCTCGGGCTCGTGGACAGCCTGGGCTGACCGGCGCCTACGACCAGGGTGCGTGCACTCGCGCGTCCGGGGTCAGCTGCGGGGCTGCGCGGGGTCGGTCGCCTCGGCCGCCGTCGAGCCGTCCTCGGCCGGGGCCGGTGCGTCCGCGCGGACTGCGGCCGGGTCGCTGCCCGAGGGCTGCGCCCCGTTCTTCAGACTGGTCAGCCGGCTCTCCATGACCCGCACGACCTGGAACCGGTTGGCGTGCGCCTTCTCGTAGTCCAGCAGGGTGGTGAGGTCCTCGGCGTCCAGGGTGCGGATGCGGGAGGTCAGCGAACCCACGGGCAGGTGGTCGAAGTCCTTCAGCGGCAGATCGCGCTCGGGCACGTCTCGTCCTCTCGGTGGGTTCTCGTTCTCGGTCGGGGAGCGGCTACCCCCGGCCCCAGGATCCGGCACGGGTGTGAGGCAGCGGTCGGTGGGTAGGCGGCGACGACGCGTCCCCCGACGCAGCCGCACCGGAGAAGGAGTTCCCGTGACCCACCCGCACCAGCCCGCCACCGAGCAGCAGCGGTTCTGATGGCGACGCAGAAGGAGCCGAGCGCCGAGGCCCTCGACAACGTCACCGAGGCCAACATCGCCAGCCGGGCCGGGCTCCTGCCCGAGGAGGCGGCGCTGCAGGGCAGCGGCATCGAGCAGGTCGCCGCGGAGATCATCCTCGCCGAGTCCGAGGAGCGGACGGTGAACGCCGACCCCGACGACGCCCAGGGCGGGCACCGTCACTCGTCGGACACCGCCGACCAGCCCTGACCCGAACAGGGAAGGCGCAGCACCCCGAGGAGGAGAGGTCATGCCGAAGACCACCAAGAAGGGCGAGACCAAGGACGTCACGGCCAAGAAGGCGGAGCTGCCCAGCACGCTCCAGCGCTCGCCGAAGAAGGCGCAGCGCACGTTCGCGAAGGCGCACGACTCCGCGGCCGACGAGTACGGCGACGAGCGCCGCGCCAACCAGGTCGCGTGGGCCGCGGTGAAGCACTCGTTCGAGAAGGTGGGCGACCGCTGGGCGCCCAAGGAGGGCGGCAAGAAGGGGCCCTCCGATGCGCGGGCCGAGGGTGGCCGCGGCACGAACCGCGAGACCAAGGGTGGGGTCGACGCGAACGCCACCAAGGAGCACCTGAAGAAGATCGCGAAGAAGCTCGACATCTCCGGCCGCTCGACGATGAAGAAGAAGGAACAGGTCCACGCCATCCACAAGGTCAGCACGAATAAGACCGCCGACGCCCGCAAGAAGAGCGCGAAGAAGTAGGAACCGTCCCGGCCGGCTGCCGCGAGCGTCAGCCGGCCGGGACGAGCGCCAGTTCGGTCTGCCGCCGGCCGAGGTACTCGACGCCCGCCGCGGTGAGCGAGATGCCCTGCTCGAGCCCCAGGCGCACGCACTGCCCGTCCCACTCGGGCACCGGCCGGCGTACCGCCAGTTCGAGGGCGTAGGCGGTGTCCAGGTGGACCGGGTAGCTGCCGGCCCCCGGCACGCCGGCCTGCTCGTCCCACTGGCCGATCGCCGGACCGGCGCCGTGGCCGTGCACGCCGATGGGGTGGGAGTAGACGTCGGCGTCGATGCCGGCCGCCGCGGCGGAGGCGCGCGCGGCCGCGAGGACCTCGTTGCCGGTGCGCCCCGGACGCAGCTCTGCGACGGTGAGGTCCTGCATCCGGTTGCCCACGGCGAGCAGTTCGCGGAGCCCGGCGGGCGCGGTGTTCTCGCCGGGCCGCAGCACGTAGGCGCTCCGTTGGGTGTCCGTGCGCAGCCCGAGGCTGGTCAGCCCGACGTCGCAGTGCACCAGGTCGCCGGGCTCGATGACGGCGTCGAACGGGACGGCGGGCAGCAGCGCCCCGCCTTGCTCCACCAGCGGGATGCCGGCGCGCTGCAGGGCGACCGACGGCTGGAACCACGGCTCCACCCCGAGGTCGTGCAGCCGCTGCCGAAGCCACCAGGCGACATCGATCGCCGTCGACGTCCCCGGCGTGACGGCGGTGGCGAAGGCCTCCGCGACGGTCTCGGCGGTCAACCGGTTGAGGGCGTGCAGCGCGGCCATCTCCTCGGGTAGCCGGGTCTCCAGCCAGGCGACCGCCAGCGGCTCGGCCGGCACCAGGCGGTCGGCCCAGGGCCCCAGCGCCGCGACGAGCTGCTGGTGCTCGCTGTGCGAGAGGCCGTCAGCGAGCGCGAAGTCGGCCGAGACGTCGATGCCGATGCGCCTCGGGTCGGCCTGTTCGACGAAGCGGCGGACGACGTCCCACTCGCCGTCCGCCGGGCCGTCGCCGCCGTCGGCCGGCAGGAACTGGCCGACGGGGTAGCGCGAGACGGCGACCGGGGTGACACCGTCGTCGCTGCGGTGCAGGAGCAGCACCGTGCGCCGTCGCGCCGAGAGCCAGGCCGCGGGCAGCAGGGTGGCCAGCACCGGGTCCTCGTTGTACTCGCGGCCCGCGACGAGCCACAGGTCGATGCCGGCGCGGTCCATCAGCACGGGCAGCAGGTCCAGCAGCCGCTCGGTCAACCAGCGGTCGCGGACGCCGGCCTGCTCGCGGAGCGGAAGGGGGACCGTCCGCGTCGGATCAGGCGCGAGGAGCGACATGCCCCTAGCGAAACAGAAGTTCGCGGAACCTACCGGTCGAGCACCCGGTCGGGTGGGCGGGAGACCGGGGGCGCCGGTGCGACGCCGGCCGTCGCCTCCGCCGGGCCGCGGGCGGCCGGCAGGTCGGCCACGGCCACCCGGTCCCGCCCGCCGCGCTTCGCCGCGTACATCGCGGTGTCGGCCCGCTCCACCAGCCGCCACAGCGCCGCCACCGGGTCCTCGCTGCCGTCCGAGGCGGCCACCGCCAGGCCGACCGACGCGGTCACGTTTTGCCCGGCGGCGCCGCGGGCCCCGGCGACCGCCGTCCGGAGACGTTCGGCCATGCTGCGCGCCTCGTCCAGCACGCCGACCGTGCTCAGGACGAGCAGCTCCTCGCCACCGGTGCGTGCCAGCAGGTCGGCCGGGCGGACGGTCGCGGACAGGGCCCGGGCGACCGCACTCAGCACGTCGTCGCCGACCGCGTGGCCGAACTCGTCGTTGAGGCGCTTGAAGTGGTCCAGGTCGAGCACGACGGCGCTCAGCCGGCCGCCGTCGCGCCGGGCCTGGGCGAAGAGCCGCGGCGCCTGTTCGACGAGGTGCCGGCGGTTGTAGAGCCCGGTCAGCGGGTCCTGCCGGCTGAGCGTCTCGGTGGCGGTGAGCAGGCGCTGGACGCGGTGGCGGAGCAGGAACACCGCCGCAGTCGCGGCGTTCAGCGTCGCGGCGCTGACACCGACCTGGACGAGGAGCCCGACGGTGCTGTCGTAGCTGGGCCACAGCGCGGCCAGGCAGACGCCGGTGATCACGACCATGTGCACGTACAGCCAGCGCAGCCGGAGGAACCAGGCGGCGGCCAGAGCCGGGAACAGCAGCATCAGGGGCGTGGCGTAGCGCAGCGGGTCCTCGATGCACAGCACGACGACGAGGTAGCTCAGGTCACCCAGCAGCACCAGGGCGAGGGTGTGCCGCTGGCCGATCCGCCCCCGCACGGTGAGAGCCGCGGCGAGGGCCAGCAGCAGCACCATCGTGGCCGCGTAGGCCCAGCGGGGCGCCCCCTCGCGCAGCACGCCGTCCACCAGGAGGTTGATCGAACCCATGAGCGCGCCGATGACCAGCAGGGCGGCGACGGAGAGCGCGGCGACCCGGCGGTCGAGACCGGAGGGGGTGGGCGGCTCGGGGGCGCCCGGAGCGATCGGAGGGGCGGAGGGAGCGGCGCCGATCACCGGAGCAGGATGCCCCACTGACCTGCGGTTCGGGAACCAGTCCGTCGCGATGGAGCGTGCGACACCCGGCGGTGCCCCTGGAAGAGTGCGAGCGGCGGCGCCCGCCCGGTGCCACAGTGGGGGTTCCACGAGCCTGAGGAGGAACGCATGGCCGGAGGGCCCTGGTTCTACTGCCTGAAGCACAACACGGTCGAGTCGCGGGACGGGTGCGCCGAACGGCACCGGCTCGGCCCGTACGAGACCCGCGAGGAGGCCGAGCACGCACTCACCTCGGTGGCCGAGCGGGAGAAGCAGATCACCGACGAGGACCGGAAGTGGGAGGGCGACTGACGGTCCCCGCCGTCGTCCCTGGATGATCGGTGCAGGGGCCGGGCCGTCCGGTCCCGCGGAAGGGGCTGACGTGACCGAAGGTCGTGCGGTGGAGGAACTGGTCGTCGGGATTCTCGGAGGGACCGGGCCGCAGGGCCGCGGGCTCGCCGTCCGCCTGGCCGCAGCCGGGCAGCGCATCCTGCTCGGCTCACGCGATGCCGAGCGCGCCGCCGAGGTGGCGGCCGACGTCGCAACCCGGGCCCAGACCGCGGCCGCCGGCGTCGAGGTGTCGGTGCAGGGCGGGTCCAACGCCGACGTCGCGGGCGCGGCCGACCTGGTGATCGTGGCCGTCCCCTTCGACGGGCACGCCGCGATCCTGGCCGAGCTGGCGACCCCGCTGGCCGGGAAGATCGTCGTCGACTGCGTCGTCCCGATGGGCTTCGACGAGCTCGGCGCCTACGTGCTCGACGTCGCCGAGGGCAGCGTCGCCCAGCAGGCGGCCGCGCTGCTGCCCGACTCGCACGTCGTCGGCGCGTTCCACCACCTCTCCGCCCGCCTGCTCGAGGACCTCTCGAAGCCCACCATCGACGGCGACGTGATGGTCGTCGGTGACGACCGCGCCTCGATGGACACGGTGCAGGCGCTCGCCGGCCGGCTCCCCGGCATGCGGGGCATCTACGCCGGCCGGCTGCGCAATGCGCGCCAGGTCGAGGCGCTGACGGTGAACCTGGTCTCGGTCAACCGCCGCTACAAGGTGCACGCCGGCATCCGCGTCACCGACGTCTGATGGTCTCGGCGATCACCGCCGATGAACTCCGCGTGGTGCAGCTCGGTCGGCCTCCGCTGGGGAAGCGGGGGTACCACCCCGGTGAGGTCGACGAGTTCCTGCTGCGTGCGACCGAGTCCCTGACGGCGCTCAGCCTGCGGCGCACCCCGCAGCTCACCGCCGACGAGGTGCGCGCAGCGGTGTTCCGGAAGCCTCCGCTCGGCCGCGGCCGGGGCTACGACGAGGACCAGGTGGACGACCTCCTCGACCGCCTGGAGCACACCCTCCGCAGCGCCTCAGCCTGACCCGCTCCCCGGGCGATCCGTGAGCGTGCTGGCGGGTTGCGGACGTTGCCGCCGCGATCGGACCGGCAACGTCCGCAACCGGGCGGCGGAGTGAGGAGGGGGCGCCGTCCACAGGGCAGCCCGTCGTCCACCGATGCCGCGGGAAGCGCTGTGTCGACTCGACGACCCGGCACCGTGTCGGCATGGAGACATGGCGTTCGCCCGATCTGGTTCTCCGCCGCGCCGCGCTGGCGGAGGGCTGGTCCGACGACGAGCTGCAGCGACGGATCGCCGGCGGAGAGCTGACGCGGGTCCGGCCCGGCGCCTACCTGCCCGGCACCCCGGACCGCGATCCCGCCGTCCGTCACCGGGAGCTGGTGAGGGCGACCCTGGCGGCGCTGCGCCGGCCTGCGGTCCTCAGCCACCAGTCGGCGGCCGTCCTCCACGGCCTGCCGCTCTGGGGCGTGCCGCTGCACCGTGTGCATGTCACCCGCCGGCCGCCGGCGTCCAGCGCGGTGGGCCGCTACCTGCGCTGTCACGTGGCTGCGCTTACCGACGACGACGTCGTGCTGGTGGACGGCGTCGCGGTCACGTCACCGGTGCGCACCGTCCTCGACCTGGCTCGTGCGCTGCCGTTCGAGCCGACGGTCGCACTTCTCGACGCGGCGCTGCACCGCCGCATGGTCGGCCGCTCCGCCCTCGACGAGCGGACGGCCTGTCTCGGCCGTCTCCCGGGTGCCCGGTCGGCCATCCGGGCGGTGCGGTTCGCCGACAGCAGGAGCGAGAGCGTGGGGGAGAGCCGCAGCCGCGTCCTGCTCGCTCGGATCGGCCTCGCGCCGACCACTCTGCAGCTCGAGGTGCACCGGCACGACGGTGCCTTCCTCGGGCGCGCCGACTTCGGCTGGGAGGACGCCCGGCTGCTCGGTGAGTTCGACGGCCGGACGAAGTACGGCCGGCTACTGCGCCCGGGGCAGTCACCCGGTGACGCCGTCTTCGAGGAGAAGCGCCGGGAGGACGCGTTCCGCGACGAGGACTGGGGCGTCGTCCGGTGGACGTGGGACGAACTGACGCCCGAGGTGCTCGGCCCACGGGTGCTGCGGGCACGCGAGCGGGGCCTCCGTCGCCTCGGATGACGCGCTCCGCGCGCGAGTTCCGGACGTTGCCGCCGGGATCGGAGCGGCAGTGTCCGCAGATCGTGGGCAGAGTCCGGTGTCGAGGCCGGCGGGGCTACTCGAAGGAGTGCTCAGGCCCGGGGAAGACGCCACTGCGCACCTCGCCGGCGAACTCCTGCGCGGCCCGCAGCAGCTCGCCGCGCAGGTCCGCGTACTTCTTCACGAACTTCGGCACCCGGCCGCCGTTGAGCCCGGCCATGTCGGGCCAGACCAGCACCTGGGCGTCGCAGTCGACGCCGGCGCCGATGCCGACGGTGGGGATGAGCAGCTCCTTGGTCACCTCGGCGGCGATCGCGGCCGGCACCATCTCCAGGACGACGGCGAACGCCCCGGCCTCCTGCACGGCGCGGGCGTCGGCGAGGAGCTGCTCGGCGCCGGCGCCACGGCCCTGCACCCGGAACCCGCCGAGCGCGTGCTCGCTCTGCGGCGTGAAGCCGATGTGCGCCATGACCGGGATGCCGGAGTCGCGGAGCAGCGCGATCTGCGGCGCCACCCGCACGCCGCCCTCGAGCTTGACCGCCTGCGCGCCGCCCTCCTTCATCAGCCGCACCGCGGTCTCGAAGGCCTGCTGCGGCCCGGACTCGTAGGAGCCGAACGGCAGGTCGGCCACGATCAGCGCACGCTTCGTCGAGCGGGTGACCGCCTTGGTCAGCAGCAGCATGTCCTCGACCGTCACCTGCACGGTGCTGGTGTGCCCGAGGACGACGTTGCCCGCGGAGTCACCGACGAGCATGACCGGGATGCCGGCCTCCTCGAAGATGGCCGCGCTGTAGGTGTCGTAGGCGGTGAGCATCGCCCATTTCTCGCCGCGCTCCTTGGCCTGCTGCAGGTGGTGGATCCGCACTCGCGAGGAGGACGCGCCCCCGTACAGCACCGACTCGGTCATGCCTGGCTCCCTGCTGAACTCGCGAGCTCGTTCACGATGCTCCTTCGCGCACGGTGGGCAGGGTCTCCCGCCATCGGTTGGTCACGGGCAGCCGCCGGTCGCGGCCGAACGCCTTGAGGCTGATCTTGGTGCCGGGGGCCGACTGCCGTCGCTTGAACTCGGCCGTGTCGATCAGCCGCAGCACCCGCGCCACCACCTCCGGGTCGTGCCCGCGCTCGAGCAGCTCGGCCTTGCCGAGGTCACGGTCGACGTAGTCGGCGATGACCGCGTCGAGCACGTCGTAGGACGGCAGCGAGTCGCTGTCCTGCTGGCCGGGGGCGAGCTCGGCCGAGGGCGGCTTGTCGATGGAGTTCTGCGGGATCGGCTCGGTCTCGCCGCGGTCGCGGGCGTGCGCGTTGCGCCAGCGGGCGAGGTCCCAGACCAGCGTCTTGGGCACGTCCTTGATCGGCGCGAAACCGCCGGCAGCGTCGCCGTAGAGCGTGGAGTAGCCGACGGCGACCTCGCTCTTGTTCGACGTCGCCAGCAGCAGGTGCCCGTGCTGGTTGGACAGCCCCATCAGCAGGGTGCCGCGCACGCGGGCCTGCAGGTTCTCCGCGGCGACCCCCGACAGCTCGACCGACGCCTCGTAGGCGTCGACCATCGGCGCGATCGGGACGACGGAGTAGTGCATGCCCAGGCGCCGCGCGGAGTCCTCGGCGTCGGCCAGCGAGTGCTCGCTGGACCACTTCGACGGCAGCCCAACGCCGTGCACCCGGTCGGCCCCGAGCGCGTCGACGGCGATCGCGGCGACCAGGGCCGAGTCGATGCCGCCGGACATGCCGAGCACGACCGAGGGCATGCCGTTCTTGTCGATGAAGTCGCGCAGGCCCAGCACCAGCGCCCGCCAGACCTCCTCGCAGTCGCTCAGCGGCTCGACGACCGTCGCCGGCCGCCGGTCGAACGCGGGCACCGGTTCCTCGGAGATGACGTGCCGGGTGACGGTCATCGGGCCGATCCGGCCCTCGCGCCGCTCGGGCACCGAGGACGGGTCGAGGTCGAGGTCGATCGTCGCCAGGTGCTCGACGAACTGGGGGGAGCGGGCCAGCAGCGTGCCATCGGGGGCCACGGCCATCGAGTCGCCGTCGAAGACCAGTTCGTCCTGCCCGCCCACCTGGTTGCAGTAGAGGACCGTCGCGCGCGCCTCGGCCGCCCGCCGGCGCACCAGCGGCAGCCGCAGGTCGTCCTTGGCCCGCTCGTAGGGGGAGGCGTTGGGGGAGACGACCAGGTCGACGCCGGCCTGACCGGCGACCCCGCACGGACCGCCCTCGACCCACAGGTCCTCGCAGATGGTCAGCGCGACGTCGACCCCGTGCAGCCGCACCACCGGCAGCTCGGTGCCGGGCACGAAGTAGCGGGCCTCGTCGAAGACGCCGTAGTTGGGCAGGTGCCGCTTGTAGTACCGGACGACGACCTCGCCGCCGAACAGCAGCGCCGCGGCGTTGCGCGGTGCACCGCGGCGCGGGTTGGCGTCGCCGGGGGCGTCGGCGTCGGTGGGGGTGGAGTCGACCGGGGCGGGGCCCACGCCGTCGGTGTGCGCCAGGTACCCGACGACGACGGCGATGCCGCCGAGGCCCTGGTCGGCCAGCGAGGCGGCGAGGTCGACCAGCGAGCGCTCGCTGGCCCGCGCGAAGGACTCGCGGAGGACGAGGTCCTCGGGGGGGTAGCCGGTCAGCGTCATCTCGGGGAAGACCACGAGGTGCGCGCGCTCCTCGGCGGCCTTGGCCGTCCACCGGACGACGAGCTCGCTGTTGCCCGCGAGGTCGCCGACCCGGGTGTCCACCTGCGCCATCGCCACCCGCACCTGCACCGGCCGTTGATCACTCACGCGGACAGTCTGGTCGCTGCAGGAGGGCGGGTGCGAGGGGAGGGGTGGGCCAGTCCTCCGCTCAGCCCGAGCCGGCCCGGTCGTGGCGGACGACGGCCACGGCTCCGGCGGCGCCCTCGAGCACGGCCTGGCTCACCGACCCGAACAACGCGGCACGGACCCGGCCCAGCCCGCGGCAGCCGACGACGACCAGCGCCGCCTCCGCGGATCCGGCGATCAGTGCACCGGCGGCATCGCGGCGCACCACCTCGGTGATGACCGGCACCGTCGGGAACCGGGCCGTCCAGCGGTCCAGGGTGGCGCCGACCAGGCGGCGGGCCGCCTCCTCGCTGGTGACCAGCGGCGAGGTGACGGCCTCGAGGTCGGCCGGGCAGTCCGCGGTCCAGGCGTGCACAGCGGTGACGGGCAGGCCCCGGCGCTGGGCCGTGGCGAAGGCGAACCGCACCGCGGCGTCCGAGCAGGCGGTGCCGTCGACGCCGACGACGACCGAGGGGTGCGGTCCGACGTGCAACACCTCGGGTGACCGGTGCACGACGGCGACCGGGCACCGGGCGGCCGTGGTCAGCCGCAGCCGGAGGGCCCCGGGCCGGAGCCGGGGGAGCGTGCCGGGCCGTCGGGGCGGCCGGGCGCCGAGGACGAGCAGGCGGGCGTCCCGGCTCTCCCGGAGCAGCACGGTGGCCGGCGGCCCCTGCACACCCTGGGCGCAGACCGTCAGCCCGGGGGCCAGGAGCCGGACGCGGTCCAGCGCCCGGTCGAGCACCTCCCGGGCGGCCGTCCGGTCGGCGGCGACCCCGCTGGCCACGGGTACGCCGCACAGGGGATCGAGGGCCAGGGGCGGTCGGAAGGCGTGCACCAGGTGCAGAGGGCACTGCTGGGCCGCCGCCTCGGCGGTGGCCCACTCGAGGGCTGCTCGTGAGCTCCCGTCGGCAGCGATGCCGACGACGATCGGGCCACCGAGGGCTTGCAACGACCGGGCCGCCGGCAGCACCGCGCGGGCGAAGGCCGCATCGGAGAGCAGGTCGGCCTCGAGGTCGCGCATCGTCCGGCGTTCGCTGTCACTGAGCACGATCCCTCCTCGGGGGAGCCGTACGGATGAATATCGTAACACGATATGAGTGCCCGCCCCGAACGCTGGCCGACGACGTGGTCGAATGGCGCCGTGCCCGAGGAGCCGAGCCCCGGCCTGCCGCTGAGCAAGCAGGACTTCGAGGCGCTGGCCCGCTTCCGGTTCGGCATCCGCCGCTACCTGCGGTTCAGCGAGGAGACGGTGCGGCGGCACGGCGTGACTCCGCAGCAGTACCAGTTGCTGCTCGCCCTCAAGGGCTTTCCCGGACGCGACTGGGCCACGGTGGGGGAGGTGGCCGAGCGGCTGCAACTGCGCCACCACAGCGTCGTGGAGCTGGTCGACCGGGCGCAGGGGCAGGGGCTCGTGCGGCGCGCCCCGCATCCCGACGACGCGCGTGCGGTGCAGGTGCTGCTGACCGACGACGGGGAGCAGGTCCTCGGCCGGCTCAGCGCCCTGCACCGCGACGAACTCCGCCGGCTCGACGCGATCCTCTCCCCACCCACCTGGCAGAGCGGGACCTGACCTCCCCGCGACACGTCCGTGGGGGCGGGCGCGGACGGTGTGCGAATGCCCGGGACGAGGCAAGGTGGGCGGCGTCGTCACATCCCGGAAACGAGCGGACGCGATCATGGCCAGCATGGATCGACAGCAGGAGTTCGTCCTGCGCACCCTGGAAGAGCGCGACATCCGGTTCGTCCGGCTCTGGTTCACCGACGTGTCGGGCTACCTGAAGGCCGTCGCAGTGGCACCCGCCGAGATCGAGGCGGCGTTCGCGGAGGGCATCGGCTTCGACGGCTCCGCGATCGAGGGCTTCGCGCGGGTCTACGAGTCCGACATGCTCGCCAAGCCCGACCCCGGCACCTTCCAGGTGATGCCCGGCCGCGACGGCCGGCCCAGCGACACCGCCCGCATGTTCTGCGACATCACGCTGCCCGACGGTTCCCCGGCCTGGGCCGACCCCCGGCACGTGCTCCGCCGTGCGCTGGCGAAGGCCGCCGACATGGGCTTCACCTTCTACACCCACCCCGAGATCGAGTTCTTCCTGCTCAAGGATCTGCCGACGGACGGCACGCCGCCGCAGCCGGCCGACACGGGAGGCTACTTCGACCTGTCCACCCACAACGTCGCGCACGACTTCCGGCGCGAGGCGGTCTTCGCGCTCGAGGCCATGGGCATCTCGGTGGAGTTCAGCCACCACGAGGTCGCCCCCGGGCAGCAGGAGATCGACCTGCGCTACGCCGATGCGCTGTCGATGGCGGACAACATCATGACGCTGCGGCACGTCGTGCGGGAGGTCGCGCTCGCCCAGGGCGTGCACGCCACGTTCATGCCGAAGCCGTTCACCGATCTCGCCGGCTCGGCGATGCACACCCACCTCTCGCTCTTCGAGGGGGACCGCAATGCGTTCCACGACGCCGCCGACCCGATGCGCCTGTCGACGACGGCGAAGCAGTTCATCGCCGGGCTGCTCACCCACGCGCGCGAGGTCACCGCCGTCACCAACCAGACGGTGAACTCCTACCGGCGGCTGCTGGCCGGCACCGAGGCGCCGACGGCGGCAACGTGGGGCCGGGCCAACCGCTCCGCCCTGGTGCGGCTGCCCGAGTACAAGCCCAGCAAGGCGCAGTCGGCGCGGGTGGAGGTCCGCTCGCCGGACTCGGCCTGCAACCCTTACCTCACCTTCGCCGTCCTGCTCGCCGCCGGTCTGCGGGGCATCGAGAAGGGCTACGAGCTGCCGCCCGAGGCCGAGGACGACGTCTGGTCGCTCACCGACACCGAGCGCCGCGCGGCCGGCTACGAGGACCTGCCGGTCTCCCTGGGCGAGGCGCTCACGGCCATGCAGAGCAGCGAACTCGTCGCCGAGACCCTCGGGGAGCACGTCTTCGAGTTCTTCCTGCGCAACAAGTGGGAGGAGTTCAACTCCTACCGGCGCAACGTGACGCCCTTCGAGCTGCAGCGGTACCTGCCGGGCCTCTGACGCCGGGAGCAGGTCCATGCGGTCGGCGCGGCTAATCTCGACCGCGTGGCCAGCCTCCTCGTCGTCGTCCCGAGCGAGACCGACCCGCCGGCCCGGCTCGGGGAATGGCTCGCCGACGCCGGGCTGACCCTGGACGAGCGGCGCCTCGGGCGCGGCGAGACGCTGCCGGACACCCTCGAGGGGCACGCCGGGCTGCTCGTCCTCGGCGGCCCCCAGTCGGCGAACGACGACGAGGCGACCAGCCCCGAGCTGGCCGGCGTCCGTGCGCTGCTGCGCCAGGCGATCGACGGCGACGTCCCGACGCTCGCCGTCTGCCTGGGCGCCCAGCTGCTCGCCGACGTCGGGGGAGGGGCCGTGCGACGCGGGCTCGAGGGCCCGGAGGTGGGCGCCACCCTGGTCGCCAAGCGCGACGCCGCCTACGCCGATCCGGTGTTCGGCCCGCTGCCGCTGACCCCCGACGTCGTCCAGTGGCACCACGACGAGATCGCCACCCTGCCGCCCGGCGCGACGCTGCTGGCCAGCAACGCGCACTACGCCCACCAGGCCTTCCGGGTGGGTGCGGCGGTCTACGGGGTCCAGTTCCACATCGAGACGACGCCGGAGATGGTGCGCGCCTGGGCGGCCGCCGATCCGCGCGGCGTCGAGGCGGCGCCGGTCGACGCCGAGACGCTCTGCGAGCGGACCGACGCCGTGCACGACGACCTCGCCGAGACGTGGTCGCCGTTCGCCGCACGCTTCGCCGACCTGGTGCGGGCGCACGCCCCGCAGGCGGTCTGAGCGGTGGGTCCCGACGTGGAGATCCCGCGCCGCGCCGTCGTCCGGCTGGTGCGGTTCGGCTTCGAGGACGGCGAGCGCGCCGCGCGCCTGCTCTCGCACCCCGACCTGGGGCTGTGGGATCTGGGCCGCAACGAGCCGGCCGACCCCGAGGCCGGGCCGGTCGTCGCCGCGCTCGCCCGCGCCGGTGACCCCGACCTCGCCGTCCGCTCCCTGCACCGGCTGGTCGAGGCGCTCGACGAGGCCGACGCGACCGGGGAGGCCGCCGCTTCGCTCCTCGCCCGCCTCCGCGGGTCGTCGCTGCTCCGGAGCCGGCTGCTCGCCGTCCTCGGCGCGAGCTCCGGGCTCGCCGACCACCTCGCCGCGCACCCGCACGACTGGACCGTCCTCGACGCCGAGGACGCCGGCCCGGCCCGGCCGACGCCGGTGGCGCTGGAGCGGCAGATGCTGGCCGCCGTCGGCGCCGACCCGGACGACCCGCCGTGGGGTGTCCGGTTGGGCAAGGGGGCGCCCGACGCCTCGCCGGCCCGGGTGGCCGGGCTCCGGCTGGCCTACCGGCGGGCCATCCTCTCGTTGGCCGGCCGCGACCTGGGCGACAACCTGCCCGCCGAGGACGCCGCCGCCGAGCTGGCCGACATCGCCGCCGCGGTGCTCACCGCGGGGATGGCCCTGGCCGTCGCCGAGCAACCGGCCGACGCCGCGGCCTGCCGGCTGTCGGTGATCGCGCTGGGCAAGACCGGCGGCCGGGAGCTCAACTACGTGAGCGACGTCGACGTCGTCTTCGTCGGCGAGCCGGTCGACCCCGAGGGCCGGGCGGTGGACGGAGACGCGGAGAGCGCCGCCCTCGGCAGCGCCACCCGGGTCGCCGCGGCACTCATGCGCATCTGCCGCGAGGCCGCCTGGGAG
Source organism: Mycobacteriales bacterium (assembly GCA_038256725.1). Taxonomy (GTDB): domain Bacteria; phylum Actinomycetota; class Actinomycetes; order Mycobacteriales; family Geodermatophilaceae; genus Blastococcus. The sequence goes on along the minus strand of JBBSKB010000047.1, from coordinate 6,075 downwards.
GTCGACGCCGCGCTGCGTCCCGAGGGCAAGGCCGGGGTGCTGGTGCGCACCGTCGCCGGTCACTCGGCCTACTACGAGCAGTGGGCCAGCACCTGGGAGTTCCAGGCGCTGCTGAAGATGCGCCCGGTCGCGGGCGACCCCGACCTCGGCCGGGCCTACGTCGACGCGCTCTGGCCGCTGGTGTGGCGGGCGGGGGACCGCCCCGGCTTCGTCGGCGAGGTGCAGGCGATGCGCCGGCGGGTGGAGGAGAACATCCCGCCCGCGCAGGCCGAGCGCGAGCTCAAGCTGGGCCGCGGCGGGCTGCGCGACGTCGAGTTCGCCGTCCAGCTGCTGCAGCTGGTGCACGGCCGGGCCGACGCCTCGCTCCGGCAGGGCGGCACCCTGCCGGCGCTCATGGCGTTGTCGTCCGGTGGTTACGTCGGCCGGGACGACGCCGCCACCCTCATCGCCTCCTACCGGTTCCTGCGCACCGTCGAGCACCGGCTCCAGCTGCTCCGGCTGCGGCGCACCCACCTGCTGCCGACCGACGAGCAGCAGCTGCGCTGGCTGGCCCGGTCGCTGGGCTACAAGCCCGACGCCCGTGGCGGCGCCGTCGAGGTGCTCCAGGCCGAGCTGAACCTGCACACCCGCGAGGTGCGGCGGCTGCACGAGAAGCTCTTCTACCGTCCGCTGCTGTCCGCGGTCGCCCGGGTGCCCGGTGAGCGGCTGCAGCTGGGCCCGAAGGCGGCCGGCGACTGGCTGCGCGCCCTCGGCTTCGGCGACCCCGACGCGGCGCTGCGGCACCTCGCGGCGCTGACCGGAGGCGTGTCGCGCTCGGCGTCCATGCAGAAGTACCTGCTGCCGGTGCTGCTGCAGACCTTCGCCTCCTGTCCCAACCCCGACGCCGGGCTGCTCGCCTACCGGCAGGTCAGCGAGGCGCTGGGCGGCAACCAGTGGTTCCTGCGGCTGCTGCGCGACGAGGGGCAGGTGGCCGAGAGGCTGGCGCAGCTGCTGGGCTCGAGCCAGTACGTCGCCGGCCTGCTGACCCGCACCCCCGAGGCGCTGCGGCTGCTGGCGGACGACGCCGAGCTCGAGCCGCGCGGGGTGGCGGTGCTGACCAAGGCGTGGGGGCTCGCGGCCGCCCGCGCCGGCGACCCGCAGGCCGGCATCCGGGTGCTGCGCGGGCTGCGCCGGCAGGAGCTGCTGCGGATCGCCTGCGCCGATCTGCTGGGCCGGCTGGACGTGCTGCGGGTCGGGGAGGCGCTCACCGACGTCGCCGTCGCCACGCTGCGGACCGGCCTGGACGTCGCCCTGCGCGCCCACGCGCTGGAGACCGGCGTGGAGGTCGCCGAACTGCCCGTCGACATGGCGGTCATCGGCATGGGCCGGCTCGGGGGCGGCGAGATGGGCTACGGCTCCGACGCCGACGTCCTCTTCGTGCACCGCCCGCGGGCGGGATCGGAGGAGGGCGCTGCGACGTCGGCGGCGAACGCCGTCGCGCACACGCTGCGGCGGCTGCTCGCCGAACCCGCGCCCGACCCGGCCTTCGAGATCGACGCGGACCTGCGGCCCGAGGGCCGCCAGGGGGCGATGGCCCGCAGCCTGTCCGCGTTCCGCGAGTACTACGAGCGCTGGGTCTCGCTGTGGGAGGTGCAGGCGCTGCTGCGGGCGACGCCGGTCGCCGGCGACGAGGACCTCGGAGCGGCGTTCGTCGAGCTGATCGACCCGCTCCGCTTCCCGGACGGCGGGCTCGCCGCCGACCAGGTGGCCGAGATCCGGCGGATCAAGGCCCGGGTGGAGCGGGAGCGGCTGCCGCGCGGTGCCGATCCGGCGACGCACACCAAGCTCGGCCGGGGCGGGCTGTCCGACGTGGAGTGGACCGTCCAGCTGCTGCAGCTGCAGCACGCGGCCGAGGTGCCGGAGATCCGTGTGCGGCCGACGATGCAGGGGCTCGAAGCCGCGGCGGACGCCGGGCTGCTCACCGCCGAGGATGCCGCCGCGCTGCGCTCGGCCTGGGAGATCGCCACCCGGGCGCGCAACGCCGTCTTCCTCGTGCGCGGCCGCCCGAGTGACCAGCTGCCCCGGCCCGGGCTGGAGCTCGAGGGCGTGGCCCGCGCGTGCGGCTACGGTCCGGACACCGAACCCGGCCGGTTCCTCGACGAGTACCACCGCACCACCCGGCACGCCCGCAGCGTCGTGGAGCACGTCTTCTACGGGCAGCCCGTCGACAACTGAGCCACCTGGCGCTGTCCCGCGCCCCCTCGGGCGTGTGCCGACCGGGGGAGCGGGCAGAGTGGAGACGTGTCGAGCCTTCCTGCTGCCGAGTCCGAGCTGCCCGACGACGTCGAACCCGGTGTCGACGACGGCGAGGGCGCGACGATCACCCCCTACCGGGACGGCCCGCTCATCGTGCGCGGCGACTTCCGCCTGCTCGACCAGGACGGCGCCGAGATCGACCCGGGCCGCCGCACGATCGCGCTGTGCCGGTGCGGCAAGTCGGGCATCAAGCCCTTCTGCGACGGCACGCACAAGCGGGCCGGCTTCTCCGCCCCCAGCGCTCCGAACCGGCCCCGCCCGGCCGCGCAGCTCCGGCAGGAGCCGCAGGGCAAGGACTGAGCAGCAGGGACCGGACGGCAGGAACCGGGCGGTCAGGCGGCCAGCGACTGCTCCCGATGGAGGCCCGAACGGCCCGCCTCCCAGGCGGTCAGCAGGTGCCGCGCTGCGACGCCGTCCATGGCCAGCGAGCTGCGCGCCCCGAACAGGACGTCCTCGGCGAGTGCGGGGTTCTCCTGCACGAAGGCGCCGCACATGTCGACCGAGGCGATCTGCTCGTGCACGGCGTCGGCCTCGACGTGCTCGTCGTAGAAGACCGTCGTCGACTCGTCGAAGCCGAGCCGGCGCAGGCCGGCCGAGTAACGGCGGCTGGGCTCCGAGGAGGTCATCTCCACGGTGGCCAGGTGCCCGAGTGCGGCACCGCGCCATCGCCGGTGCAGGCCGAACAGCGACATCGTGTTCACGCTGGAGAACGCCGCGGCCGGGGCGTCGTCCCACAGCGCACCGTAGGTGGAGTCCAGGTCCAGGTCGCGCATCAGGCCCGCGAACAGCTCGCTGTGCATGCGGGCGGCCGAGCCGCCGCCGTACTCATCGGCCTGGATCTCGACCATCGCAGCCTTCGTCCGGCCGGACAGCCGCGGAATGGCGAACGTGTGCGGGTCGCCCTCCTTGAGGTGGTAGACCGACCGCAGCGCGAGGTACTCCCGCCACTGCTCGAGGCTGCCCTCCCGGGCCATGAACCTCGACAGCGAGGGCCCGTCGTCCTCGGCGATGGCCGCCGCGAGTTGGACGTCGATCGGCTCGTCGGTGACCGGCACCGGGCCGACCAGCGCCCGCAGTGCGGACAGGTGCAGCCGCTCCAGACCGGAGCGCAGCCCGATGAGCTGCGGATCCCACTCCCACGCGTCGTCGACCTCGTCGAAACCGCGGTAGTGCAGCTCGTAGCAGACCGCCAGCGACAGCTGCACGTCCTCGTCGGTGAGCACGGTGGCCGGGTCGTCGGCCAGGCGGGCAGCGGTCTCCAGCGTCCGAGCGGTGAGCTGCGGACGGGTGGCCAGGTCACGGACGAGGGATTCGCTGAGCGGACCGCGGGCAGCAGGCAGGTGCATGTCGGAGCCCATGCCCAGGGACGGCCGTTTCGATGCCTGGGCACAGGTGATGTCGCCCGCGTGGGCTCGTCGAGGCGATACCGGACCGTCGCATGACGATCGGATGGCGATCCGGCTCGGCAGGTTCCGCGCCGGCCCTCCCCGGCTAGAGAGGAGACGTCACCGACCCCGGACGGAAGCAGGTACCCGCATGCGCACGATTCTCGCCGGAGCGTGTGCGCTGCTGGTCCTCAGCGGGTGCGGTGCGGACGAGGGCCGCGGCGCGGCCGCCTCGCCGGCGCCAGGGACGCCCTCCGTGGACACCCGCGGCGGGCCCGACAGCAGCGACTGCACCCATCCGGCCGGGTTCCGCGTGAGCCACCCCGCCGGCTGGTCGGTCAACCCGGGCGTGACGTTGCCGGCCTGCAGCTGGTTCGCCGCCGAGTCCTTCGACGTCCCCGAGGCGTCCGACGTGCGCATCGCCAACATCACGCTCCGAGTGGTCGAGGGGCCGCGGCCACCGTCGTCGTGGGGGGACGTCACGGTCAGCACGGCGGTCGACGTGGGCGGCCTGCCTGCTCTGCGGCTGGAGCGGCACGCGAATCCGGGCCTCTACCCGAGCGGCACCCCCATCACGACCTACGTCGTCGACCTGCCGGAGGGATCGACGGCCCAGGACACGCTGGTCGCCAGCACGGTGGGACTGCCACCGTTCGACTACGAGCGGAACGTGGCGGTGCTGGACGCCATGATGGCCTCGCTGGTGCTGGTCGCGCCGTCCTACGCCTGAGAACGGCTGCCTAGGCTCTGCCCGTGCGGCCCTTCGTCCTCCTCTCCACCCGCGCCGAGGACGTCGCCGCCGACGACGAGTACGCCGGCTTCCTCCGCGCGACGGGACTGGGGGAGCGGGAGTTGCACCGGATCCGGGTCGAGGCCGGGCCCGTGCCGGAGCTCGACCTGGACGCCTACGCCGGCGTCCTCCTCGGGGGCAGCCCCTTCAACGCCAGCGATCCGGACGAACTGAAGAGCGACGTCCAGCGCCGGGTGGAGCGCGATCTGGCGCGGCTGCTGGACCGCGTGGTCGCGCGCGACGTCCCGTTCCTCGGCGCCTGCTACGGCATCGGCACGCTGGGTACGCACCAGGGCGGCGTCGTCGATCGGACCTACGGGGAGCCGATCTCGGCCGTGCGGGTGCGGCTCACCGAGGCCGGCCGGAGCGACCCGGTGCTGGCCGGTCTGCCCGAGACCTTCGACGCCTTCGTCGGGCACAAGGAAGCGTGCCGGGTGCTGCCGCCCTCGGCGACGCTGCTGGCCGGCTCGGCCGGCTGCCCGGTGCAGATGTTCCGCGTCGGGAGCAACGTCTACGCCACCCAGTTCCACCCCGAGCTCGACGTCCCCGGGCTGCTCACGCGGGTGCGCGTCTACCAGCACGCGGGCTACTTCCCGCCGTCCGAGCTCGACGCGCTCGTCGCCCGCCTGACCCCCGCCGTCGTCACGGAGCCCGGCCGCCTGCTGGAGAACTTCGTCGCCCGTTACGCCTGACCCACTCCGCCGCCGCCTTGCCCGCGAGTGCGCGCTGAGCGTGGTCATGGGCGGTGCGCAGCGACGATCCACGCGCACTCGCCGACTGACCTATGGTGCCTCCTCGTCTTTGGACTGGGGCGCGGACGAGCTCCGCCTGGAGGTGTCCCGCGAGGAGGACGGCCGCTTGGAGGAGGTGCTCGAGGACGGCCGGCACCGCAGGTCGAGGCGCCGGCGCTCGGTGGTCCGGGTGCTCGTCCGGCCGCGGCTGCTCGTCGTGCCGAGCCAGGAGGTGCTCACCGCCGACGGGTTGTCGGTGAAGATGAGCCTCACGGCCGCCGTCCGGACGGCGGACCCCCGGCGCTGGCACGAGGCGGTCGAGCACTCCGACGGCTTCGTCTACGCGGCGCTGCAGATCGCGCTCCGTGAGGCGGTCGGCGCACGCACGCTGGACGAGCTGCTCGTGGCTTGCTGCCGGACGACGTGCTGGCCGGCGGCGCGACGGTCGTGCTGACGACGGCGTCCGCCTGATCCGGCGAGTGCGCACTTTCCGGGGTCATCCGCGGTGCGAGACCCCGAAGAGTGCGCACTCGGGAAGCCGGGACGCACCGCGGCCCCCGTCCTGACGTGCAGGGCGGGGGCCGCGGTGGCGGTACGACTCAGATGTCTCGCGACTCAGATGTCGTAGTACATCGCGAACTCGTGCGGGTGCGGGCGCAGCCGGATCGGGTCGATCTCGTGGGCCCGCTTGTAGTCGATCCACGTCTCGATCAGGTCGGGGGTGAACACCCCGCCGTCGACCAGGTACTCGTGGTCGGTCTCGAGGTTGTCCAGTGCGGCGTCCAGCGACGCAGGGACCTTCGCGATGCCCAGGGCCTCCTCGGGCGGCAGCTCGTAGAGGTCCTTGTCGACCGGAGCCGGGGGCTCGATCTTG
>JBBSKB010000046.1:0-25553 GCA_038256725.1 Mycobacteriales bacterium | reverse complement strand
GGCGGAGGAGGCCGCCCGCCTGGCGGCCGAGGAGGCCGCCCGCGTCGAGGCCGCCCGCGTCGAGGCCGCCCGCGTCGAAGCCGCCCGTGCCGCGGAGGCGGCCCGTGCCGCCGAGGCTGCCCGTGCCGCCGAGGCCGCCCGTGCCGCCGAGGCCGCCCGCAAGGCCGCGCCCGCCGCGCCGGCCGCCCCGCGCTCGAGCGGTGGCGCCACCGCTGCCGCGGCGCCGTCGGGCTCCTACCAGAGCTACGCGCTGCAGAAGCTGGGCGGCAACGGCACGCAGTTCTCCTGCCTGGAGAAGTTGTGGGGCAAGGAGAGCGGCTGGAACCCCAACGCGCAGAACCCGTCGAGCACCGCATACGGCATCCCGCAGTTCCTGAACAGCACGTGGGCCGGGACCGGGATCGCCAAGACCTCGGACGGCTACCGGCAGATCGACGCCGGCCTGATCTACATCCAGAAGCGGTTCGGCTCGCCCTGCGGCGCCTGGTCGCACTCGCAGGCCACGGGCTGGTACTGATCCGCTAGGTCAGCCCAGCAGGCCGGCCTCGGCCTTGGCCAGCAGGGCGGTGTGGACGGCGGCGTCGACGACGGCAGAGAAGGCCGGGTCGGCGCCGCTGCGGTCCACCACCGCCTCAAGCATGGTCGGGAACGTGTCCGGCGAGATGGTGAGCACCAGGGTGCCGCCGGCGGACAGGAAGCGCACCGCCCGCGCCCCCACGGGGGTGCTGCGTACCGCGGCGGCGTTGCCCAGGTCGTCGGAGATGACCGGACCGGTGAAGCCGAGCGTGCCGCGCAGCAGCTCGCCGATCACCACCGGGGAGAAGGCCGCCGGGTTCGCCGGGTCGATCCGGCGGTAGGTCGCCGACGACGTCATCACCATCGGCCGTGCCGTCGTCCCCGTCAACGTGTTCGCGAAGGCGGTGACCTGGTCGGCCCCGGCCGCGGTCTCCGGGTCCACGACGTCGGCGGTGTCGTCGGTGTTCCCGCGCACCCGCCCCAGGCCGGGGAAGTGCTTGAGCGTCGCGGTCACCCCGGCCGCGGCCAGGCCGTCGACGACTGCGGTCGCCGCCGGGGCGACCTCCGCGCCGGTGCTGCCGTACTGCCGGTCGAAGACGCCGATCGGGCCGTTTGTGTCCTCGGTGCCGGCCGGTACGACGTCGACCACCGGTGCCAGGTTCAGGTTCACCCCCGCCCCGTGCAGCTGGCTGCCCAGGTCCGCGGCCAGCGCGCTCAGCTGGTCGGTCGGGAGGTCGCCCTGCGTCGTCGCGTTGGGCAGCCGGTCGAAGCCCTCGCCCTTGAGCGTCTGCACGCTGCCGCCCTCCTGGTCGACGGCGACCCAGAGGCCGGGCCCCGCGGCCTGCTCCTGCCAGGCGGTGGTCCGGTCGGCGAGCTCCGCGGCCGGGTCGGCCGGCCGGCCCGCCAGGAACAGCCCGCCCACCCCCTGCTCGACCAGCTCGGCACCGGCGCCCGGGTCGTCGGCAGGGACGCCGACGACGAACAGCTGCGCGATCTGCGCCCGCCGGTCCAGGCCGGACAGCGCGGCGGCCACCCGCGCCTCGGCGTCGGTACCCGGCGTCGGCGCGGTCGGCGCGGTCGGCTCGGACGACGGGGGCGCGGCCGTGGTCGGCGTCGTCGAGGCGTCGGCGCGTCCGGGGCGCGGCTCGCTCCCGCAGGCGGCCAGACCGCAGACGAGCGCGGCCAGGACGGCGGTGCCACGGACGGCGGACGGGCGCATCGGCTCTCCTCGGAACTCCCCCCGCAGGAGGTCGCTGGGGCACGGCGAACCGGCGCGGGCCCGGTCCCAGTCTGCCGTCCGGTGCGTCCGGCTCCCGGGACCGCCACGGCTCGCTGCCCGGGACGGACCGGCCTAGCGTCCGGGCATGACCGAGGAACGACCAGGACCGGAGCGGGGCGTCCCGCCGGGCGGCCTCGTGGGCCGGTCGATCGAGGAGTTCGTGACCCAGCTCCGCGGGTTCACCGACCGCGCGCGAACCGTGGCGGGCTCGGTGCCCGCCCGGCTGTCCCTGCCCGCCCTGCCCAGCCCGCCCGGCGCGATGTCGGCCGCCCAGCTGCGGGCGGTGGCCGAGATGGTGAAGGCCCAGCGCGCGTCGATCACGGGCATGCGCGCCCAGCTGGACGCCTTCGACCAGCAGCTCGCCGTCCTCGAGCGCATCCTCGAGCCGCTGGTCGAGTGGAGCGGCACGTGGGCCCGCCTCGAGGAGGCGGTGGGTGACCTGGTGCGGCGCGACGGCGGCCACCCCGAGGAGCCCGGGCCCGACCCGGTGCCCTGACCGGCCGGCGCTCGGCCCGGCGCGGTCAGCGCCAGGTGGTGATGCGGACCGTCGTCCCCTCGGTGGACGAGCGGACCTGCACGAGGTCGCACAGCTGGTTCACGGCGTACAACCCGCGCCCACCCGGTGCGTCGGGAGGCAGGGCGAGCCGGCCCACGAGCGGGTCGGCGATCCGGCCCCCGTCCCGGAACTCGACGACGGCGGCGTCCGTGGTGGCCCACAGGGAGACGGTGCCGTGCCCGCCTCCGTGCCGGAGCGAGTTGGCGACCAGCTCGGAGGCGGCGAGCTCCAGGACCTGGCCCTGCTCGGTGGTCAGGCCGGCCGACCGGGCGAAGGACGCCACCGTCCGCCGGGTGGCCTGCACGTCGTCGGGGCCGTAGCTGCCGCGCAGGACGCCGTCGGCGGGCTGGTGCAGCGGGGTGTCGAACGCCGCGGCGGCCGCCTCGCGGTGGAAGGCGGTGCTCGGGCGGCGGTGCTCGGGGGTGGAGACGACCGGGTGCGACTGGAGCGCGCCGGTGCGGACGGCGCGGGGGAGGCGGGCCTGGTCGTACGGGCAGAGCAGCCGCCACGGCGCGCCCCCGTCGAAGGCGGTGTTCAGCAGGAGCTCGTGCAGCCGGCACTCGACGAACTCCGCCTCGTGGCGGCCCGGCCAGGCCGGTTCCCCGACGCCGCGCAACCGGCGCCCAGCGGCGCTCGCGGCGTCGAGTGCGGTGGCCCAGAGACCGATGATCCGGGCCGGGTTCGCTCCGACGACGCCCATGTCCAGCCAGCGCACCGCTGCGGCGTCGGCACCCAGGCCGTCGCGCAGCACCGCCGCGCGGTCGGCCGGCTCGGCGACGAGCACGTCCTCGCCCCGTGCCAGGCCCTCGCGGACGTAGGGCAGGAGCCCGGCGAGGAAGGTCTCGTCGTCGCGGTAGAACAGCGCCTCGTGCTCGAAGCCGGCCGACGAGGGGGTGGTCGCGGCCGGCGCGGTCATCCGCGGGCGCCGGTGAAGGTGACGGGGGCGAGCTCCACGAGGCCGAGGACCTGCCACACCCGCTGGGTCAGCCGCGAGGCGCCGCGGATCTCCAGCGGGACGCCGCGCGCCCGCAGGGACGCCGCCCAGCCGGCCAGCGCCCGGCAGCCCGCGACGTCGACGAACTCGAGGTCGCCGAGGTCCAGGACGGCGCGCGCCCCGGTGGGGGTGCCGGCCAGCAGTGCGGCGAGCCGGTCGGCGGTGAAGGTGTCGACGGAGCCGGCGAGGGCGAGGCCGTGCTCGTCGAGGAACAGCCGCCACGGGCTGAGGTGGTCCGGGGCGTGGGTGGTCGGGTGCATTGCGAGCGCGCCGCCCAACGTGTCGGCCGGGAGGTCGCTCCGGTAGGCGCACATCGCCGACATCCCCGAGCCCGACGCGATGAACTCGTCGGCGGCATGCTCCCATCGCACCAGCTCGGCCACGTTGCCCGGGTCTGCGGCGAGCTCGGTGACCTCCGCGACGACGCGGAGCCCGTGGTAGCCGTCGGCACGCGCCCGCCGGGTGGCCGCCTCGTAGAAGGCGCGCTGCCGGTCGACGGCGAACGCGCCGGTGGCGGCGTACGCCTCGGCGATCGTCATCGTCTCCAGCACGCCGCCGGCCCGCAGGCCGTCGACGTCCCCGAGCGGGCCCTCGCCGCCGTCCAGGGCGGAGATGGCGCGCTCGCCGACGCACAGCAGCCGCTCGCCACGGTCCAGGCCGCCGGCCAGGAACGCCCGGACGGCCGCGCCGAAGGCGACGTCGTCGTCGTGCACCCAGCACAGGTGATCGGCGGCGGCTGCCTCCGGCAGCTCCCTCACCGACCCGTGCCCACGCATGCACCGACCGTAGGCCGCGCCCGCGCCGGGCAACAGGGTCTGTGAGAAGAACCGCCCCCGCGGCTCAGAGCGCCCGGAGGATGTCCTCCACGCGCTCCCGGGCGTCCCCGAACAGCATCCGGCTGTTGTCCCGGAAGAACAGCGGGTTCTGGACGCCGGCGTACCCGGTGTTCATCGACCGCTTGAACACCACGACCCGCTCGGCCTCCCACACCCGCAGCACCGGCATGCCGGCGATCGGGCTGGTGGGGTCGTCCGCGGCGGACGGGTTGACCGTGTCGTTCGCGCCGATGACCAGGACGACGGAGGTGGCGGCCAGGTCGTCGTTGATCTCGTCCATCTCGAGGACGACGTCGTAGGGGACCTTGGCCTCGGCGAGCAGCACGTTCATGTGGCCCGGCAGGCGCCCCGCGACCGGGTGGATGCCGAAGCGCACCTCCACGCCGCGCTCGGTGAGCTTGCGGGTGAGCTCGGCGACCGCGCTCTGCGCCTGCGCCACCGCCATGCCGTAGCCGGGGGTGATGACGACGGACGTGGCGTCGCGCAGCAGCTCGGCGGTGTCCTCGGCGGAGATCTCGGTGTGCTCGCCGTAGTCGACGTCGGAGGCCGCGGCGCTGCCCTCGTTGCCGAAACCGCCCGCGATGACCGAGATGAACGACCGGTTCATCGCCCTGCACATGATGTAGGAGAGGTAGGCACCCGAGGAGCCGACCAGCGCGCCGGTGATGATCAGCAGGTCGTTGCCGAGCAGGAAGCCCGACGCGGCCGCGGCCCAGCCCGAGTAGCTGTTGAGCATCGAGACGACGACCGGCATGTCGCCGCCGCCGATCGAGGCGACCAGGTGCCAGCCCAGGCCCAGCGCGAGCACGGTGAGGATCGCCAGCACCGGCAGGTTGGGCTCGACCACGAAGACGACGGTCAGCGCGGCGAAGACGGCGAGCGCGCCCAGGTTGAGCCAGTTCTTGCCCGGGAGGACCAGCGGGTTGCTCTTGATCCGGCCGGACAGCTTGAGGAAGGCCACGATCGAGCCGGTGAAGGTCACCGCGCCGATGAAGACGCCGATCGCCACCTCGCCGGAGTGGATGCCCAGCAGGTCGGCCGACACCTCCGTCTGGTTGTCCAGGTCGGCCTCGACCGAGAGGTAGCCGTTCCAGCCCACGAGCACCGCGGCCAGGCCGACGAAGCTGTGCAGGATCGCGATGAGCTCGGGCATGCCGGTCATCTCGACCTGGGCCGCCCGCCACAGCCCGATCGCCGCACCGATGACGACGGCGACGACCATCAGGGCGGCGCCGGTGCCGGAGAGGCCGTGGTCGACGGCCAGGCCGATGGTGGCGGCCAGCGCGATGGCCATGCCGGCCATGCCGTAGGCGTTGCCCGCCTTCGCCGTCTCGTGCTTGGCGAGGCCGGCCAGGCTGAGGATGAACAGCAGCGCGGCGACGATGTAGGCCGCGGACGCGGCACCGGTGGCGGTCATCGTGCTGCACTCCCGGTGCTCGGCCCGCGGGTGAACATGCCGAGCATGCGGCGGGTGACGGCGAAGCCGCCGAAGACGTTGATGCTCGCGACGAGGATCGCCAGGAACGCGAGCGCGGTCACCAGGGCGTCGTCGTGCCCGATCTGGAGCAGGGCGCCGACGACGATGATCCCGGAGATGGCGTTGGTGACGCTCATCAGCGGCGTGTGCAGGGCGTGGTGCACCCCGCTGATCACGTAGAAGCCGACGACGACGGCGAGCGCGAACACCGTGAGGTGCTGGACCAGCTCGCTCGGCGAGAACCCGGCGAGCACGAACAGCAGCGCGGCACCGAGCCCGACCAGCGCGAAGCGCCGTCCCGGCTTCGGTGGCTCGGGTGGGGGAGCGGCCTGCTTGGGCGCCGCGGCCGCGGCCGGCGCCGGAGCGGCCGAGACCTGCACCGGCGGCGGGGGCCACAGCGTCTCGCCCTCGCGCACCACGGTCATCGACCGCTGCACGACGTCGTCCATGTCGAGGACCAGCGCGCCGTCCTTGCCGGGCGTGAGCAGCTTGAGCAGGTTGACCAGGTTCGTGCCGTAGAGCTGCGAGGCCTGCGCCGGCAGCCGGGCGGGCAGGTCGGTGTAACCGATGATCGAGACGCCGTTGGCGGTGAGCACGATCTCGTCGGCCACCGAGCCGGCGACGTTGCCGCCCTGCGCCGCGGCCATGTCCACGATCACGCTGCCTGAGCGCATCGAGGCGACCATCTCCGCGGTCATCAGCAGCGGAGCCGGGCGGCCGGGGATGAGCGCGGTGGTGATGACGATGTCGACGTCCTTCGCCTGCTCCGCGTACATCTCGGCGGCGCGCCGGTTGAAGTCCTCGCCCATCTCGCGGGCGTAGCCGTCGGAGCTGACCTCCTGCTCCCCGGCCTTCACCGCGACGTACTCGCCACCGAGGGAGCGCACCTGCTCGGCGACCTCCGGGCGCACGTCGGTGGCCCGCACGATCGCGCCCAGGCTGCTGGCGGCCCCGATCGCGGCCAGACCGGCGACGCCGGCGCCGGCGACGAGCACCTTGGCCGGGGGCACCTTGCCGGCCGCGGTGACCTGGCCGGTGAAGAAGCGGCCGAACACGTGCGCGGCCTCGACGACGGCGCGGTAGCCGGCGATGTTGGCCATGGAGCTGAGCACGTCGAGGGACTGCGCGCGGGAGATGCGCGGCACGGCGTCCATCGAGAGCACGGTGATCGGGCGGGCGGCCAGCGCCGCGACCAGGTCCGGGTTGAACGCCGGGCTGATCATGCCGATCAGGGTCGCGCCGTCCCGCAGCCGGGCGATCTCCTCGACCGAGGGCGCGGTGACCCGCAGGACGACGTCGGCCTGCCAGGCCTCGTCGGCCGTGCCGATGCGGGCTCCGGCGGCGGCGAAGGCGTCGTCGGGGAAGCTGCTGGCCTCACCGGCGCCGGCCTCGACGACGACGTCGTAGCCCAGGCCGACCAGTTGGGTGACAGTGGTCGGCGTCGCGGCCACCCGCGTCTCGCGGGGGCGGTTCTCGCGCGGCACTCCGATGTGCAACGTGGCTCCGATCATCGCCGGCCGGCGCGCAGCCGGTCGGCAGGTGGTTGGGGTCGAACGCGTGCTCGGGGGAACCAGAGGATCATGCCTGTGTCTCCGCGCCGATTCTGGCCGGGGCCCGCCGATGTGACCACTGCCACGTCCGGAGGGGGCGGCTCAGGCCAGCCCGTTCACCGAGACCCCGGCGGCCCGTAGCGCCTCGACGCCGCTGAGCCGGGTGCTGTCCGACTCGTCCAGGCCGAGGGTGACCAGGCTCCTCACCTGCAGCAACGGCGTGAGGTCGGTGACCGGGTTGGCGCCGAGCTGGAGCTGCTGGAGGAGCGGGGCACCGGCCAGCCCGCCGATCCGGGACACCTGGTTGAGGAAGAGATCGAGGACCAGCAGTGTGGGGATCGTGCCCAGGGGGGAGGGGTCGACGACCTGGTTCCGGCCCAGGTCCAGCGTGTCCAGGCGCGGCAGCCCGGCCAGCGGTGCGACGTCGGTGATCGCGTTGTCGGACAGGTCCAGCCGGCTCAGCCCGTCCAGCCGGGCGAGCGGGGAGATGTCGGTGACCTGCGCGGCCGCGACGCCGAGCGCGTTGAGCGTCGTGGTGCCCGCGAGCGGGGACAGGTCGGTGATCGGGTTCTGCGACAGCCCGAGGTCGAACAGCTCGAGCCCCTCCAACGGCGTCAGGTCGCTGATCGCGTTGTCGGTCAGGGTGAGCGTGCTGAGCCGGGAGAGCGCGGCGAGTGGCCCCAGATCGGAGATCTCGTTGCGGGGGAGGTCCAGGTCGAACAGCCCGGTCAGCCGCTCCAGACCGTCGAGGGAGCGGATCGGGGCGGCGGCGTCGAGCCCGTCGCAGTGCAGCTCCTCGATGGCGGTGAGGTCGCGGTCGGCGAAGCTCTCCGTCGTCGCGGGCAGGCCGGCGGTCTCGGCGACGCAGGCGGCGAGCGCCTGGTCGGCGAAGCCGTGCACGGGGTCGGCGGCGTCCCCGGCGCAGGCCGAGGAGCCGAGGACGAGCGCGAGGACGGCGGCGACGACGGCACGCCGGCGGGCCGGCCTCCGGGGGCGCAGGGGAACGGACAGGACGGCACCTCCTCCGCGCGCAGGCTAGCCGCGGCGGCCCCCCCATCGGGGGAAACGGACGGATTCGGCTCAAAAACCGGTGCGGTGGAGGCCGAAGTAGCTGGTGGCGCGCCGTTCGGCCGCCGCACCGCGACCCACCAGAGGAGGACCGTGACCGCCGTCAGCGCGTCGGACGCCCACGTTCCGCCGGACATCGTCTCCTCCGTCTTCTACAGCGCCTCGGTCAGCGACTCGCTGGCGCTGCTCGTCGCCGAGACCTCGGGCCGCACGCAGCGGTTCAGCTGGGCCAACCACGGCGCGGTGCAGCTCCTGGGCTACGGCCTCGAGGACCTGTGCGCGATGCCGGTCGAGCAACTCTTCCCGACCCTCGGCGGTGGCGAGCTCAAGCTCCTGCTCCGTCGTGAACGGTCGGCCCGGCGCACCCTGCACGTCCGCACCGCCAGCGGGGCGCTCGTCGAGGCGGGCGTCCTCACGACGCCGTCCCCGGGCGGCCGCCGGTGGACGGTTCTGCTGCGCTCCACGGCCAACGAGCAGGAGCGCGCACTGCGGGCCACCGCGGACGCCCACGAGCGCCGCTTCTCCGCCCTCACCGAGCGCTCGCCGGTGCCGACCCTGCTCTCCGAGCAGGGGATGCGCCTGGCGCACGTCAACGACGCGTTCTGCGGCCTCGTGGGCCGCGGCGCCGAGCAGATGCTCGGCACCGGCTGGATCGACACGGTGCACACCGACGACCTGGACGCCGTCATCGAGCAGGTCTCGGCCGCGTTGGACGGCGGGGAGGTGGAGGTCCAGGCGCGCCTCGTCCGCGTCGACGGCACCGTGCGGACGACGGTCATCCGCTTCGCCCACCTGTTCACCCCGGGCGTCGGCGCCGGCTTCGTGGCCACGATCGAGGACATCACCGAGCGGCTGGCCTTCGAGGCGCGGCTGGCCCACCAGGCGCACCACGACCCGCTGACCGAGCTGCCCAACCGCACCCTGCTGGCCCATTACGTGGCCGAGCGTTTCCGTCCGGGCACCGGCGGCCTGGCCTGCCTGTTCCTGGACCTGGACAACTTCAAGGTCGTCAACGACTCCCTCGGCCACACCGCCGGCGACGAACTGCTCGTCGAGGTCGCCAACCGGCTCCGCGCGACGGTGCGGCCCGGTGACCTGGTCGCCCGCTTCGGCGGCGACGAGTTCGTGGTCGTGTGCGAGCAGGTCGACGAGGACGCCGTGGTCGCGCTCGCCGAGCGGATCGCCGAGGCACTCTCCCGGCCGCTGCGCCTCGGCGGGGTCGACGTGCGCCCGCACGCCAGCGTCGGCGTCACGGTGCAGACCGCGGACCACGTCGCCGCCGAGGAGCTCATCCGCGACTGCGACATCGCCATGTACCAGGCTAAGGCCGGCGGCAAGGGCCGGATCAGCGTGCTCGACCAGGCCGGCCGGGCCGAGGCCCGGGACAAGCTGCGCATGGTCACCGAGCTGCGCAACGCCATCGACAACCGCGAGCTCTCGCTGCTGTACCAGCCGATCTTCGCCACCACCGACCGCACGCCGGTCGCCGTCGAGTCGCTGGCCCGCTGGCAGCACCCCGATCGCGGCGCGATCAGCCCGACGGTCTTCGTGCCGCTGGCCGAGGAGAGCGGCCTGATCGCCGGCCTGGGGCTGTTCGTCCTCGACGAGACCTGCCGTCAGCTCGCCGAGTGGGACCGCCTCATGGGTGCCGCCGCTCCGCGTCAGGCCAACGTCAACGTCTCCGCCCTGCAGCTGGACGCGAACCTGCCCGCGCAGGTCGCCGCCGCGCTCGAGCGGCACGGCCTGCCCGCCTCGCGGATCTCCATCGAGATCACCGAGTCGGCGCTGATGAAGGACCCGACGTCGGCGCAGCGGGTGCTCCAGCAGCTCCGTGACGTCGGCGTCGAGCTCGCCATCGACGACTTCGGCACCGGCTACTCCTCGCTGGCCTACCTGCGCCACCTGCCGGTGGACTGCCTGAAGGTGGACCGCTCGTTCGTGGCGGAGCTCAGCGGCGGCCACGGGGAGATCGCCTCGGCGGTCATCGCGCTGGCCCGCAACCTCAACCTCTGCACCGTCGCCGAGGGCGTGGAGACCGCCGAGCAGGCCGACGAGCTCCAGCGGCTGGGTGCCACCTACCTGCAGGGCTTCAGCCTGGCCGAGCCCATGACCGGGGGCCATGCCGCCGCCTGGTTCGCCACCTACGGGGAGACCGCACCGTGACCGTCACGCCCTTCCCCCGAGCCGGCCTCGCGTCCGTGCCGGCCCCGGCCTTCGACGTCGAGAAGGTGCTGGCCAGCATCGACACGATGGCCGCGCAGAAGCCGGTCGCCGCCCAGCTGGTCTCGGTGGCGAACTCCGAGGACGCCAGCGCCAAGGAACTCGCCCGGATCCTCGCCTCCGACGTCTCGCTGGCCGGTCGGGTGATGAAGCTGGCCAACTCCGCCTACTTCGGCATGCGCGGCCGGGTCACCTCGCTGCAGTTCGCGGTGACCGTCGTCGGCTTCACCACGGTGCGCACCATGGCCACCGTCGCGCTCACCGACCTGGACGACGAGTCGCGGCTACCCGCGGACTTCTGGGACTTCAGCACGCACCTGGCGCTCGCGGCGTCCATGCTGGCGCCGCGGTTCGGTGAGCGGCCGCAGGACGCGCTCTGCCTCGGGCTGCTCGCCCAGCTGGGTGCGGCCCTGCTGTTCCACAACGACAGCGAGGGCTACGCCGAGATCGTGGCCGCCGAGCCCACGTTCCCGGGGCGCCGGGCGGCGGAGACCCGGCGCTACGGGCTCAACAGCCTCCGGCTGACTGCGGTCGCGCTCGAGCAGTGGGGGTTCCCGCAGCCGATGATCGCCCCGCTCAAGCACGTGGACGACTACCGGGCGGAGGAGGGCGCGCTGCTGCGCAGCTCCTTCGAGGTGGCCGCCCGGCTGACCACGGAGGACTACGACGCGGTGCCGATCGTGCGGGTCAGCTGCGGCCGGCTCCGCGAGGACGACGTGGTGCCGATGCTGGACGCCGTCCGCTCCGACGCCGTCGAGCTGCGCCGCGCGATGCTCGCCGACTGACCCCACCCGCCACCCGGACTTCCTGCACCGAGAGTCCGCGGGACGCGGCAGAGCCCCGCCCCCCGAGGGGAGCGGGGCTCTGTCGTCTCGCGGGTGCGTCAGGCGTACGGGGCGCCCAGCGGGTCCACGGTCGGGTAGCTGCCGACGTTCGCCGCCAGCCGGTCGGCGGCGAAGTCGCCGTCGCCCAGCAGGTGGTCGATGACGGTGAGCCGGGCGGTGTAGTGACCGACCTTGTACTCCGCGGTCACGCCGATGCCACCGTGCAGCTGGATGGCGTCCTTGCCGACGTGCCGGCCGGTGCGGCTGGTGAGCAGCCGGGCCCGGTCGGCGGCGGTGACGACGTCACCGTCGGAGAGCTGGACCACCGATGCCCACAGCGCGATGCTGCGGGCCAGCTCCAGGGACACGTACATGTCCGCGGCGCGGAAGTTGAGCGCCTGGAACTTGTTCAGCGTGACCCCGAACTGCTTGCGGGTCTTCAGGTACTCGGTGGTGGTGCGCAGCGCGGTGTCCATGGCGCCCACGGACTCGTGCGCGTAGGCGATCCGGGCCACGGCCAGCGCGCGCTCGATGGCGTCGGTCTGATCGCCGCCGGCACCCAGCTGCGTGGCCGGGGTGCCCTCGAAGCGGACGTTGGCCGACCGGGTGCCGTCGATGTTGCGGTAACCGGTCCGGCTCAGGCCGGTCGCGTTCCCGTCCACGGCGAACAGGCCGGTGCCGCCTCCGGGGAGAGCGGCCGAGACGACCAGGACGTCGGCGCGGGTGCCGTGCGGCACCGGCTCCTTGACGCCGCTGAGCGTCCAGCTGCCGCCGGCCTCGGTGGCCGTGACCGCCGAGGCGGACGCCGTCCACCGGGCGCCGATCTCGGCGTGCGCGAAGGTCGGCACCGAGGTGCCGCCGGCGATGGCCCCGAGGAGCTCGCCCTTCTGCGCGTCGCTGCCGACGGCGTCGACGAGCCCGCCGGCGAGGACGACGGCCTCGATGAACGGCTCGGGTGCGAGCACCCGCCCGATCTCCTCGGCGACGATCGCCACCTCGACCGGACCGGCGCCCATGCCGCCGTGCTCCTCGGCGAAGGGGAGACCCAGCAGGCCCATCTCGGCCAGCTGCGTCCAGACCTTCTCGTCGAAGCCCGGGTCGTTCTTGGTGACCTTGCGGCGCACCTCGCTGTCGCCGTAGGCGCGCGCCAGTAGCGCAGCCACGGCCTCGCGCAGGTCGTTCTGCTCGCTGTCGTAGGTGAAGTCCATGGCTATCTCACAACCCCAGGATCGTGCCGCTGATGATGACGCGCTGCACCTCGTTGGAGCCTCCGTAGATGGAGACCTTCCGGTAGTTGAGGTACTCGGGAGCCGAGACCCGCGCCCAGTCGGGCACGTCGGAGCCCTCCTCGGCGAACGAGGCCACCGACAGCGGGCCGGCGATGTCGACGATCAGCTCGGTGACCTCCTGCTGGAGGACCGAGCCCTTGAGCTTGAGCACCGAGGACGCCGGGTGCGGCTTGCCGTCGGCGGAGTTGGCGACCACGCGCAGCGCGGTCAGCTCCAGGGCGACGAGCTCGTTCTCGATCTCGGCGATGCGGGAGGAGTAGCGCGCGTCCTCGAGCAGCGGACGGCCGTTGTAGGTCGTCTCGCGGGCCAGCTCCTTGGCCAGGGCGAGCATGCCCTTGGTGCCGCCGACGCGGGCGATGCCCACGCGCTCGTTGCCGAGCAGGAACTTGGCCTGGTCCCAGCCCTTGTTGACCTCGCCGATGAGGTTCTCCGAAGGGACGCGGACGTCTTCGAAGAAGACCTCGTTGACCTCGAAGCCGCCGTCGAGCAGCTCGATCGGGCGCAGGGTCACGCCGGGGGTGTCCATCGGGAAGACCAGCATCGAGATGCCGCGCTGCTTCTTCTCCGCCGTCGGGTCCGTGCGAGCGAGGCAGAAGATCCAGTCGGCGTACTGGCCCATCGTCGTCCAGGTCTTCTGACCGTTGACGACCCACTCGTCACCGTCCTGGACGGCGGTGGTGCGCAGCCCGGCCAGGTCGGAACCGGCGTCGGGCTCGGAGAAGCCCTGGCACCACCAGATGTCGAGGTTGGCCGTCTTGGCCAGGAAGCGGTCCTTCTGCTCCTGGTTGCCGAACTGGGCCAGGACCGGGCCGATCATGCTGGTGTTGAACGCCAGCGGCTCGGGCACGTGGGCGAGCTGCATCTCCTCGCGCCAGATGTGGCGCTGCAGCGGCGTCCAGTCGCGGCCGCCGTACGCGGCCGGCCAGTGCGGCACCGCCAGCCCGGCAGCGTTGAGGATCTGCTGGGTGGTGACGAAGTCGTCCTTGGTGGGGTGGCGGCGGGCCGCCACCTTGTCGCGGATCTCCTTCGGCACCTGGGTGGTGAAGAAGCTCCGCATCTCCTCCCGGAAGGCCTGCATCTCCGGGGACAGCTGCAACTGCATCGGTCCTCATTCCTGACCGCAGTCGCTCTGCGGTCTCGACGTGTAGGTGCGACGATCCCACATCCCGAACGGCATTCGGTTCCCCCCTCCCGTCAGGCGGGGCGATGTACCTGGCGTGTTCGTCACCGCCCTGCAGTCGTCGTCACCTCCCCGGCTCATCGACGTGGCGGTACCGACCCCGCCGGAGGCGTCCACGCGGCGGAGGCGGGAGTGCCGGTAGCCGTACACCGCGTACACGAGCGGCCCGAGCAGCAGCCAGGCCAGGAACCGCAGCCACATCTCCACGCTGAGGTTCGCCATCAGTTGCACCCCGAGCGGGATGAACATCGCCATGGCCAGCACCAGCAGGGAGAACAGCACGGTCATGCGCAGCGGGGTGCCGGTGCGCGGGCTGACCTGCGCCACCGACGGGGGGAGCAGCCCGTCCCGGCCCATCGCGAAGCCGATCCGGGTCATCGTGATCAGTCGACGAGGATCACCGGCCGATGATCAGGGCGATCGGCTCGCCGGTCGTTGCGTCTCCGCTCGGCGGAGCGGCGGGTTTCCCGGGTGCTGCCCCGGGCAGGTGAACAGCGCGACCGACGGAGGGATCCACCATGGCCATCGCCACCACCAACCCCACGACCGGAGAGACGCTCCGCACCTTCGATCCGCTCACGGACGACGCGCTCGAGGAGAAGCTGGCGCGTGCGGCGGCCGCGGCGGCGACATACCGCCGGACGACCCCGGCCCAGCGGGCCGAGTGGCTGCGGGACGCCGCCGACGTGCTCGACGCCGACACCGACACGGTGGCCGCGCTGATGACCACCGAGATGGGCAAGACGCTCGCCTCCGCCAAGGCCGAGGTGGGCAAGTGCGCCGCGGCGCTGCGCTGGTTCGCCGACAACGGCCCGGCGATGCTCGAGCCGCAGCCCTACGACGCCGCCGCGGTCGGGGCGACGCAGGCCTACGTCGTCCACCAGCCGATCGGCGTCGTCCTCGCCGTGATGCCGTGGAACTTCCCGCTCTGGCAGGCGATGCGCTTCGCCGCGCCCGCGCTGATGGCCGGCAACGTCGGGCTGCTCAAGCACGCCAGCAACGTCCCGCAGACCGCGCTCTACATGGAGGAGCTCTTCCGCAGGGCCGGTTTCCCCGACGACGTGTTCCAGACCCTGCTGATCGGCTCGTCGACCATCGAACGGGTGCTGCGCGACGACCGGGTGGCCGCCGCGACCCTCACCGGCAGCGCCCCCGCCGGGCAGTCGGTCGCCTCGATCGCCGGCGACGCGCTCAAGCCGACGGTCCTCGAGCTCGGCGGCAGCGACCCGTTCATCGTCATGCCCTCGGCCCACCTGGACCGGGCGGCGGCGGTGGCCGTCACCTCCCGCAACCAGAACAACGGGCAGAGCTGCATCGCGGCGAAGCGCTTCTTCGTGCACCGCGACGTCGCCGAGGAGTTCACCCGCCTGTTCACCGACAAGATCGCCGCCCTGACCGTCGGCGACCCCATGGACGAGGACACCCAGATCGGCCCGCTGGCCACCGAGTCCGGGCTCGAGGACGTCGAGAAGTACGTGCAGGACGCCGTCGCGAAGGGCGCGACCGTCCTGACCGGCGGGCAGCGGGTGGACCGGCCCGGCTGGTTCTTCGAGCCGACCCTGCTCAGCGACATCACCCCGGAGATGGACCTCTACGCCGAAGAGGTGTTCGGCCCGGTCGCGGCGCTGTTCACCGTGGACTCCCTCGACGAGGCCATCGAGATCGCCAACAGCCATCCCTACGGCCTGGGCAGCAACCTGTGGAGCGAGGACGAGGACGAGCGCGCGCAGTTCGTCCGCGACATCGCCTCGGGTATGGCGTTCGTCAACGGGATGACCACCAGCTACCCCGATCTGCCTTTCGGCGGTGTGAAGCAGAGCGGCTACGGCCGCGAGCTCACCGAGCTCGGCATGCGCGAGTTCATGAACGCGAAGACCGTGTGGATCGGAGCACCGGGCAGCGAGCAGGCCGAGGCCAGCAGCGCGGGCGCGGCCGCGGAGTGACCCGGGCAGCACGGGTTCAGCGGGTGAGCGGCCCGTCGAGCAGCGGCAGCACCGCCCCGGCGGCGAGGCCCAGCCCGAGGACGCAGGCGGCGGCGAGCACCGCGGCCACGGAGGCGGAGGTGCGTGACCGGTCGGGCTCAGCTTCCGGTCCGCCGCGGCGGAAGGCCGGTGCGATCCAGCGCAGGTAGTAGAAGAGGCTCGCCACCGAGTTGAGGGCCGCCACCACCACCAGCCAGACCAGGCCGCCGTCCCACGCTGCGGTGAAGACCGTCAGCTTGCCGACGAACACCGCCGTCGGTGGCGTGCCCACCAGGCTGAGCAGCGCGACCAGCAGTGCCCCGGCGAGCCAGGGGGAGGACGCGGCCAACCCGCGGAAGTCCTCGAGCGTCCGCCGGTCCGGCACGGCGGCGACGACGGCGAAGGCGGCCAGGTTGGTCACCGCGTACGCCCCCAGGTAGAGGAGCAGCGCGGGCAGGGCGGCCGCGCTGCCGGACGCGACCGCCACAGGCATCAGCAGGTAGCCCACCTGGCTGACCGTCGACCAGCCCAACAACCGGCGGACGTCGGTCTGGGTGAAGGCGGCGAGGTTGCCCAGGGTCATGGTCACCGCCGCCAGCACTGCCACGAGGAGCGGCCCGTCGATCGAGGCCGGCAGCACCGTGACCAGCCGGTGGATGGCGACCAGGGCGCCGATCTTGGGCACCGTGGTGAGGAAGGCGGCCGCCGGGGTGCCGGCCGCCTGCGCCGCGTCGGGCACCCAGAAGTGCCCGGGCACCGCACCGGCCTTGAACAGCAGCCCGGCGAGCACCCCGAGCAGCCCCACGGCGAGCGCCGCCGCGGGAGCGCCGGCCAGCCCGGGCGCCAGGTCGGCGTAGGCGGTGGCCCCGCCGAGTCCGTAGAGCACGGTGGTGCCGAGCAGCAGCAGGATGCCGGACAGCGCTCCGAGCAGGTAGGTCTTCAACGCCGCTTCCGCGGCCCCGGGCGAGCGCAGCATCCCGATCAGCCCGTACAGCGGGATGCTGCCGAGCAGGAAGGCGATGACGAGGACCAGCAGGTCGGTGGTGCTGCCCATGACGGAGGCGCCAAGCGCGCCCAGCAGCAGCAGCACGTAGGACTCGCTCTCCCGGCGGGTGCCGGCCAGCTCGTCGACGCCGAGCCCGATGACCAGCAGGGTGGCCGAGGTGACCACCAGCCGCACCGCGCCCGTGGCCGTGTCGACGGCGAACGTCCCTCCGTAGACCGTGCGCACCGGGTCGGTGAGGGCGGTCGCGGCCGTGACCGCGGAGCCGAACAGCGCGGTGGCGGCGATCAGCCGCGCGACCCACTGCCGCTCCCGCGGGAGGAAGGACCCGGCGAGCAGGGTGACGACGGCGCCGGCGAGCAGGCAGATCTCCGGCAGGAGCGCCAGCGGTTCCTCGTGCACGCGCGGTTACCGGGACACCAGGCCGACGACGCTCGCCGCCGCCGGCGCGATCAGGTCCAGCAGCGGCCACGGGGCCACGCCGACCAGCAGGGACAACAGCAGCAGCCCACCGACGGAGAGCAGCTCGCGGGGCCGGAGGTCGCGGAAGTCGACCGCCCGGCCGGTGGTCGGCCCGGTGAACAGCCGCTGGTAGGCGCGGAGGAACAGCGCCGCGGTGAGCAGGATGCCCGGCACGGCGAGGACGGCGACCCAGGTCGCCCCGATGCTGCCGGCGAAGATCTGGAACTCGGCGACGAACCCGCTGAAGGCGGGCAGCCCCAGCGAGGCGAAGGCGGCGACGGCGAAGAACCCGGCGTACCGGGGGGCGGGCGCGGCGAGCCCGCCGTAGTCGTCCATGGCGTAGCTGCCGGCGCGGTCGTGCAGCACTCCGGCCAGCAGGAACAGCGCCGCGGTGATCAGCCCGTGGCTCACCATCTGCGTGACCGCACCGGTCACCGCGAGCTCGCGGGCCTCGGTACCCGACGCCACGAGGCCGGCCGCTCCCACGGCCACGAGCACGTAACCCATGTGGTTGACCGAGGTGTAGGCGATCATCCGCTTGACGTCGGTCTGGGCCAGCGCCACCAAGGCTCCGTACAGCACCGAGACGACGCCCACGGTCAGGATCACCCAGGCCCAGGCCTGCCAGGCCGAGGGGAGCGCCGGCATCGCGATCCGGACGAACCCGTAGGTGCCCATCTTCAGCAGGATGCCGGCCAGGACGGCCGAGCCGATCGCCGAGGCGTCGGTGTGCGCGGGCGGGAGCCAGGTGTGGAAGGGCACGGTCGGCGTCTTGACGGCGAGCCCCAGGAGGACGGCGCCCAGCACCCACGCACCGGTGACGGCGTCGTCGGCGAGCGGGGCCGCGGCCACCAGTTCCGGGATGTCGAAGGTGTGCGGGTCGGCGGCGAGGTACAGGCCGATGAACCCGACCAGCAGCGCCAGGCTGCCCAGGAACGTGTAGAGGAAGAACTTCAGCGCGGAACGGGCCGCACCGCCGTGCCCCCAGCCTGCGATGGCGAAGTACATGCCCACGATGGACAGGTCGAAGAACAGGAAGAACAGGATCAGGTCCTGCGCGGCGAACAGCCCCATGCAGGTCGACTGCAGGAAGAGGAAGAGCGCGGCCTGGGCGCGCGGGCGGCGCCCCTCCCGCAGGGCGTAGACCGCGCAGGCGCAGAAGATCACGGCGGTCAGCGCGATCAGTGGCAGGGACAGCCCGTCGACGCCCACGTGGTAGCTGCTGCCCACCGAGGGGATCCAGCGGGCGCGCTCCTCCCACCCCAGACCGCCGTCGGCAGGCGTGTCGTACCCGGCGACCAGCACGCCCACCAGCACCAGTTCGGCGGCCGTCAGGGCCACCCAGGCCCAGCGGGACACCGCGTCGGGCAGGGGCGAGGCCCCGAGCACGAGCGCCGCGCCCAGGGGGAGGAACACGATCAGGCTGAGCACGGTCACCTCGTCAGTAGGAGGAGTGCCAGCGCGGCGGCGAGCACCACGGCGACCTGGACGTAGTACTGGTGCAGCTGGCCGGTCTGGGTGCGCCGGAGCAGGTTCCCGAGCCGCCGCACCGCCGCGGCCGCACCCTCGGCGCCCGCGTCGAAGCCGGCCGTGTCGGCGACGGCGGCGCCCCGCGCGACGCGGACGCCCCCGGTCGCCGTCGCCTCGACCGCGCCGTCGAGCACCCGGTCGTCGAAGCGCGCCAGCCCGCCGGCAGCCGCGCCGAGCGCGCCCGCCGCCCCGGTCACCGCGCGGTCGAGCACGCGGTCGTCGAACCGGGCCAGCGCCTCGGCCAGCCGCAGCACCGGTCTGATCACGACCGCCTCGGTGGCCGCGCCCAGGCCCAGCCAGCCCGCTGCCCAGCGCGGTGCGGGCATCGGCTCCCGGCCCGCGGCCAGCACCACCCCGACCGACAGCAGGGCGGAGACGGCCAGCTCGACCCAGGAGGGGCGGGGCAGTTCCGTCTCGCCGAGCGCGGTGCGGATCGCGGCCCCCACCGGGGGCCAGACCAGCATGCCCAGCACCGCGGCGCCGGCGGCGAGGACCACCAGCGGTGCCTGCGCCAGGATCCCGACGTGCCGTGTGCCCGGCCGCTCGTCGTCGTACCCGGCCTTCGCGTCGGCGGTGGGCGTCCGCCAGACGATCCACAGCACCTTGCCCGCGTAGGCGGCCGAGAGCGCCGCGCCGGCCAGGCCCACGACGTACAGGGGCAGCGAGCGCTCCCGGACGACGGCGAGGACGTCGTCCTTGGTCGCCCACATCGACAGCGGCAGGACCCCGGCGAGGGAGAGCACGCCGACCGAGGCTGCGATGCCGACGGCCGGCCAGCGGCGGGCCGCCCCGCGCAGCGCCGGCAGCTGCTTGGTGCCCAGCGCCGACAACCAGGCACCTGCGGCGAGGAAGAGCAGCGCCTTGGTGGACGCATGGGCGACCAGGTGGGCGGCGCCGCCGGAGACGGCGCCCACGCCTGCGGCCAGGACGACGTAGCCGAGCTGGGCCGCCGTCGACGCCGCGAGCAGCTGCTTGAGGTCCTGCTGGGCGACCGCCACCGCGCCGAGGACCAGCGCGGTCAGCGCGCCCACCCAGGCGGCGGCGTCGTCCGCCCAGCCGCTGGCGGCGAGCAGCGGGGCGGTGCGCAGCAGCAGATAACCGCCCATCGCGACCATCGCCGCCGAGTGCAGCAGGGCGCTGACCGGGCTCGGCCCCTCCATCGCGCGCGACAGCCAGAACGAGAACGGCAGTTGCGCCGCCTTGCCCAGGGCGGCGACCAGCACCCCCGCGGCGACGACATGGCGCCACGGCCCCTCGGCGTCGGGCAGCCCGGCGAGGTCGAACCCCGCGCCGGCAGCCAGGGCCGCGCCGGCCGCCAGGTACAGGCCGAGATCGGCCGCGCGGGTGGTGAGGAACGCCGTCGTGCCCGCGCCGACCCGGTCGGGGTCACGCCAGGAGAACCCGATGAGCGCGAACGAGGTGGCGCCCATGACCTCCCACCCGACGAGCAGGGCGGGAAGCGTGGTGGCGGTGGCGGTCAACGCCACCGCGGCCGCGAACAGCAGCATCAGCCCGAAGAACCGGGCGCGGTCGTCGGTGACCTCCCCGGCGGAGAAGACCAGCACCAGCAGGGTGACCGCTGCCACGGCGGGCAGCACCACGGCCGAGAGCGCGTCCACCGCCAGGCCCAGGTCGGCACCCGGCAGGAAGGGGACCGCGACGGCAGGGCGCGCGACGGCGACGGCGACCGCCGCGCCCAGCAGGAGCACGGCGGTGCCCACGGCGACGGCCGGTGCGATCCGGTCGGTGCGACGGCCGGCGCCGCACAGCAGGGCGCCGGCGACGGCGGGCAGCGCGACGAGGGACCACAGCAGGGCGGCGCTCACCGGGACAGGTCCGTGGCCGTGTCGGTCATGTCCGAGCCGCGGGAGCGGTGCAGCAGCGTCGCGACGGCGAAACCCATGGCCATCTCGACGGTCATCGCGGTAATCACGACGAGCAGCAAAACCTGGCCTTCCGGCTCCGGCACCAGGAACCACCAGAAGGCACCGGCGGCGAGGACGACGGCGTTCAGCATCAGCTCCAGGCCCATCATCACCATGACGACGACCTGCTGGGAGATCGCGCCGTAGAGCCCCACGCAGAAGAGCGCGGCCGCCACCAGGAGCACGGTCTGCAGGGTCATCCGCCCTCTTCCCCGTCGCCGTCCGCATCAACGGCGTCGTCGGTGTCGTAGCGACCGCGGGGGAGGGCGAGGACGAGGGCGGAGACGATCGTGGCGAAGAGGACCGCGCTGACGGCGATCATCACCAGCATCTTCGGGCCCATGACGGCCCGCCCCAGGGAGAAGGTGAGGTCGGCGGCGGGCGCTCCGCGGCGCTCCGGCCAGTCGACGAGCAGGATGCCGGCGGCCAGCACCGCGAACGTCAGCCCCGACACCGCCGCCGCGGCCCGCGTGCCGTGGACCATGCTCATCGGCATCAGCGCGGGGTTCATCCCCATGAACATGATCATGTAGATGCCCATGATCGCCATCTCCATGACCATCATCAGGACGACCACGACGCCCAAGTAGTCCAGCCCGAAGAGCAGCAGCACGAGCCCGACGGCGACGAACGAGACAGCCAGGGCATACGTGGCCCGGGCCATGGAGTCCACCCGGAACACGGAGATCCCGGAGGCGACGGCGAGGACCGCCAGCACCCAGAACACGACGTCGTCGAGCACGTCAGCCCCTCCCCACCACGACGACGGCGACGACCAGCAGCTGGAGGAGCACGGCCGGCAGCACGACCACCCAGGCGAACGGCATCAACCGGTCGGGCCGGACGGTCGGCAGGCTCCGCCGCACCCGCGCCAGCACGAACAGCAGGGCTGTCGTCTTGACCAGCGACCACAGCCACGACGGGAGCACCGGACCGTGGCCCCCACCGAGGAAGATCGCCACGGCGAACGCCGATCCCGCGGCCATCAGCGCCCATCGCCCGACGAGCAGCAGCCAGCGGTCGATCCCGGAGGAGTCGACCAGCACGCCTCCGGCCAGATCGACTCCCGAGGGAGCCGAGAACGGGCCGCGGAGCGAGAAGGCCAGCACCGCGCCGCAGAAGACCAGGAACGCCACCGGCATCCAGACGACGAACCACAGCCCCTCCTGCGCGGCGACGACGTCGCCCACGGCGAGGCTGCCCGCCGCGACCGCCGGCGCCGTGATCGCGAACATCAGCGGGAGCTCGTAGGCGAGCGCCTGGGCGAGGAACCGGTAGCCGCCGATCAGGGCGTGCGCGCTGTTGGGGCCCCACCCGGCCAGCCAGACGAGGGCCCATACGGCGACGTCCAGGGCGTTGAACCAGACGACGCCCACCGGCAGGTCGCTCAGCGTCCAGCGACCGAACGGCACCACCACGACCATCAGCAGCGCGACGACGACGAGCCCCGCGGTACCGACCATCTGCAGCGGCCGGTCGGCGGCGACCGTCCACCGGCGGCGCTGCCGGAGCAGCCGGGCGGTCTCGAGCACCGGGGTCGCGGCACCGAGGGCGGCGGGCTGCCCCTCGGCGCGGGCCGCGAGCATCCCGTCCAGCACGGCGCCGACCGCGGCCACGGCCAGGAGCAGGACGGCCGCCGCGGGCACCCAGCCGGCCGACACCTGGACCAGGGAGCCGGTCACGTCCGCGCCGCCCCGTCGCGCAGCAGCGTCGCGGGGGACAGGTCCGCGGCGGCGACCAGGAGCCGCACCGCGCCCAGTTCCTGCCCGGTGACCAGAGCGGGGAGCCGGTCGAGCGGGAGGAGGGCGACCGGTTCCGCGGCACCGTCCGGTCCGCCCGCGACTGCCTCGAGGAGCGCGAGCAGGCGGGCGTGCACCTCGCCCGGCAAGGACCACCGCAGCGTGCGGGACCGCCGGACGCGCCGAGCCAGCCGGTCGAGTGCCGGCCGGTGATCCGCGGGCTCGTCGGACCCCAGCAGCTCGTCCCGCAGCCGTGCCGTGGCGGTGGCGACGTCGGCCGGCCCGGCGAGCAGCAGGATGCGGGCCGCACGGTCGCAGCGGTCGGCCGGTGACCCCCGCACCAGGTCGCCATCGTGGTCGGAGTCCGGTGCGGGCGGCAGCACCTCGGCGCGGGCCTCCTGGACGACGTCGCCCTGCACGGTGCAGTGCAGGACCAGGCCGGCCGGCCACCCCGGCAGCACGGGGCCCAGCGGCACGTGCAGCACGTCCATCTCCAGCCCGTCGCGGTCCTCGCCGCCGCCGGCCAGGGGGATGCCGGCGGGCATCGGCATGTCCATGTCGTCCATGTCCATGTCCATGTCGTCCATGTCCATGTCGTCCGTGCCCTGGTCGTCCTCGTTCCCGGCGCGGGCAGGCTCGACGTCCCGGTCCGCGGTCGGGTCCTCGTCGGCGCCGATGCCCATGGCCGGGTCGGGCGGACGCGCTCCGGCATCCGCCCGTTGCCCGTCGTCGTCGGACAGCGTGGCGAGCGCCCGGTCCAGGGTCGCGGGCACCGCTGCCGGATCGAGTACCTCGACCCGGGCCCGGGGTCCGGGGAGCTGCGCCCAGACCAGGTCCACGGCCGCCGTCAGGCGCGTCCCGGCTCGGCCGCAGACCACCAGCACGTCGGCGTCCGCGGGCGAGGACGCCGACCGCCATCCCCGGCGGCGGACCTCCTGCTCGACGGCGCACCGCGTGCGCCCCCAGCCGGGGACCTCCACGACCAGGACCGCGGCCCGGCGGACGGCGGTGGCCGAGAGGCGCTGTCTCAGACCCATCGCAGCGCGCCCTCGCGCCAGGCCCAGAGGACGCCCACCATCAGGACGCCGAGGAACACGAACATCTCCACGACGGCGGAGACGCCCACCTCGGCGACGACGGTCGCCCACGGGTACATGTAGAGCATCTCCACGTCGAAGGCGAGGAACAGCAGCGTGACCGGGTAGTAGCGGGCGTGGAACCGGGAGAGCGCGTGCTCCTCCGGCCGCCAGCCGGAGAGGAACGGCAGGGCGGCCACCGGTGCGGCGGCCACGCTCGACGACCGGTGGACCAGGTGTGCGGCTCCGACGACGCCCACGGCCACCAGCGTCATCACCGCCGCCGCCAGGTACATGGCCGCCTCCCTGTCGCCGCCGGGTAGCTGCCTCGTCGCCACCTGTGCCGGGGAGCCGCTACCCGTGTCCGTTCCGGGCCACGCATGACGTACCGGTGACGGCCCGGCCCCCGCCTCGAGCCCACCCCCTCAGCGGCACTCGCTGGGACACTAAAGCGCGTGTTCGACGTCGACTGGATGGGCCTGCTCGCCCGCGAGGTGCTGCGGGAACGCACCCCCGCGCTGATCGCCGAGACCTGTGCGTGGGCGGTGGGGCTCTCCGACCGGCCGCACCTGCGCCGCAGAGCCGGCCTGCCGCAGCCGACCGGCCCCACCCTCGGGGAGCGGGCCACCGGCGGGTCGCCCCTGGGCAGCGACGACGACGGCCGGTTCGAGCTGGCCGACGCGGTGCCCGGCAGCTTCCAGGACGCGCTCAACGCGCTGGCGCCCGACGGAGGCGTGCACGCCGAGCGGTTCGACGACGAGGTGCTCGTGCCCTTCGTGCACGCCACCTGCGTGGCCGCTGCCGAGCGGGCCCGCGGGCGCCGGCCGGCGGAATGGGCGGAGCTGGCCGACGACGTCGGGGAGGACGGCGACGACCTGCCCGCCGTCGTGCGGGCGGGGGAGTGGGAGGCGCCGCTGCGGATCGACGCCGAGCAGCTGGTGCTGGCCGCGCTCGGCGCGACGCCGCTGCTGGAGGTGGAGTCCGAGGGGCTGCCGCTGTCCCTGGTCCGCGCGGCCGAGGCTGCCACGCGGGCCGCCGTCGCGGCGCCGGAGGCGCCGGTGCCCGACGACAGCCTGGCGGGGGCACTGTTCCTCGCCCGTGCCGCGCTGGAGGCGTCCGGCTGCACCGTCCCGGTGCCGCCGGACGAAGCGGAGCTGCTGCTCACGGCACTGACCGACAGCGGCCTGGAGCCCGAGGAGCTGCCCGCCGTCCTGCCGCACCTGCCGGTCCGGCCGGAGACGGTCGAGGAGGCCCTGGTCATCCTGCGGGCGGCCGAGATCGGCTGACCGGGCCGGGGCCTCAGAGCTGCGCGGCGACCAGCGGCTCGAGGAGCAGCTCGGGCTTGTTCTGCTGCAGCACGCGCAGCCCCCACTTGTCCGGGAAGACGGCGAGCAGCTCGCCGTCGGCCCGGCGCAGGATCTCGGCGTTGCGGGCCGCGGCGAGGATGCCCGGCGCGGACGCCTCGTCCGTGCGCAGCGCCAGGCTGTAGGGCAGCCGGTCCAGGTCGACCGGCGCACCGAACTCGTGCTCCATGCGGTGCTGCGCGTCCTCGAACTGCATGGGGCCGACGACGGCGAGCACCGGTGCCCCGTCCCCGCGACGGTCGGACTTCAGCACCTGCACGACGCCCTCGCTGTCGAGCTGCTCGATGCCCTTGCGGAACTGCTTGTGCTTGGCGGCGTCCCGGCCGCGGCAGACGGCGAAGTGCTCGGGGGCGAAGGTGGTCAGCGGCGGGAACTGCACCGGCCGGTCGGCGTACAGGGTGTCGCCGACGCCGAGCGCGTTGGCGTTCACCAGCCCGACGACGTCGCCGGGGTAGGCGAGGTCGATGCTCTCCCGGTCGCGGCCGAACACGTGCTGGGCGTACTTGGTCGCGAACGGCCGACCGGTGCGGGCATGGGTGACGACCATGCCGCGCTCGAAGACGCCCGAGCAGATCCGGATGAACGCCAGCCGGTCGCGGTGCGCGGTGTCCATGCCGGCCTGCACCTTGAAGACGAACGCGCTGAACGGATCGGTCAGCTCCCGCACCGCGCCATCGGCGGTGGGCATGCCGGTGGGGGCGGGG
>JBBSKB010000045.1:0-25562 GCA_038256725.1 Mycobacteriales bacterium | reverse complement strand
TCATCGTGTTCTTCGACGAGATGGACTCGATCTTCCGGACCCGCGGCTCGGGCATCTCCTCCGACGTCGAGTCGACGATCGTGCCGCAGCTGCTCAGCGAGATCGACGGCGTCGAGGGCCTGGAGAACGTCATCGTCATCGGCGCCTCCAACCGGGAGGACATGATCGACCCGGCGATCCTGCGCCCCGGCCGGCTGGACGTGAAGATCAAGATCGAACGGCCGGACGCCGAGGCGGCCCGGGACATCTTCAGCAAGTACCTGCTGTCGACGCTCCCGCTGCACCCCGACGACCTGGCCGAGCACGGTGGCAGCCGCGAGGCGACGATCGCCGAGATGATCCAGCGCACGGTCGAGCGCATGTACACCGAGGTCGAGGAGAACCGCTTCCTCGAGGTCACCTACGCGAACGGTGACAAGGAGGTCCTGTACTTCAAGGACTTCAACTCGGGCGCGATGCTGCAGAACATCGTCGACCGCGCCAAGAAGATGGCGATCAAGGAGCGGCTGGAGACCGGCACCGGCGGTCTGCGGGTCGGGCACCTGATGCAGGCGTGCGTGGACGAGTTCAAGGAGAACGAGGACCTGCCCAACACGACCAACCCGGACGACTGGGCGCGGATCTCGGGCAAGAAGGGCGAGCGGATCGTCTACATCCGCACGCTGATCAGCGGCAAGGGCAACGAGTCCGGCCGCGCGATCGACACGGCCACGAACACCGGCCAGTACCTGTAGGGCAGCGGCACGCAACGGACGGCCCGGTCACCTCGCGGTGACCGGGCCGCCCGCGAGGTCAGGCGATCGTGAGCACCTGACCGGGGAAGATCCGGTTCGGGTCCGCGCCGATGATGCCCCGGTTGGCCTCGTGCAGCGACGCCCAGTGGACGCCGTGGGCCGTGGCGATGCGGGCCAGGGTGTCGCCTCGCTCCACCGTGTACGAGGCGCCGGAGACCGCGGGCGCCGGGGCGGCAGGTGCCGGAGCCGCGGGTGCCGGAGCCGCGGGTGCCGGGGCGGCGGGCCGCTCGGCACGGGAGGCCGCCGGCGGCTCGGCGTCGCCGGCGCGGTCGGCGGCCGACAGGCCGAGCTTCGCGCTGCACGCGGGCCAGGCGCCCCAGCCCTGCTGGGCCAGCGTCTTCTCCGCGGTGGCGATCTGCTGCTCGCGAGTGGCGAGGTCGGCCCGCGGCGCGTACGCGGTACCGCCGAAGGCCTGCCAGGTGCCCTGCGAGAACTGGAGGCCGCCGTAGTAGCCGTTGCCGGTGTTGATCGCCCAGTTGCCGGTGCTCTCGCACTGCGCGAGCCGGTCCCAGGTGGCGCCGTCGGCGGCCGACGCCGTCCCGGACGTCAGGAAGGGCCCGGCCAGGACGGCGCCCGCGGCGGCGAGGCCGAGGGTGAGGCGACGGGTGGATGAGCGGGGAGTGGTGCTGTGCTTCGTCATGGTCCTCTCGAGTGGCGGACGCCCGACGTGGCGCGGCCCGGTGCGGGCTCGGCACGCTCCGCCCACGGAGCCGGGAACGACGGAGGAGCACGGCCGCAGGGCGGAGGGGGGCGCGCGGCGTGTCCGGGAGGCCACGGGGCGGCACGACGGCCGGAGTGATCCCGTGGGCGACCACGACCGCTCTGCTACGGCCGGGGCGCTTCCAACGGTACGCGGCATCCGGATCCGCGCCACCCGCCGACCGGGCCGACGACCCGGCTCGAGCGCGGGGAGCGGCCTAGGGTTGGACCATGAGCGTGCGGCGGGTCATGGGCACCGAGGTCGAGTACGGCATCTCCGTGCCGGGGCAGCCGACCGCCAACCCGACCACGCTGTCCAGCCAGGTGGTCAACGCCTGGTCGGTGGCCGAGGCCCCGAGCCGCCGCCGTCCCCGGTGGGACTTCGAGGAGGAGTTCCCGCTGCGCGACGCCCGCGGCTTCGACCTCACCCCGGCGCAGGCGCTGGACCACAGCGACCTGGACGAGGACCCCGGGATGGCCAACGTCATCCTGACCAACGGCGCGCGTCTGTACGTCGACCACGCGCACCCGGAGTACTCGACGCCGGAGGTCACCAGCCCCCGCGACATCGTCCTGTGGGACACGGCGGGGGAGCGGGTCTTGGCCGAGGCCACCCGCCGGGCCGCCCGCGTGCCGGGGACGAGCGCCATCCAGCTCTACAAGAACAACACCGACGGCAAGGGCGCCTCCTACGGTGCCCACGAGAACTACCTCATGGACCGCCGGACGCCGTTCGTCGACATCATCCGGGGCCTGGTGCCGTTCTTCGTGACGCGGCAGGTGTTCGCCGGCGCCGGCCGCGTGGGCATCGGCACGGAGAGCCGCACCGCAGGCTTCCAGCTCTCCTCGCGGGCCGACTTCTTCGAGGTCGAGGTGGGTCTGGAGACGACGCTCAAGCGGCCGATCATCAACACCCGCGACGAGCCGCACGCCGACGCCGAGAAGTACCGCCGGCTGCACGTGATCATCGGCGACGCGAACCTCGCCGAGCTCTCCACCTACCTCAAGGTCGGGACGACGTCCCTGGTGCTGGCCATGATCGAGGCACGGTTCCTGCCGAACGACCTCGCCCTCGAGGAGCCGGTGGAGGCGTTGCAGGCGATCAGCCACGACCCCTCCCTGACGCACACGATCCGGCTGCGCGACGGACGCCGGATGACCGCGCTGGAGATGCAGCAGACCTACCTGGAGCTGGCGCAGAAGTTCGTGGCCCAGCGCGGGGACGGCGACGAGCAGACCGACGACGTCCTGCGCCGGTGGGCCGAGGTGCTCGAGGACCTCGCGATCGACCCGATGCGCTGCGCCGACCGGCTGGACTGGCCGGCCAAGCTGCGCCTGCTCGAGGGGTACCGCTCCCGCGACGGTCTCTCCTGGGGCGACTCCCGGCTCAGGCTCGTCGACCTGCAGTACTCCGACGTGCGGCCGGACAAGGGGCTGTACAACCGGTTGGTGGCCCGCGGCTCGATGCAGCGGCTGCTGACCGACGACGAGGTCGAGCGGGCGGTGGTGCACGCCCCCGAGGACACCCGCGCCTACTTCCGCGGCGAGTGCCTGCGCCGGTTCCCGGCCGCGGTCGCGGCGGCGTCGTGGGACTCGGTGGTCTTCGACCTCGGCCGGGAGAACCTCGTCCGCATCCCCACGATGGAGCCGTTGCGGGGCACCCGCGAGCACGTCGGCGCGCTGTTCGAGGCGTCGGCGACCGCGCAGGATCTGGTGGACACGATCACCGGCCGGTGATCTCCACAGCGTCCATCCGCCGGCACCCGGATGTCATCCCCGGCGGGTAGCTTCAGCGCCAGCAGCAGTTCCCACGACGGGAGGGGCAGGCCATGGCCACCAGGGACACCGGCGGGCAGCAGAAGGCGACGCAGTCGCGCGAGGAGACCGACGAGGTCGAGGCCGCGGTCGACACCGAGGGCGCCGAGCGCCGGCAGGAGATGACCGAGGACGTCGATTCCATTCTCGATGAGATCGACGAGGTCCTCGAGTCCAACGCGGAAGACTTCGTTCGGGCCTATATACAAAAAGGGGGCCAGTGAACGATCTTGTTCCGTTTCTTGTTGAGAAATGGAGACAAAGTTCTGCCGAGGGCACGAGTGGTGTCCGGACTGCGGCGAGGTCCTCCCCTTCGCGTCGTTCGGTAGGAACGCCGCCTCGCCGACCGGCCGCGCGTCGTACTGCAAGCCGTGCCACAACAGCCGCGGTCGCAATTCCGAGGAACTCGCGGGCGGGGCGCGCACCCACCCCTTGAAGCGCCGCTACGGCATCACCGCCGTCGAAGCGGACGCCATGCCGGAGGCACAGGGCGGGTTGCAGAGGGGGGTCTTCTACCTGCAGCACCACATGCAACAGCAGGCGATCGCAACCCTCGTCGCAGCGTCGGACGCGGAGGCGGACGCGGCCAGCCGCCCGGGGGAGCCGCCGGTAGGGTCGCAGCGACGCCCGGGCGCGCGCGGTACCAGCACGCGGAGCACCGGGTGGACCAGCGGTGCACGCCGGCGCGAGCAGGCGGGAGAAGGAGATGCGTGACCGACCAGTCAGCTACCCGGAGCGGGTTCCCGCCGGCCTACCTGGACCGGGTGGGCTCCTCGTTCACCGACTTCCTCGCCACCGCGGCGCCTGACCTCCTGCCCGGCCGCCGGCCCGTCCCGACCGTGCCCGTGGGTGATCTCGCGCCGCACGGCACGACGATCGTCGCGGTCACCTACGCAGGCGGTGTCCTCATGGGCGGCGACCGGCGCGCCACCATGGGCAACCTGATCAGCTCGCGCGACATCGAGAAGGTCTACCCGGCCGACTCCTACAGCGTCATCGGCATCGCGGGCGCGGCCGGCATCGCCATCGAGATGGTGAAGCTGTACCAGGTCGAGCTGGAGCACTACGAGAAGATCGAGGGGCTCACGATGTCCCTCGACGGCAAGGCCAACCGCCTCGCCGCGATGGTCAGGGGCAACCTGGGGGCGGCGATGCAGGGCCTCGCCGTCGTCCCGCTGTTCGCCGGCTTCGACCTCGACGCCGCGCCGGACACCGCGCGCGGCCGCATCTTCAGCTACGACGTCACCGGCGGGAACTACGAGGAGCGTGGCTACGCAGCCGTCGGCTCCGGCTCGCTGTTCGCCAAGAACTCGCTCAAGAAGACCTGGCGGCAGGGCCTGTCGGCCGACGCCGCCACCCGCACGGTCGTCGAGTCCCTCTACGACGCCGCCGACGACGACTCCGCGACCGGTGGCCCCGACCCGGTCCGTCGGCTCTACCCGATCGTCTACCGGGTCGACGCCGAGGGCGCCGTCCGGCTTCCCGACGCCGAGATCGCCGCCGTCGCCGGCTCGATCGTCACCGAGCGGGGGGCCTGACCATGACCATGCCGTACTACGCCTCGGCCGAGCAGGTCATGCGGGACCGCTCGGAGTACGCCCGCAAGGGCATCTCCCGCGGCCGCAGCGTCGCCGTCGTCACCTACGCCGACGGCGTGCTGTTCATCGCCGAGAACCCCAGCTCCACGCTGCACAAGGTCGGCGAGATCTACGACCGCATCGGCTTCGCCGCCGTCGGCCGGTACAGCGAGTTCGAGAGCCTGCGGGTCGCCGGAGTCCGCCTGGCCGACGTCCGCGGCTACTCCTACAACCGCCGCGACGTCACCGGCCGGGTGATCGCCAACGCCTACGCGCAGACCCTCGGCGCGATCTTCACCGAGCAGATGAAGCCCTACGAGGTCGAGCTGTGCGTCGCCGAGGTCGGCGACCGGCCCGAGACCGACCAGCTCTACCGGCTCACCTTCGACGGCTCGGTCGTCGACGAGCCGGACTTCGTGGTCATGGGCGGTCAGGCCGAGGCCGTCACCGGCCACCTGCGCGAGCACTTCCTGCCGGGCATGGGCCTCTCGGACGCCCTGCAGGTCGGCGTCCGGGCGCTCTCCGCGGTCAGCCCGGTCACCGCCGGAGCCGCCCACGGCGGCCCGTCGCAGCTCACCGCCGCCCAGCTGGAGGTCGCCGTCCTCGACCGACGCCGGCCCAAGCGGGCCTTCCGCCGGATCACCGGCTCCGCGCTGCGCACCCTCCTGGGCGACGAGCCCACGCCCGACGCCGTCGAGGACGCGCCGGCCTCGGCCGCGCATGCGCCCAGCGTGCCGGAGCCGGGCACGCCCGCCGGCCTCGGCGCCCCCGCCAACCCCGACACCGCCGGCGGCGCGGGGATCGACCCCCACGACGAGGACGGTGGCGAGGGCTGACCGGGGCGCGGGTGCGCGAAGAGACGACTCCTGTCGTCTCCGGCGCCTAGGCTCGGATCGTGGACCGACGGATCTTCGGGATCGAGACCGAGTACGGCGTCACGTGCACCTTCGAGGGGCAGCGGCGGCTGTCCCCGGACGAGGTCGCCCGCTACCTGTTCCGGCGGGTGGTCTCCTGGGGACGCAGCTCCAACGTCTTCCTCCGGAACGGCTCGCGGCTGTACCTGGACGTCGGCAGCCACCCCGAGTACGCCACGGCGGAGTGCGACGACCTCACCGAGCTCGTCGTCCACGACAAGGCCGGCGAGCGGATCCTCGAGGGGCTGCTGGTCGACGCCGAGCAGCGCCTCGCCGAGGAGGGCGTCATCGGTGACATCTACCTGTTCAAGAACAACACCGACTCCGCGGGCAACAGCTACGGCTGTCACGAGAACTACCTGGTCGGCCGGCAGGGCGAGTTCAGCCGGCTGGCCGACGTCCTCATCCCGTTCCTGGTGAGCCGGCAGATCGTGGTCGGCGCGGGCAAGGTGCTGCAGACCCCGCGGGGCGCGGTCTACTGCGTCAGCCAGCGGGCCGAGCACATCTGGGAGGGCGTCTCCAGCGCCACCACCCGATCCCGGCCGATCATCAACACCCGCGACGAACCGCACGCCGACGCCGAGAAGTACCGGCGGCTGCACGTCATCGTCGGCGACTCGAACATGAGCGAGACGACGACGCTGCTCAAGGTGGCGATGACCGACCTCGTGCTGCGCATGATCGAGGCCGGCGTCCCGATCCGGGACATGACCCTGGAGAACCCGATCCGCGCCATCCGCGAGATCAGCCACGACATGACCGGCCGGCGCAAGGTGCGGCTGTCCAGCGGCAAGGAGCTGTCGGCCCTGGAGATCCAGCGCGAGTACCACGACCGTGCGCTCGAGTTCGCCGACCGGGAGGGCGTCACCCCGGTGCAGCGGCAGATGCTCGAGCTGTGGGGACGGGTGCTCAAGGCGGTCGACACCGAGGACATCAGCCTCATCGACCGGGAGATCGACTGGGCGATCAAGTACAGCCTGATCGAGCGCTACCGGGCCAAGCGCGACCTGCCGCTGTCCTCACCGCGGGTCGCCCAGATGGACCTCGCCTACCACGACATCAGCCGCACCCGCGGGCTGTACTACCTGCTCGAACGGGCCGGCCAGGTCGAGCGGGTCACCCACGAGCCCCGGGTGTTCGAGGCCAAGAACGTCCCCCCGCAGACCACCCGCGCCCGGCTGCGCGGCGAGTTCATCCGCAAGGCCCAGGAGCAGCGCCGCGACTTCACCGTCGACTGGGTGCACCTCAAGCTCAACGACCAGGCCCAGCGCACCGTGCTGTGCAAGGACCCGTTCAAGTCCGTCGACGAGCGCGTCGAGACGCTCATCGCCTCGATGTAGAGCCGCTTTTCCGCGGAAAAGCGGTCCGCTTTTCCGCGGAAAAGCAGATCAGGGCTGGGGTGTGGGGTCGGTCTCGGAGAGTTCTTCCGGCACGGCCAGCGCGGCGTAGCGGCCGGCGGCCGCGGCGGCGAGGAAGTAGGCGCGCTCCTCGGGCATGCCGCGCCCCATCGTCCGCAGCGGGATGGGGGAGAGGCCGAGCGCGTCCTCCAGGCCGTCGGTGTCCACCCACACGACCGGGTTCCGGTCCGGCTGCCCGGCGAGGTCCTCGTCGACCTGCGAACCCAGCTCCGAGCCGAGCCCACGCGGCGCGACGAGCGTGACCCCGGCGAGCGCCACCCGCCCGAACGCGGTGAGCGAGTGGTGCGAGACCCCGCGGTGGCGCGCGCGCGGGTCGGCGTCGGAGATGCGCAGCGCGCCGATGGCCTGCCCGCCGAGCACGGTGACGGCGTTGCACGCCTCCCCGGCGGCCACCCCGGAGAAGCCCCAGGGCGTGCCGGTGCCGAGGTTGCCCGGGCCCTGCGTGACGACGGCGAGGTCCGCGCCCAGCACGTGCCGCGCGGCCAGCAGGCCGGTGTGCACGGTGACCGCCTCGACGTCCCCGCCGAAGGCCTGTCCCACGGTGACGACGCCCGCCAGTGACTTCCGCAGCGCGTCGACGGTCCGGGAGAACCCGGCCGCGAGCGCTCCGCCGTCGGTCATCACGTAGGCGACCTTGAGGTCGGGGTCGGTGGCCAGCATGCCGATGAGGACCGCCGGCAACGCCGAGTGCAGATCGGCCACGACCACCGGCATGCCGTCCAGCGAGTCGGCCTCCGCGAGCGTCGCGTGGTGCTCGGTCTCCTGCTCGTCGACGCCCTGCACCGTCACCTGCATCGGCGTGTAGCGGGCCTTCACGAGGTGACCCGGGCCCGACGGGTCGGCCGGCAGCCGGTCGGGGACGGCGACGACGAGCGCGTACCCGCCGGTGCCCAGGTTCTGCGCCCAGGCGGTGGTGTTGAGCAGCACGTCGTCGCCGACCTGCGGGACGCCGACGAGGGAGGGGTAGGCGAGCGCGCGCAGCTCGCCGTCCTCGGGCACGGAGACGGTGAGCTCCAGCGAGTCGTGCCCGCTCCGCCCGAGCCCGGTCACCTCGCCGCGCCGCCAGCGGATGCGGGACGGGACCGGAGAGCTCATGCCCGCAGGCTAGCCAGCGTCCCGGGGAACGGCCGGGCGGCGCTTGCCCACTAGCCTGGGGCGCATGGCGGCCAAGCGGGCGGAACGACTGGTCAACCTGGTCATCGCGCTGCTCAGCACCCGTCAGTACGTGACGGCGGCCCGCATCCGCGCCACGGTGCCGGGCTACGAGGCCGACGACGGCAGCGACCGCGCCGACGAGGCGTTCAAGCGGATGTTCGAGCGCGACAAGGCCGAGCTCCGCGAGATGGGCGTGCCGCTGGAGACCGGCCGCACCAGCGTCTTCGACACCGAGGACGGCTACCGCATCGCCCGCGCGGACTACGAGCTGCCCGAGATCCAGCTGACCGGTGAGGAGGCCGCGGCGGTCGGCCTCGCGCTGCGGCTGTGGGAGTCCGCCCAGCTGGCCGGCGCTGCCCAGAGCGCTCTCGTGAAGCTCCGGGCCGCCGGCGTCGACGTCGAGACGGGGGGAGGGATCCCGTTGCAGCCCCGCCTCGACGCTGGTGAGCCTGCGTTCGAGCCGGTCTACGCCGCCGCCCGCGACCGCCGCTCCCTGCAGTTCGACTACCAGCGCCCCGACGAGGACGCCCCCACCCGCCGCCGCGTGCAGCCCTGGGGGGTCATCGCCTGGCACGGCCGCTGGTACCTCGGTGGTCTGGACCTCGACCGGCAGCAGCCGCGCATGTTCCGGCTCTCCCGCGTCGTCGGCACCCCGCAGGCCACCGGGCCCGCCGGGGCGTTCGAGCCCCCGGCCGACCTGGACCTCGGCGCCATGGTCGCCAGCCAGGTGGGCGGCCAGGAGCACGTCGTCGTCGTGCGCGCCCGGCCCGGCACGGCCGTGGGTCTGCGCCGCTGGGCCACCCCGCTCGGCCCGACGCAGGACGGCACGGAGGACCGGCTGGAGCTCCGCACGACCGAGCCGTGGGGGCTGGCCGGTCAGCTCGCCGCCCTGGGTGCCGACGTCGTCGTCGAGTCGCCCGCGGAGGTCCGCGACGCGGTGATCGCCCGCCTCACCCGGCTGGCCGCGATGGGGGCGTCCGCGTGAGCACCAGCAGCACGCCGGACCGGATGACCCGGTTGCTGGCCCTGATCCCGTACCTGACCGCCCGGCCCGAGGGCGTCCGCGTCCAGGAGGCAGCCCGCGACTTCGGCGTGACCGAGCGGCAGCTGCGCAGCGATCTCGAGCTGCTCTGGATGTGCGGGCTGCCCGGGCACGGCCCCGGCGACCTGATCGACCTCTCCTTCGAGGGCGACCGGGTGCACGTGACCTTCCCCGCCGGCATGGTGCGGCCGCTGCGGCTCACCACCGACGAGGCGGTCGCGCTGGTCGTGGCGTTGAAGACCCTGCTGGAGCTGCCCGGCCTGGCCGAGCGCGAGGCGGTGAGCCGGGCGCTGGCCAAGGTGTCCGCCGCAGCCGGTCACGCCGCCGAGGTCACCCCGATCACCGTGAGCGTGGACGCGCGCGAGGAGACCCTCGCCGTCGTCCGGGAGGCGCTGCAGCGCAAGCGGGCGCTCCACCTGCACTACTACGTCCCCACGCGGGACGAGCGGACCGAGCGCACGGTCGACCCGATGCGCCTGCTGCTGGTCGACGGGCGCTGGTACCTGGAGGCCTGGTGCCGCCGGGTCGAGGGCGTGCGGCTGTTCCGCCTGGACCGGGTCGACGACGTCGCCGGCCTCGACGAGCCGGCCGCCCCGCCGCCCGAGGCGCACGAGCGCGACGTCGAGGGTGGGGTCTACCACCCCGAGCCGGGGTCGCCCGCCGTGCGGCTGCGGCTGTCCCGCGGCACCCGGTGGGTGGCCGAGTACTACCCGGTCGACTCCGTCGCGCCCGTCGACGACCCGCCGGGCGGGCTCGCGGTCACGGTGCGCACCGCCGACCTCGCGTGGGCCCGCCGGCTGGTCGCCTCACTGGGCGGGGACGCGCTGGTCGACGAGCCGGCCGGGCTCGCCGCCGAGGTCGCCGCCGACGCCCGGGCCGCCCTGGCCCGCTACGGCATCGAGACGGACGGCATCGAGACGGACGGGATCGAGGCCTCGAGCAACACCACCGGCTAGGGTCGCCCCGTGCTCCTGTGGGTCGTGTGGGTCGTCGTCGTGGTGCTGGCCGTCGTGGTCCTCGGCGCCCTCGCCTACGGCGTCCTGGGCGCCCGCGCCCGGCTCGCGCGGGAGGTCACCGCCTTCGAGCGCGAGGTCCGGCCGCTGCTGGACCAGGTCGCGGCGACCGCCACCCGTGCGGGGTCCACCGACGACGGGATCCACGACCGCGGCTGACGCGCCCGGTCGCGCGCCCCGGCGGGCGTAGCATCGCCGAGGAACCGACTTCTGGAGGACGTGTCATGGGTTCACTCGGCCCGCTGGAGATCGGCCTGATCATCCTGGCCATCCTGCTGCTGTTCGGCTACAAGAAGCTCCCGGACGCCTCGCGCTCCCTGGGCCGCTCGCTGCGGATCTTCAAGGGCGAGATGAAGGGGATGAAGGACGACGATTCCGCGGGCGGGGGACTCCGCGCGAAGGACCCGGCGCAGACGACCGTCCGTGGCGAGATCGTGACGCCGGCCGCGTCGACCGCCGAGGCCGACGCGCTCGCGGCGGAGGCGCATGCCGCCGAGCTGCGCGCTGCTGAGCTGCGGGCCCGCGCCGTGCAGGCGCGCACGTCCGACCGCCCCTCCTGACCCCAGCACCGGACCGGACGACGGTGAGCGAGGCGTCGCCGCGGCGCAGGCGCCGCAAACGCGACCCGCAGGCCACCATGCCGCTGGTCGGGCATCTGACCGAGCTGCGCAACCGGATCGCCAAGGCGCTGCTGGCGCTCGCCCTGGGCACAGTCGTCGGTTTCCTCTGGTACGACCACGGCCTGCTGACCTTCCTCACCGAGCCCTATTGCGCGCTGCCGTCGAGCTTCCGGTTCCAGGGCGACGAGGAGTGCCGGCTGGTCGTGCTCGACGTCTTCGGTGGGGTGCTGCTCCGGCTGAAGGTCGGGCTCATCGCCGGTGCCGTCCTGTCGGCGCCGTTCTGGCTGTACCAGCTGTGGGCGTTCATCACCCCCGGGCTGCGGCGCACCGAGCGGCGCTACACGGTCGCCTTCGTCGCCGCGGCCACCCTGCTGTTCGCCGCCGGCGCCTTCCTCGCCTGGCTGACCCTGCGCAAGGGTCTGGAGCTGCTGCTCTCCCTCGCCGGTGACGAGGTCGCCTTCCAGCTGACCGCGCCGGACTACCTGGGCTTCGTGATCAGCCTGCTCGTGGCCTTCGGGCTCTCTCTGGAGCTCCCGCTGATCGCCATCGCGCTCAACCTCGTGGGCGTCCTGAGCCACGCGGTGCTGGCGAAGAGCCGGCGCTGGATCTTCTTCCTCACCATCGTGTTCGCCGCCTTCGTCACGCCCACCCAGGACCCGTTCACGATGCTGGCGATGGCCGGGCCGATGATCGTGCTGTTCGAGGTCGCCATCCAGATCGCGCGCTTCGTCGACCGGCGCCGGGCGCGCCGCGAGGCCGCCGAGAGCTTCCACGACCTCGACGACAACGAGGCCTCGCCGCTGGATGCGCGCCCCTCCTCGCTGGACGACCCGCAGGGCTCCTCGCCCGCGTCCTCCCGCTGACCGCCGTGGACGTCGCCGTGCTGGTCGGTGCCGCCGCGGGCCGTGGCCGGGCCCGGGGCGCCGGCGACACCGTGCTGTGCGAGCTCCGTGCCGCCGGCCTGACCCCCCGGGTGCTGCCGGCCACCACCGGCGCCGAGGCCGAGGCGCAGGCACGGACGGCGGTTGCCGCCGGGGCCGTCGCGGTCGTGGCCGTGGGCGGTGACGGCACCGCCCACGCCGGGCTGCAGGCGCTCGCGGGCACCGGAACGCCCATGGGCGTGGTGCCGGCCGGCACCGGCAACGACCTGGCCCTGGCCCTCGGCGTGCCGGCCGAACCCGCCGCCGCCGCCCGGGCGATCGCCGCGGACCTGGCGGCGGGGGAGCGGCGGACCGTGGACGCCGGCCGGGTGGGCGACCGCTGGTGGGCCACCGTGCTGTGCTGCGGGTTCGACTCGGCAGTCACCGACCGCGCCAACCGGCTGCGCTGGCCCCGTGGCCGGCGCCGCTACGACCTGGCGGTGCTGCTCGAGCTGGCCCGGCTGCACCCCTACGAGCTGACCCTGAGGCTGGACGACGGTCCCGCGCGGACGCTGCCGGCCACGATGATCGCCGTCGGCAACACCGCCTGGTACGGCGGCGGGCTGAACATCTGCCCGGGCGCGGATCCCACCGACGGGCTGCT
The DNA here is from genome assembly GCA_038256725.1 of Mycobacteriales bacterium. GTDB lineage: Bacteria > Actinomycetota > Actinomycetes > Mycobacteriales > Geodermatophilaceae > Blastococcus. The sequence goes on along the minus strand of JBBSKB010000045.1, from coordinate 12,991 downwards.
CGACGTCACCGTCGTGGGACCGACGACGCGGCGCGAGCTGATCCGCACCCGGCCCCGGCTGGCCGACGGTTCGCACGTCGACCACCCCTCGGTCTCGGTGTTCCGGGCGTCGCGGGTCGAGCTGTCCTGCCCCGGCGTCACCACCTACGCGGACGGCGAGCCGGTGGCGCCGCTGCCCGTCGTCGTCGAGTGCGTGCCCGGTGCGCTGACCGTCGTCGGCGCCGGCCCCCGCTGATCCGAAGGGCAGAAATGGCCATTTCTGCCCTTCCGGGCGGACGTCGGATCGCGCGCTTAACGTGGGGGTATGTCCAGCCCCGCTGAGCGGTACGCCGCTGCCCGGCGCCGGACGGCCCATCCGGCCCTGGCGGAGTTCACCGCCGAACTCGGCTTCTCCCTCGACCCGTTCCAGGTCGAGGCGTGCGAGGCGCTCGAGCGGGGCTCCGGCGTCCTCGTGTGCGCGCCGACGGGGGCCGGCAAGACCGTCGTCGGCGAGTTCGCCGTGCACAAGGCGCTCACCGAGGGGCGCAAGGCGTTCTACACGACGCCGATCAAGGCGCTGTCCAACCAGAAGTACAACGACCTCGTGCAGGTCTACGGGTCCGACCGGGTCGGCCTGCTGACCGGGGACAACGCCGTCAACGGAGACGCGCCGGTGGTCGTGATGACCACCGAGGTGCTGCGCAACATGCTCTACGCCGAGTCACCGGCGCTGCTCGGCCTGGGCTACGTCGTGATGGACGAGGTGCACTACCTCGCCGACCGGTTCCGCGGCGCGGTCTGGGAGGAGGTGATCATCCACCTCCCGCCGTCGGTCACGCTGATCTCGCTGTCGGCGACGGTCAGCAACGCCGAGGAGTTCGCCGACTGGCTGGTCACCGTGCGCGGCGACACCGAGGTGGTGGTCAGCGAGGTCCGGCCGATCCCGTTGTGGCAGCACATGCTCGTCGGCAACCGCGTCTTCGACCTCTTCTCCCTGCGGCCGGCCGCCCACGCCGCGGAGCACGGCGACAGCCCACGGCCGCTGTCCACCCGCGAGCGCGGCGCCTCGGTCGTCGACCCCGAGCTGGTGCGCTACGTCCGCGAGCACGAGCGGCGGATCGAGGGCTGGGGCGGGCCGAGCCGGCGGGAGTCCTCGCACCGGCCGCGGTACCGCCCGCCGGCGCGCTCCGACGTCATCGAGCGGCTGGACAAGGCCGGCCTGCTGCCCGCGATCACCTTCGTGTTCAGCCGGAACGGCTGCGACGCCGCCGTCTCCCAGTGCCTGATGAGCGGGCTGCGGCTCACCGACGAGTCGGAGCGCGCCGAGATCGCCGCGATCATCGACGAGCGGACCGGGTCACTGCCCGAGGAGGACCTGCACGTCCTCGGCTTCTGGGAGTGGCGCGAAGGGCTGCTCGCCGGGCTCGCCGCCCACCACGCCGGCCTGGTCCCCGCCTTCAAGGAGACCGTCGAGGAGTGCTTCGTCCGGGGGCTGGTCAAGGCGGTCTTCGCCACCGAGACCCTGGCCCTGGGCATCAACATGCCGGCGCGCACCGTCGTCCTCGAACGGCTGGTGAAGTGGAACGGCGAGGCGCACGTCGACGTGACGGCGGGGGAGTACACCCAGCTGACCGGGCGGGCCGGCCGGCGGGGCATCGACGTCGAGGGGCACGCCGTCGTCATCTGGGCGCCGGGCATGGACCCCTCGGTCGTCGCCGGCCTGGCCAGCACGCGCACCTACCCGCTGCGGTCCAGCTTCCGGCCGAGCTACAACATGGCGGTCAACCTGGTCGGCTCGTTCGGCCGGGCGCGGGCCCGCGAGCTGCTCGCCTCCTCCTTCGCCCAGTTCCAGGCCGACCGCTCCGTCGTCGGGCTGGCCCGGTCCGCCGCGCGGCACGAGCAGGACGCCGAGAAGCTCGCCGTCGCCCTGCGCTCCGACCGCGGCGACGTGGGGGAGTACGCGCGGCTGCGCCGGGAGATCTCCGACCGCGAGAAGGAGCTCTCCCGCGACACGCAGGCCAAGCGCCGTCTCGAGTCATCGGACGCGCTCGCCGCCCTGCGCCCCGGGGACGTCATCCGCGTGCCGTCCGGTCGCCGGCAGGGGTTGGCCGTCGTCCTCGATCCCGGCGTCTCCGACCTCGCCGAGCCGCGGCCGCTGGTGCTCACCGAGGACAAGTGGGCCGGCCGGCTGTCCTCGATCGACTTCCCGACGCCGGTGACGGCGCTGGCCCGCGTGCGGGTGCCCGAGAACTTCAACCACCGCAGCCCGCACGCCCGCCGCGACCTCGCCGCGACGCTGCGCAACGCCCGCGTGGAGCACGACCTCGGCGCCCGCAAGGTGGGCAAGGGGCGTTCAGCGGCCGCCGACGACCCGGTGCTCGCCGACCTGCGCGCCGCGGTCCGCCGCCACCCCGTGCACGACCTGCCCGACCGCGAGGAGCGGGTGCGGGTCGCCGAGCGCTGGCTGCGCTCGGTCCGGGAGGCCGAGGCGCAGCACCGCACGATGGCCGAGCGCACCGGCTCCCTGACCCGCCAGTTCGACGCCATCTGCGACGTCCTGGCGGAGCTGGGCTACCTCGTGCCCGAACCGGCGCCGCTCGTCCCTGGCGATGCCGCGGGCATCGGTCCCGTCGACGACGTCGAAGTGGTGACCGCCGACGGGCGGCGGCTCTCGCGCATCTGGTCCGAGGCCGACCTGCTGGTGGCGGAATGCCTGCGCGCGGGGGCGTGGCGTGGGCTGAACGCCACCGAGCTCGCCGCGGCCGCCTCGACGCTGGTGTTCGAGGCCCGGCGCGACCTCGTCTCGCTGCCCGCCATCCCCTCGGGCAAGGTGACCGCCGCGGTGGCCGCCATGCGGCAGGTCAAGGCCCGGCTCTCCGACGTCGAGGCCGCGCACGGCGTGCGGGTCACCCGGGACCTGGACCTCGGGTTCGCCTGGGCCGCCTACCGGTGGGCCGACGGCCAGAGCCTGGACCGCGTGCTCGCCGGCGCGGAGCAGGCCGGTACCGAGCTGTCGGGCGGCGACTTCGTGCGCTGGATGCGTCAGCTGATCGATCTGCTGGACCAGGTGGCGAAGGTCGCCGACGACGCGGTGGCGTCGGTGGCGCGCGCCGCGGTCGGCAAGGTCCGGCGCGGCGTCGTCGCCGTCGCGGTGGGCGGTTGAGCGTGACCGATCCGGACCTGGCCCACGAGCAGCCGCCCGCAGCGAGGCGGCGCTCCCGCGCCCCGTTCTACGGCGGGGTGCTGGTGATCGGGCTGCTCGTCGTGCTGGCGCTCGCCCTGAGCCGCTGGCTCGGCCTGGGCCCGACCCTGCTCGATCCCGGCCGGGTGGAGCGGGACGTCGCGGAGCAGTTCGAGGAACGCTACGACGTCGGGATCGACGTCGACTGCCCGTACGGCCTGGAGGTCGTCGAGGGCGAGAGCTACGAGTGCGACGGCGAGACCGACGACCACGAGGACCTCGAGATCGTCATCACCATCACCGACGAGGACGACGCGGCCTACACCTGGGACGTCGACTAGGCCGCTCAGCGCAGAGCGTCGGCCGGCCAGCCGAGCGCTGCGCCCAGCCGGCGCAGCGAGGACTCCAGACCGTGGGCAGCGGCGAGGTCGGCCAGGGTCGACACGTCCGCCGGCCCCCGCGGCAGGTCGCCGTCGACCGTGGGCAGGTCGATGTCCGTCGCGACGGCGACGACGACGGGCGCCCGGTCCAGGTAGTCGGTGGCGGCGTGCAGCTTCTTCAGCACCGCCGCGGTCAGCGGCGCCTTCGGGACGACGGTGCGCGCGGCCGCCGCCCGGATGCCGGCCAGGTCGCCGAACTCGTTGATCAGGGCCGCCGCGGTCTTCGCGCCGACGCCCGCCACGCCGGGGAGCCCGTCGCTCGGGTCGCCGCGGAGCACCGCGAAGTCGGCGTAGGCGCGCCCCGGGATGCCGTACCTGGCGGCAACGGCGGCCTCGTCCACGCTCTCGATGTCGGAGATGCCGCGGTTGGTGTAGAGCACCCGGACCCTGCGCTCGTCGTCGACCAGCTGGAACAGGTCGCGGTCGCCGGTGACGATGTCGACCGGGCCGCGGGCGCGGGTGGCGAGGGTGCCGATGACGTCGTCGGCCTCGTAGCCGGGCGCGCCCACGCGGGCCATCCCGGCCGCGGCCAGCACGTCCGCCAGGATCGGCACCTGGGGGCCCAGCTCGTCGGGAGTCTCCTCGCCGCCCTCGGGCGCGACCCGGTGCGCCTTGTAGGAGGGCAGCGCCTCCACCCGGAACGCCGGGCGCCAGTCGTCGTCCCAGCAGGCCACCCACCGGTCGGGACCGTGCGCGGTGAGCAGCCGGGCGGTCATGTCGAGGAAGCCGCGCACCGCGTTGATCGGGCGGCCGTCGGGCGTGGTCACGCTGGTGGGCACGCCGTAGAAGGCCCGGAAGTAGAGCGAGGCGGCGTCCAGCAGCATCGTCGTCACGAGTTCTCCTCGCTGGCGCTCGTCACTCTCGGCCGATTCGTGCTCTGTTCTCGGGTGATCTCGCAAGCTCGCTCACGCCAGCGCACGCTAGCCGTCGGGCGGGACGTGCGGAGCGCGCCCGGGGCCCTGGTTAGTCTGCGCGCGTGGCATCCGCTTCCGTTCCGCGGCCGACCGGGCCGCTCGTGACCGTGGACCGGGTGCATGCCGCCCGCGCCCTGGCCACCGAGACCGGCACCGACCTGCTCGTCCTCACGCCGGGTTCCGATCTGCGCTACCTCACCGGGTACGACGCGCACGCCATGGAGCGGCTGACCGCGCTGGCCGTGCCCCGCCAGGGCGAGCCCTTCCTCGTCGTCCCGCGGCTCGAGGCACCGATGGTCGGTGTGAGCCCCGCGGGGGCTCTCGGCCTCGACGTGCTCGCCTGGGACGAGACCGACGACCCGTTCGCCCTGCTGGCCGACGCGGCCACGGCCCGGCTGGGTGCGGCGCCGGCCCGCGTCGCCGTGGGCGCCCGCACCTGGGCCGAGCACGCCCTCGGGGTGCAGCGTGCGCTGCCCGGTTCGGTGCTCGAGCTGGCCGGCCCGGTGCTGGACCGGCTGCGGATGGTGAAGTCGCCGGCCGAGGTCGAGGAGCTGGCCCTGGCCGGGGCGGCCATCGACCGCGTGCACGCCCGGATGGCCGAGTTCCTCAGGGTCGGCCGGACCGAGGCGGCCGTGGGCGCGGACATCGCCGCGGCGATCCTGGAGGAGGGGCACGTCGGCGTCGACTTCACGATCGTCGGTTCCGGCCCCAACGGCGCCAGCCCGCACCACGAGCTGTCGGACCGGACGATCTTCGCCGGCGACGTCGTCGTCATCGACATCGGCGGGAAGACGGCGACCGGCTACCGGTCGGACTGCACCCGCACCTACGTCGTCGGCGGCAGCGCCGCTCCCGACGTCGCCGAGTGGTACGGCGTGCTGCACGCCGCGCAGCAGGCCGCGGTGGCCGTGGTCCGCCCCGGGGTGACCGCCGAGCAGGTGGACGCCGCCGCGCGACAGGTCATCGCCGACGCCGGGTGGGGTGAGCACTTCATCCACCGGACCGGCCACGGCATCGGGCTGGACTCGCACGAGGCGCCCTACCTCGTCGAGGGCAACGACCTGCCGCTCGAGCCCGGCATGGCGTTCTCGATCGAGCCCGGGATCTACCTGGCGGGCCGCTGCGGCGCCCGCATCGAGGACATCGTGGTGTGCACCGACGACGGTGTCCGCTCCCTGAACGTGGGTCCGCGTGAGCTCGTCGAACTCCCCGGCTGAGGTCGACGGCGCCGCCGGGCCGGCCGCCGTCGACGTCGACCGCACGCTGCTCTCGGCGCTGGCGCGGGACGGGCGGGCGAGCTACACCGAGCTGGCCGAGAAGGTGGGGCTGTCGGTGTCGGCCGTGCACCAGCGCGTGCGGCGGCTCGAGCAGCGCGGGCTGATCACCGGGTACCGGGCGCGCCTGGACCCGAAGTTGCTCGGCCTCCCGCTGACCGCCTTCGTCTCCATCACGCCGATCGGCGCGCAGTCCGAGGACCCGCCTGCGCTGCTGGCCCACCTGACGGCCATCGAGGAGTGCCACGCGGTGGCCGGTCAGGAGAGCTACATCCTCAAGGTGCGCGTCGCCTCGCCCGACGCGCTGGAGCTGCTGCTGCGCGAGATCCGCTCGACCGCGAACGTGTCGACGCGGACGACGGTCGTGCTCTCCACCCTCTACGAGGACCGCCCGCCGCTCTGACCCACCAGCCCCGGTCGGGAGGTGGGCGCCCGGGCGGATAGCGTGCCCGGGTGGCCGCGATCCTCGTCGTGGGCGCCGGGATCGGCGGGTTGTTCTCCGCTCGCCTGCTGGCAGGGGCGGGGCACGCGGTGACCCTGATCGAGCGCAGCCCGGGGGTACCGCAACCGGGCGCCGGCCTGGTCCTCCCGGGCAGCGCCGTGCGGACCCTCACCGCGGGTGGTGTGGGAGTCGACCCGATCGCGCATCCGCTGGAGAAGCTCCACGTCACCGGGCCCGACGGGCGGCCTCGCGGCGGTCCAGGGAACCGGTTCGCGCTGGCACGACCGGAGCTCGTCACCGTGCTCGGCGAGGGGTTGCACCGGCTGGTCGACGTCCGGTTCGACACCGCCCTGCACGAGGTCCGGCCGGATACCGGGCGCGTCCACTGCCGGATCGGCACCCAGGAGCAGCCGTTCGACTTCGTCGTCGCCGCCGACGGCCTCCGGTCGACCGTGCGTCGGGCGCTGGCCCCGGACGTGCCGCTGCGCTCCGCTGCCCAGGTGTGCTGGCGGGGGATCGTCGAGGAGCGTTTCGGGGACGCGGCCACCGAGCTGTGGACCGGTCGGGAACGGATCGGCGTCGTCCCGCTGAGCGGCGACCGCAGCTACGTCTACGTCGTGCGCGGCGCCGGGTCCGCCGGGAACGTCCTCACCCCTGCACAGGACGTCCCGGACCGGGAGGCCTCGGCGGTGCAGGCGTTGCGCGCCCTGCCGTCGGACGAGCTGCTGCGGCACGAGCTGTGGGAGATCGACCGCCCGGTGTGGGGCACCTCGGGAGTGGCGCTGCTCGGGGACGCCGCGCACGCGATGACCCCCAACATGGGACTGGGCGCGGCCCTGGCCATCGAGGACGCCGCTGTCTTGACCTCCGCGCTGCGGAAGGGACTCTCCGGAGCCGTCGGCCGCTACCGGCGTGCCCGCGCGGCGCGGGTACGTTCCGTGCAGCTCGCCTCGCGGGCGATCGGCGTCCTCGCCCACAGCCGGCACCCGGCGGCGAGCGGACTGAGAGCGGCGATGCGCCTCCAGCACCGCGGCTGACCCCACACTGGACAACCGTTCGAACACGTGTTCGTATAGATGTCATGCGATGGGAAGCGCAGCGGCTGGATCTCGAGGAGTCCTCGACCCTGCCCGGCATGCCGAGCATCCGCGGCCTGCTGCGCAGCGTGCAGGTGCCGGAGTTCCCCGGGCTGACCTTCCACGAGGTGCGGTCGCGGTCCGCGCTCAACCGCGTGCCGGGCGATTCGGCGATGCCATTCCCCTATACCATAAATACATTCAGAGGATGCAGTCATTCGTGCGTATATTGCTACGCTCGGAAAACACACGAATGGCTCGAGTTCGACTCCGGCAAGGACTTCGACGCCCAGATCGTGGTCAAGACGAACCTCGTCGAGGTGCTCCGCCGGGAGCTGGCCCGGCCGTCCTGGGCACGCGAGCACGTCGCGCTGGGTACGAACACCGATCCCTACCAGCGGGCCGAGGGGCGCTACCGGCTCATGCCGGGGGTGATCGGGGCGCTGGCCGGGTCGGGCACGCCGTTCTCGATCCTCACCAAGGGCACCCTGCTGCGCCGGGACGTCCCGGCGCTCGTCGAGGCCGCCCGGCAGGTGCCGCTCGGCCTCGGCGTCTCCCTGGCGATCTGGGACGACGCCCTGCACGCCGCCCTCGAACCCGGGGCCCCCACGCCGCGGGCCCGGTTGGACCTCGTGCGGGCGCTCGCCGACGCCGGCCTGCCGTGCGGGGTGTTCCTCGCCCCGGTGCTGCCCGGCCTGACCGACGACGAGTCGTCCCTGGACGCGGCACTGGGCGCGATCGCCGCGGCGGGGGCCACCGGCGTCACCGTCATCCCGCTGCACCTGCGGCCGGGTGCCCGCGAGTGGTTCATGGCCTGGCTGCGCGGCGCCCACCCGGAGCTGGTGTCGCGGTACGAGCGGCTGTACGCCCGCCGCGCCTACGTGCCGGCCGAGTACCGCACCTGGCTGGCGCAGCGGGTGGCGCCGCTGCTCGCGCGGCACGGCCTGGACCGGCAGACCGGGGGAGCGGCGCGGGGAGCGGACGGCGCGATCGCCACCGGCGTCCCCGGCGACGAGGAGGTCGGCTTCCCCGCGGGGAGCCTGCCGACCGGCGGCTTGCCAGGCGTCCGCCCGAAGGGCGTCCGGGCAGAGGTGACGAGGCCGGCGGCGCCGGCAGACCCCGGCGAGCAGCTCTCCCTGCTGTGAGCCGTGCGGCTGCGAGGAACGCCCCGTGACGCAACCGGCCCGGAAGCCGGAGCTCAGCCGGCGAGCCGCCGCGAGCGCGCGGCGCGGGCGACCGTCCGCGCCGCCCGCACGACGCCGCGCGTCGAGACCGGGGGAGCGCCGGCCGCCAGCGAGAGACGCCGGAAGGAGTCGTAGGACAGCTGCCGGTACTCCGCCGCGAGAACCGCCGCAGCGTCCCGGTGCGACGGGGGAGCGGTGGCTCGCAGGTGCTGCCCGGTGCGCCCGGCGTGCTTCGCGAACGTCACCTGCAGCGCCTGGTTGGACAGCCGGCCGCCGATCCGGGAGTCGAGGCCGGGCCCGCGACGCAGCGCCGGCAGCACCCAGGGGCTCGCGGCCAGTGCCGGATAGCGTCCGCGCACCTCCTCCCAGGCGTGCCAGGCGGTCAGCGCTCCGGCGACGGACCACTCGCCGTCCTCGGTGCACACGACCAGCCGGCGGGCGCCGGCGGAGACCTGGTCGCGGCGCAGCGAGCGGAACATCCCCACCGGGGCCGGCCAGCCCAGCGCCAGCGCGCACCAGGCCACCGCGCGCACGTGCTCCGGATCCGAGGCACGCAGCTCGGTGAGCGGGCGGAGCTCCAGCTCCAGCGGATCGGGTTCCGGCGTCAGGGCGCGGGGGAGAGCCAGCCCGCCGTAGCGGGCGACCTTGGAGTAGAGCGCCACCGTGGCGGGCTTCCAGCCCCGCGCCGCGACCAGCGGGTGGAGCCCGGTCTCCGCCAGCTGGTCGGGCCCCAGGCCGAGCTCCATCGCCGCATCGGCGAGCCGGCGCCACTGGGCCTCGTAACCGGGCGGGACGGCCCAGTTGCGCCAGGCCCGCTCGGGCGGCGGCGCAGGCATCTCCGGCAACGGCTGCTGCCACGCGCGCGACATGCCGGAACACTACCGTTATCCCCAACAATGATGCGACTTCTCGGTTGTGGTCACTTGCCGTCGAGACGGGCGCCGCCCTCCGGGCGGCGTGTCACCGACGCCGGGGGCGGCGTCGGCGTCGTTCTGACATCCGACCGGCCAGGAGACCACCCGGGCGGACGGTGCCGGGGTTGGTTAGGGTCCGCCCATGTACACCGCGAGCTGGCGCGACGTCGTACGTGGAGATCTGTTCGGCGCCTCGCCGGACCGCCGTGATCGGCCGTACCGGTTCGTGATCCGACTGTGCCTGGTCGTGTTCCACCTGTTCCGCTTCCGGTTCGACGTCCGGGGTGGGCAGCACGTCCCCGCGACCGGTGGCGCGATCATCTGCAGCAACCACGTCAGCTTCTTCGACTTCACCTTCCTGGGCCTGGGCGCGATCTCCCAGCACCGCCTGGTGCGGTTCATGGCGAAGTCCGCAGTCTTCGGTCACTGGTTCGCCGGACCGTTCATGCGGGCGATGAAGCACATCCCGGTCGACCGGAAGGCCGGGGCCGCCGCGTTCGAGTCCGCCGTCCGCGCGCTCAAGGACGGCGAGGTGGTCGGCGTCTTCCCGGAGGCGACCATCAGCCGCAGCTTCACGGTGAAGGAGCTCAAGGCAGGCGCCGCGCGCATGGCGATCGACGCGAACGTCCCGATCATCCCGGCGGCGGTCTGGGGCGGGCACCGGGTCGCGACCAAGGGGCACAAGGTCGTGCTGCGCCGTGACGTCCCGGTCATGGTGTTCCTCGGCGAGCCGATCGTCCCGGAGCCGGGGGAGAAGGTGCAGCCGCTGCTGCGCCGCACCCGCGCGGCGATGGAGGCCCTGCTCGAGGAGGCCCAGGCGGCCTACCCCGACCAGCCCGCCGGTCCTGAGGACCGTTGGTGGCTGCCCGTCCACCTCGGTGGCACCGCGCCCACGCCCGAGGAAGCCTCGATCGCGGACTCCGCGCGCGCCGCGGGCGACGGACCGAAGGCGGCGAAGAAGTCGCTGCTCCAGCGCATCGCCGGGCTGCTCCGCCGCCGCTGAGCCGGGTCGCTGCTCGACGACGAGCGGGGCCGCTGCTCGACGACCAGCGGGGCCGTGAGCCGGAACGCCTGCGGCTCGAGCAGCAACGTGCCGGCCGGCGGCCGCGATCGTTTCGGGACGCTGCGTAACGATCGGGTCACGGTGCCTCTCACGATCACCGTAGGTACCTGATCGGGCGCGGAGTGTCCTTACAGTCCCTGCAGTTCCACACCGGGAGCACCGCGCCGTGTCTCCCCGGATCGAGCGTGCGGGCACTCCGGCCGGCGCGGGCGGCTCTCGGGCCGCCCCGCCTCCCGGGCTGCGAGGGCCGACGTGAGACCCGGGGGAGCCGGCCGGCCTCACCGGCGGGATCTTTCGAGGACCGCGTCATCAGACAACGGTCGAGCCGCGCGCAGCCAGCGCCCGGCCGTCCGGCCCGAAGACGCGGTGCCGAGGAACGGATCCCGTCCGGCGCACCCAGGGGGTGGAGCGTCTCCGGCGCGCCCGGGGTCCGCGCGACGTCGCCGGCCCCCGGGGGAGCGGGGATGGGATGCTGGGTCAGGGCCGCAGCGACGAGGCAGCGGCCCCGACCCCCCGTCCGACCCAGGAGGACACGCGTGGCCGCAGCACCTGGCGCGCTGCTCCGTGCTGCGCCCGACCCGGGAGGGTCGCCGGCTTCCCGCACCCTCCGCCTTCCGTGGCGCACGGTCCTGGCCCTCGCCGGGGGGCTGGCCATGGGCCTGGCCTATCCGGGAGCCGGCCTGGTTCCGCTCGCCGTCCTCGGGCCGACCGCCCTGGCGCTCGCGGTGCACGGCCGGAGCGCCCGAGCCGGTCTCTGGCTGGGGCTGGTCCTGGGTCTGGGCTTCTTCGTTCCCCTGCTGTCGTGGACTGGCATCTATGTCGGCGCCTTCCCCTGGCTCGCGCTCGCGGTGTTCGAGGCACTGCACCTGGCCCTCCTCGGCGCCGCGACCGCGCTGACCTCGCGGCTGCGGTGGTGGCCGCTGTGGGCCGCCGCGCTCTGGGTCGCCGACGAGGCGCTGCGTGGGCGCCTGGTGCTCGGCGGTTTCCCCTGGGGCCGGTTGGGCTTCAGCCAGACCGACGGCCCGCTGCTCTCGCTCGCGGCCTACGGGGGCGTGCCCCTGGTCGGCTTCGCCGTAGCCCTGGTCGGCACACTGCTGGCCGCGACCGTGCTAGCCCTGGTCCGCCTCGGGCACCGGACCGGGCCGGAGCCGTGGCGGACAGCGGCGCGGCGGCCGGCCGCCCTGTTGGGCGCCCTGGTCGCGATCCCGCTCGTCGGGGCACTGGCCTGGCTGCCGCTGCCGGGGGCCTCGCTCACCGATGGCGGCCCGACGTCGACGGTCGCGGTGATCCAGGGCAACGTGCCGCGCGCCGGTCTGGATTTCAACGCCCAGCGCCGGGCGGTGCTCGACAACCACGTGCAGCGCACGCTGGAGCTGGCCGACGCCGTCCGGGCGGGGGAGCAGCCCCGACCGGACCTCGTGCTGTGGCCGGAGAACAGCTCCGACATCGACCCGTACCTGAACGACGACGCCCGCGGGCAGATCGACCGCGCCGCGCGGGCGATCGACGCACCGATCCTGGTCGGAGCGGTCGTCCAGGGCCCGGGCCGCTTCATCAGCAACACCGCGATCGTCTGGGACCCCGTCACCGGCCCGGGGGAGACCTACGTCAAGCGGCACCCGGTCCCGCTGGGCGAGTACGTGCCGGCCCGGAGCTTCTTCCGGCTCTTCAGCTCCGACGTCGACCGCGTCACCGACCAGCACGCCGGGGACGAACCGGGACTCCTGGACATCGGCGGGGCCACGGTCGGCGACCTGATCTGCTTCGAGGTGGTCTACGACGGGCTGGTGTCCGACGTCGCCGACGCCGGCATGCTCGTCGTCCAGACCAACAACGCGACCTTCGGCCGCACCGCCGAGAGCGCCCAGCAGCTGGCCATGAGTCGGCTGCGCGCCGTGGAGCACGGCCGCAGCGTGGCCGTGGCCGCGACCAGTGGCATCTCCGCGATCGTCGCGCCGGACGGCACCGTCGTCCGGTCCTCGGAACTGTTCACCCCCGATGTCTTCGTCGAGGAGATCGCCCAGCGCGACTCCCGCAGCGTCGCGAGCCGGCTCGGCTCCGCCCCCGAGTGGGTGCTCACCGCGGTCGGGCTGGGCGCCCCGGGGGCGGCGCTGCGACTGCGGGCGAATTCGCGCCGGCAGGCGGGAGCACGATGACCGCTCCGCGCGTTGGAGTGAGCGTGGGACGACGACTGCGCATGGCTGCTGGGCTCCTCGCACTGGCCGAGGTGATCGTGTTCGTCCTCGTGGCGCAGTGGATCGGCGTGGGCGCCACCGTGCTGGCCGCGCTGGCCACCAGCGCGCTCGGCTGGGCCCTGCTGGCCCGCCAGGGGACCAAGGCGCTGATCGAGTTGCGGGAGAGTGCCCGCACCCGCCGGACGACGGCCGGCCGCGAGCTGGGCGACGCCGGGCTGATCGCCGTCGGCGGGCTGCTGATGGTGTTGCCGGGCTTCATCGGCGACGTGCTCGGGCTGCTGTGTCTGCTCCCGGGCACCCGGTCGCTGGTCCGCGCCGCGCTGGGCCGG
>JBBSKB010000044.1:0-25874 GCA_038256725.1 Mycobacteriales bacterium | reverse complement strand
GCCGATGTTCGTCGTGAAGGTGCTGATCTCCTCGCGGATGCCGAGTGCCTCGGCCTCCTGCGTGGTGAAGTCGGCCGGCACGGGGCCGGGCTCGGCGGTCACCGATCGCGGAGCGGGGTCGTCCAGCACGGGCAGGAGCTGTTCGGCCAGGTGCAGGGGGTCGTTCCCGGTGCCGTCGACCGACGGCACGATGCGCACCGAGCCGCCGGCCACCTCGAAACGGGCGTCCCGGGCGGGCGAGCCGAAGACCGCCAGCTCGTCGCCCAGGGCGTTCTGCAGCGCTGCCGGGTCGATGCCGACCTCCAGGGCGCCCTCGACCGTAGGCGTGACGGTGAGCGCCGCGGCCAGGGCGGTCACCGGCACCTCCGCGGTGCGGCTCCCGCCGTCGCCGGTGACCTCCACGGGGGCGGCCAGGGCCGGCTCGACGATCTCTGCGAGCACGCGCTCGGCCTCGGGGGTGTCCACCGCGGCGGGGTCCACGGACACGGGCAGCTCGAGCGGCGTGCCGGGGTCCGCCGTGCTGGTCAGGGCCGCGGTGAGGGTCTCCTCGGCGCCGTCGCGGTCGAGCGTCCGGCCGTCGAGGGGCTCCACCACGCGCGCGGTGGAGCCGTCGATGGCGATGGTCGCATCGGCCGGTGCGCGGTCGACCTGCTCGGCGAAGGTCTCCAGTTGCGCCTCGAAGGAGCCGAGCTCGTCGGCCACGGCGGACTCGTCGACGTCCACGACCGGCTCGACCTCGCGGTCGGTGAACAGCGACGTCAGGCGCGTCCAGGGGTTCAGCGGCTGGTCGTCGGCGGCGTCGACGGTCCCCTCGACGTCCAGGCGGAACCCGGCGCGCGTGGGGGAGAAGACACCTTCCACGTCGTCGGCCACGATCGCCCGGTCGGCCGCCACCCGGCTGCCGAGTTCCTCGGTGAGCGTCTCCCCGGCGGCCGCGGGGGAGAGCCCGCCGATCTCGACGCCGGCGACGACGGTCGAGCGCGGAAGGCTGCCGGAGGAGAGGGCGAGGTCGGCGCCGTAGAGGGCGGCGAGCAGGACGACCGCGCCGGCGGGCACGAGCACGGCCCGGCGCCGCCACCACGGGGAGCCGGCGTGCTCGCCGTTCCCGGCCGGGGGCAGACCGTCGTCGCCGCCGTCGTCACTGCCTGCGTCGGCGTCGGCGGCATCCCGCTCGGGGAGCGCCGCTGTGCCGAGGACGCCGGTGTCCTCGGCGTCGGGCTGGACGGCGGGCTGGGCGTCGGGCTGGGCGGCCGGTGCGGTCTCGGCCTCCGGGGCGCCGCTGAGCCAGTCGCGGGGGACGGGCCGGGTGTCGTCGACCTCGCCACCGGCCGGGAAAGCGTTCTCCGGTCCGGGCGTGTCGGGGGCGGGCGAGGGCTCGACGGGAGGTCGGCTGTCCGGCCCGTCGGGGCGCATGCGCACGGTCTCGTCGTGCGCGGGGGGCTGCTGGGCCATGGGGGCGTCCTCCGGTCGCTGCGCACCGGGGGCGCCCGGGAACGACGGAGCCGCCGATCCTCCGTCCGCTCGAGGCAGGATGGAGGAGTCGGCGGCGTCGTCGGGTGAGGCAGTCATCGCGGGCGCGACGATAGCCGTTCTCTCACGCAGTTACGTGCTGCTCGCCCTCGGTGTCGATGATGTCGACGGCGATGTCACGAAGCTTGCTCTCGTACTCACGCGCGTGGTGCCCGCAGAAGACGAGGTCGCTGCCACTGGCAAGTACGACTCGCACCTTGGCCAGAGCCCCACAGCGGTCGCAGTGGAAGGGAACGACGAGGTCTTCGGTGGGCGGGGTCGTCGTCAGCGTCTGGGTCATCTGGCTCATCACTCGCTCTCTACCGCACGGATCCGCGGATGCGGATCGGCCTCCTGCACAGCGCCAGGATGACCCCTCGTGTTCCCGTTCCGCTGTCGGCGAACCCGGACTCCCGGATCGAGATGAGTCCGTGATGTGCCGGCGGTGGATCGGGTTCAGCAGGGGACGTCACTGGGGTGGTACCGGTCGTGCTCGTGCTGGTCTCGCGCGCCGTCCCGGTCGGGTGACCGGAGCGGCCGTGGGTCCGCTGCTGTTCTGACGTCCCCCACGCTACGCGGTCTAGCCGACAGATGTGGGGGCCAACCCACCGGGCCTTCCCACCCGCCCCATCCGGGTGGTGCTGGGAGGGCAGGGACGGCGGGCATGTCGTGTCGCGCCGAGTGGGGCCCGGAGGGTCCCGCGCAGGCACGACGGACGCGCTCGTCCCGGCAGGGGGACGGCACGTGGCCGCGGTGCGATCCGGAGGATCGCGATGTGCTCAGTCGAGATAGTCGCGCAGCACCTGGGAGCGGCTGGGGTGGCGCAGCTTGCTCATCGTCTTGGACTCGATCTGCCGGATCCGCTCGCGCGTGACGCCGTAGACCTGCCCGATCTCGTCGAGGGTGCGCGGCTGCCCGTCGGTGAGGCCGAAGCGCAGCCGGACGACGCCGGCCTCCCGCTCCGACAGCGTCTGCAGCACGCTGGTCAGCTGGTCCTGCATGAGCGTGAAGCTCACCGCGTCGACGGCCACGACGGCCTCGGAGTCCTCGATGAAGTCACCGAGCTGGCTGTCGCCCTCGTCGCCGATGTTCTGGTCGAGACTGATCGGCTCCCGGGCGTAGTGCTGGATCTCCAGCACCTTCTCGGGGGTGATGGCCATCTCCTTGGCCAGCTCCTCCGGCGTGGGCTCGCGGCCCAGGTCCTGGAGGAGCTCGCGCTGGATGCGGCCGAGCTTGTTGATGACCTCGACCATGTGCACCGGGATGCGGATGGTGCGCGCCTGGTCGGCCATCGCGCGGGTGATCGCCTGGCGGATCCACCACGTCGCGTAGGTGGAGAACTTGTAGCCCTTGGTGTAGTCGAACTTCTCGACCGCGCGGATCAGGCCGAGGTTGCCCTCCTGGATGAGGTCCAGGAAAGCCATGCCGCGGCCGGTGTAGCGCTTGGCCAGGGACACGACGAGGCGCAGGTTGGCCTCGAGCAGGTGGTTCTTGGCGCGCTCGCCGTCGCGGATGATCCAGTTGAGGTCGCGGCGCATCTGCGGGGAGAGCTTGATGCCCTCCTCCTCGACCTGGCGCAGCCGCTCGGAGCCGTAGAGCCCGGCCTCGATGCGCTTCGCGAGGTCGACCTCCTCCTCGGCGTTGAGGAGGGCGACCTTGCCGATCTGCTTGAGGTAGGCGCGGACGGAGTCGGCCGAGGCGGTGAGCTCGGCGTCCTTGCGCGCCTGGCGCAGCGCCTCGGACTCCTCCTCCTCGTCCCACTCGAAGTCGGTGCCCGGCTTGACGGCCTCGTCCTCGGCCGGAGCGACCTCGACGCCGTCCTTGCCCGTCAGGACCGTCTCGTCGAGGGTGAGCCCCGCCGAGCGGCTGTCGACCACCACGACGGTGGAGCTCTCGGCGGCGACGGCGGTCAGCACCGTGCCCTCACCGGCGGTGGTGGAGGGCGTGATCGCCGGCTTCGCCCTGCCCTTGGCGGCGGCCTTGGCGGGCTTCTTCGCCGCCGCCTCCTTCGCGGGAGCGGCCACGTCGGCGCTCTCCGGAACCGCAGCGGTGGCCCTCGAGGCGCGGGTGCCGGCAGCGACGGCCCTGGACCGCTTCGGGGTGCTCGCGTCGGCAGATTCCGGTGCTGGCTGGTCGGCGGGCACTCAGGTTCCTTCCCGTGCTGGGGGCGTACGCCGGGGGACCGTCTGGCCCTCGGGCAACGGCCCCAGTTCCGGCCCTCCGGCGTCAGGGACCTCGACCGACCTGCGCGGGGTTCGACCGCTGGTCGGCCGGGGGATCCCTCCCCGCTGGAGGACGTCGGCCCGGGGCGTGCTCATTGTAACGACGGCCCTCGGCGTTTCCACCGCCCAGCGCACAGGATCCCGGTCGCCGCCCGCGAGCACGCGGAGCACGATCCGGATCAGTGATCCGGACGCTCGTGGGCCGCCAGGGCCGCGCCGACGATGCCCGCGTCGTTCTGCAGCTGGGCCGGCACGACGGGGGTCCGGGTGCTGAGCAGCGGCACCCACTTGTGCGCCTTCTTGCTCACTCCGCCGCCGACGATGATCAGGTCGGGCCAGACGCCGGCCTCGAGCACGTCCAAGTACCGGTCGACACGGCGGGCCCACTCCGGGTAGCTCAGGTCCTCGCGCTCTCGGGCGGAGGCGGCCGCCCGCGTCTCGCCGTCCTCGCCGTCGACCTGGATGTGGCCGAACTCGGTGTTGGGCACCAGGTGCCCGTCGACGAACAGGGCGCTGCCGATACCGGTGCCGAACGTGAGCATCAGGACGACGCCCTGCCGGTCCCGGCCGGCGCCGTACCGCATCTCGGCCAGCCCGGCCGCGTCGGCGTCGTTGAGCGTCTCCACCGTCCCGGGGACGTGGGCGCCCAGCCCGGCGTCGACGTCGGTCCCGATCCAGCTGCGGTCCACGTTGGCCGCGGTGTGCGCCACGCCCTGCTTCATGACGCCGGGGAACGTGACGCCGATGCGGCAGGTCCAGCCGAAGGAGTCCACGATCCGGCCGACGACGCCGTAGACCGGGTCGGGGAGCGCGGGTTGCGGCGTCTCGATCCGCAGCCGCTCACCGACCAGTTGCCCCTTCTCCAGGTCCACCAGGCACCCCTTGATGCCACTGCCGCCGATGTCCACACCGAAGCCCTGCATCGGCCCAGGCTAGTGAGGGATCCCCCGGGCGTCCCGGCTGCGGGAGGATCGACCCGTGACCGCAGCCTCCGGTGCTCCCGCCCCCGACGTCCCGGCCCTGCTGGCGCTGGCCGTCGCCACCGCTCGGGAGGCGGCCGAGCTCGTGCGCCTCGGCCGGGCCGGCGCCGTCGACGTCGTGGCCGTCAAGTCCAGCCCCGTCGACGTCGTGACCGCCGTCGACACCGCCAGCGAGCACCTGATCGTCGGGCGGCTGCTCGGCGCCCGGCCCGACGACGGCGTGCTGGGGGAGGAGGGGGCCGAGCGCAGCGGCACCAGCGGGGTCCGCTGGGTGGTCGACCCGATCGACGGCACGGTGAACTTCCTCTACGACCTGCCGGCCTACGCCGTCTCGATCGCCGCCGAGGTCGACGGCGTCGTCCGCGCCGGCGTCGTCCTCAACGTCGCGACCGGCGAGCTCTTCACCGCCGTCGCCGGGGGCGGCGCCTTCCTCGCGACGCCCGCCGCGCCGGAGCCGGTGCGGCTGACCGCCGGCGGGGCCACCACCCTGGAGCAGAGCCTCGTGGCGACCGGTTTCGGCTACCGCGTCGAGCAGCGGCGGGCGCAGGGCGCCGTGGTGGCCGCACTGCTGCCGCGGGTCCGGGACATCCGCCGGCACGGCAGCGCGGCACTGGAGCTGTGCGCGGCCGCGGCCGGGCGGGTGGACGCCTACTACGAGGCCGACCTCAAGCCCTGGGACCACGCCGCCGGAGCGCTGATCGCCGCCGAGGCGGGCGCGGTGGTGACCGGGCTGGCCGGCCGGCCCCTCGGAGAGCCGATGGTCGTGGCGGCCGCGCCGGGGATCGCCGAGGCGTTCCTGGACCTGCTGGTCGAGCTGCACCCGTGACCGGGCGCCCGGGCCGCCTCAGCAGTCGGCGGCGGCCTCCTCGGCCGGCGCGAGCGCGGCGGTGACGGCGTCGTCGGTGGCCAGGCTCTCGCCGATCACGAAGTCCGGGCCGAGCACGAGGTCCACCTGCTGCGTGGCGCGGATGTCCTGCTCCAGCCCGGCACCCGGCAGGTAGAGCGCCACGAACGCCGCGGTGCCCTTGCCGCTGGGCCCGTGCCGCACCTCGCCGACACCGGTCACCTCGCGACCGCTCCGGTCGTTGGCCACCTCGGCGATCGTGAACCCACGCGCGCCGAGGTCGTCGGCGACGGACTGGGCCAGGCCGGCCTGGTCGGAGGCGTTGTAGACGCGGACCGACACGGTCGCCGGGTCCAGCGCCTGCGGGGCGGCCTCGGCCTCGGCGCAGGCGGCGTCCTGCACGGCCCGGAGCTCGGCGTCCTGGCGGAAGACGTTCCACCACACGCCGCCCGAGACCAGCGCGAGGACCAGCAGGAAGATCAGCGGCGGCAGGGGCCGTCGCCCGCTGCGGGCGCGCACCGGGGGTCGTTCGGTGCGCAGCGTCGTCACGCCCCGGATCCTAGAGCCGATCCGGCCGGCTAGATGACACCGTCCTCGAGCGCGGCGCGTCCCAGTTCGACCACCGGGTCGATGCGCTCGGCGTAGCCGCTGGTGTTCTTCCCGGCCATCGCGCCGGCCGCCGAACGGGCGACGATGCCGGCGACGATCGCGGCGAACTTGAAGAAGGCGAAGCCGACGTACCAGTTGAGCTCCGACAGGTCGGCCCCGCTGCGCTGCGCGTAGCGCTCGGCCACCTCGAGGCGCGTCGGGAAGCCGGGCAGGGCGGTGACCCCGCTCGCGGCCGAGGCGCGGTCCTCGCCCGCCTGCGGCCAGTAGACGAACATCATCCCGATGTCGGTGAGCGGGTCGCCCAGCGTCGACATCTCCCAGTCCAGCACCGCCTTGATCCGGCCCGGCTCGGCCGGGTCGAGCAGGCAGTTGTCGAGCCGGTAGTCGCCGTGGACGATCGTCGACCGCTGCGTCGTCGGCACGGTCTCGGCCAGCCGGGCGGCGAGGGCGTCGAGGTTCGGCCGGTCGCGGTCGCGGGTGGCGTCCCACTGCTTGGTCCAGCGGCGCACCTGGCGGGCCGCGAAGCCCTCGGGGCGGCCGAAGTCGGCCAGCCCGACGGCCGCCGGGTCCACCGCGTGCAGGTCGGCGAGTACGTCGACCAGACCGTCGCCGATCGCGCGGCGCTGGTCCAGCCGGTCGGCGTAGCCCTCGGGGAGCGAGCCGACGACGTGGACGCCGACGACGCGTTCCATGACGTAGAAGGGCGCGCCGAGCACCGCCTCGTCGGTGCACATGTGCAGCGTGCGCGGCACCGGCACCGAGGTGCCGTCCAGCGCCGAGATGACCCGGTGCTCACGGGCCATGTCGTGCGCCGTCGCCAGCACTGCGCCGGTCGGGGGGCGGCGGAGGATCACCGCGTCGTCCGGGGAGCCGTTCTTCGGCGTCACGACGTACGTGAGGTTGGACATGCCGGCGGCGATGAGATCGACGGTCACCTCCTGCCACCGCTGGTCGCCCAGCGCACGCGCCAGGTAGGGGCCCACGACGGTCGGATCAGCACCCACAGGAGTCGCCACGGCGGCAGGGTAACCTCTGCCGCTCCGCAGCCCGGACGCCCGTCCGCGGGCCCGATGTGTCGCAGGGGACTCCTCGGGCACAAACCGAGCCCGTGCGGCGTTGGGCGGCTGCCGGTCTCCTCCACCGTCCACCAGGACGGCACGGAGCGACCGGCACGAGCAGGGCGCCGCGCGTGCGCCCTGCCGGCACAGATCCCGATCGCCCACCGGCGACCGGCCGAGACGACGGAGCCCACCCGGCACCGCGTCAGCAGATGCGGGCGCCCGCCGCCCGCGAGAACCCGGAGGAGGGGCACCCCATGGCCACCGACTACGACGCCCCGCGCCGCAACGAGGCCGACGAGCTCGGCGAGGACTCGCTGGAGGAGCTCAAGGCCCGACGGGCCGAGGCCCAGTCCTCGTCCGTCGACGTCGACGAGACCGACTTCAACGAGAACCTCGAGCTGCCCGGCGCAGACCTCTCGAACGAGGAGCTCACCGTCCGCGTGCTGCCCAAGCAGGAGGACGAGTTCACCTGCTCGCGCTGCTTCCTGGTGCAGCACCGCAGCCGGCTCGCCGCGACCAAGGGCGACAACCTGTACTGCCGCGACTGCGCCTGACGAAGGACCGCTGACCCCCGCACGTCGTGCGGGGGTCGTAGGGACGCCGAGGGAGGGGAATCCGTGACCGAGCAGTCGCCGCGCGTCGGGGCGCCCCGTGACGTCCCGCCGCCCCGGCCGGTCCAGCCCGTCCCCGTCACGGGCGAGGAGAGCGGGCTGGGTCGTGCCGCCCGGGCCCTCGCCGACGCCGTCTCCGGTCTCCTCGGCGCCGCGGGGCCGGCCTCCGACGGGACGCCCGGACGCTCCGCCCGGACCGGGCTGCGCGACGTGCTCGGCGCCGTGGTCACGGCGGTGGGCGCGGCCGTCGGCGGCAGCCGCGACGCCCCGCCGCAGGGTGCGGCCCGCTCGGACGGACCTGCCGCCGAGCCGGGCCGCTCGCCCGGTGCCGTCCTGGGCGACCTGCTGTCCGCCGCCGCTCCGCGGTTGCCCGTCCGGGACGCCGCGCGTCTGCGGGCGGCGCACCCCGCCGCCTCCGACGCCGACATCGCCGACGCGCTCGTCGCCCGCGCGGCCCGGCTCACGGCCGGCATCGGCGCGGCGACCGGAGGGTTCTCGGCGGCGCACTGGTTCGCGCCGCCGTCGTTGCTCGCCGTCCCCCTGGAGCTGGGTGCGGAGACGTTGCTCACCGCCGCGGTCGAGGTCGTGCTGATCGGCGAGCTGCACGAGCTGCACGGCCGGCCGGCGCCCGGCGATGCCCGGGCGCGCGGGGCGGCCTACCTGTCCAGCTGGTCGGCGCAGCGCTCCGTGCAGAGCGCCGCGGGGCTCGGCTCCGTCCTCGGCGCCGCCGGCCTGAAGGCGCTGCGGCGGCGGGTCGGCCGCCGGCTGGTCGGGAACGTGCCGGCGGCCGCGCCGCTCCTGCTCGGGGCCGCGCTGGCCGGCCGCAGCAACCGCCGGGCCACCGAGACGCTGGCCCGACGGGTGCTGCGCGACCTCCGCGGCGGGGCCTGAACCTCCCGCTCCGGGTCGGCGCGAGCACGCCGGCGCCCGGCGCGGCTAGGGTCGCCGACGTGCCCGACCTCCCCTCGTCCGACCTGGACGTGCCGGTCTCCCTGCTCTCCCCCGAGGGCACCGTGCCGCGCTACGCGCTGCCCGGCGACGCCGGAGCCGACCTGACCCTCGCCGAGGACGTCGAGCTGGCGCCGCTGCAGCGCGCCGTCGTGGGAACAGGGGTGGCGGTGGCGATCCCCGAGGGCTATGCCGGCTTCGTCCACCCGCGGTCCGGGCTGGCCGCCCGCCATGGGCTCGGCGTGGTCAACGCGCCCGGGACGATCGACTCCGGCTACCGGGGCGAGATCATGGTGATCCTGGTCAACCACGACCCGACGCACGCGCTCACCCTGCGCCGCGGTGACCGCATCGCCCAGCTGGTGGTGCAGCCGGTGGTGCGGGCCCGTTTCGTGCCGGTGGGGGAGTTGCCCGGCAGCGTGCGCGGGTCGGGCGGGCACGGCTCGACGGGGGGCTTCTCGGGGCTCCCCTCCACGGTGGACGAGGAGCAGGGCTGACATGCCGCTAGGACGACGACGCAACCGGATCGACCGCAGCCTGCGCGAGCGCGGCGTGCCGCCGGAGCCACAGGTGCGGGAGCGCGACGTCGAGGAGACCACCGGTCCCTGGGACGTCGCCGACGCTCCCGAGGACGGCATCACCCGGCTCGACCTCGGCGCGCTGCGACTGCCCGCCCGGCCCGGCATGGAGCTGCGGGTGGACCTGAACCCGCAGGGCCAGGTCGTCGGCGCGACGCTGCGCTCGGGGGACTCGCTGCTGCAGGTGGCCGCCTTCGCCGCCCCGCGAGCCGCCGGCATCTGGGACGACGTGCGCACGGACATCGCGACGACCGCTTCGGGTCAGGGCGCGTCGCTGCGCGAGGTCGAGGGCCCGTTCGGCCCCGAGCTCGCCGGCACGGTCGTGGCTGCCCCGCCGGCTCAGCCCGGGCAGCCGGCACCGGAGCCCACGCGGCGCCCGGCGCGCTTCCTCGGCGTCGACGGCCCGCGCTGGTTCCTGCGCGGCACCATCAGCGGGTCGGCCGCGTCCAGCCCCGAGGCGGCCGCCGCGCTCGAGGACGCCTTCCGTGCCGTCGTCGTCGTCCGCGGGCCGGAGCCCATGCCGGTGCGCGAGGCGCTTCCGCTGACCCTGCCGGCCGAGGCCGCCGCGCGGATCGCCGCCCAGCAGCAGGCCGCTGCCGGTGGCGCCGCCGGCGCCCCGTCGCCCACACCCCCCGCCGGGGGGAGCGGTGGCGGCGCTGTCGCCCCCGGCGGCACTACGCTGGGCACGTGACCGAGACCCGTCCGGTCGGCTGGTTGTCGCGGACCCTGCAGCGGCTGACCGCCGACGACCACACCATCGACGCCGAGGAGCTGCGCGCCGAGTCGGCGAGCGCCGGCTGCGAGCCGCTCAGCTCCTGCCGCAAGGGCGCCGTCGTGACGGTGACCGGCCGGCTCAAGTCGGTCGTCTACACCCCGCGGGAGACAGTGCCCACGCTCGAGGCGGAGCTGTTCGACGGCTCCGGCTCGGTGACGCTGGTCTGGCTGGGCCGCCGACGGATCGCCGGCATCGAGCCCGGGCGCACGCTCACCGCCCGCGGCCGGTTCGCCGCCTTCGACGGCAAGCGGGTCATCTACAACCCCTGGTACGAGCTCGGCTCCTGCTGAGCGCCGGGCGTCCGTGAGCGAGCACGAGAGCAGTTCGAGCGGCCCCGTGCCGTCCCCGGACGACGAGAGCCCGGTCGGCTCGGGCGACGCCACCGGCGCGGCCCCGCTGGTCTTCGACCGGCACCTAGTGCTGGAGCAGCTCGGCGGCTGGCGCGGCATGGTCGACGCCACGGTGCCGACCCTGGCGTTCATCGTGGCCAACGGCATCGGCGGGCTCCGGGCCGGCATCTGGGCGGCACTCGGCAGCGCGGTGCTGATCTTCGCGCTCCGGCTGGTCCGGCGGCAGAGCGTGCAGCAGGCGGTGAGCGGCCTGTTCGCCGTCGGCGTCGCGGTCGCCATCGCAGCCGCGACCGGCCAGGCCCGCGACTTCTACGTCCCGGGCATCCTGCGCAACGCCGTCCTCACCGTGGTGCTGCTGGGCTCCGTCGTCCTGCGGCGTCCGCTCGTGGGCGTGATCGCCGAGTTCCTGGCCCCGAGCCACCTGGGGGCGATGGCCGCCCCCGGCTCGGCGTTCCCCGGGATGCGCGGCCGGGTGGACCGCGCCCGCGCCGCCGCGCGCCCGGCGCAGCGGGATCCGGCGACCGGGCGGGTGCAGCCGGACCCGGAACCCGAGCGCCCCTGGCGCGAGGATCCGCGGCTGGTGCGGGCTTACGGGTGGCTGACCGTGCTGTGGGCCGCCGTGTTCCTGCTGCGGGCCGCCGTGCAGGGCTACCTCTACCTGGGCAGCGAGGGCGGCGACGCCACAGATCTGGGCGTCGTCTCGCTGCTGCTCGGCGTCCCGGTCACCGCCGTCGAGGTGGTCGTGACGCTGTGGGTCGTGGCCCGGCTGCACCGGCACCGCTCGGTGGCTGCCCCCGCCGAGGGGACCGGGGAGGAGCCCACCGCCTGATCAGGCGGTGCGCCCGCCGTCCGCGGGCGGCACGAAGACGGTCTTCAGCTGGTCCTCCACCTCGGCGTGGCTGATGAAGAGCAGCTCGTCCCCGGCCTCGAGCGGCTCGTCCGGGGACGGCGTGATCACCCGCTCGCCGCGCAGGATCGCGGTCAGCACCGTCTCGCGGGGGAGCGGCACGTCGCGCAGTGCCCGGCCCACCCACGGGGTGTCCTCGGCGAGGGTGATCTCGACGAGGTTGGCCGCGCCCTTGCGGAAGCTCATCAGCCGGACGACGTCGCCCACGGTGACGGCCTCCTCGACCAGCGCCGCGAGCACCCGCGGGGTCGAGACGGCGACGTCGACGCCCCACGCCTCGGTGTAGAGCCACTCGTTGCGCGGGTCCTTGACCCGGGCGACGACGCGGTTGACGGCGAACTCCGTCTTGGCCAGCAGCGAGACGACCAGGTTCGCCTTGTCGTCGCCGGTGGCGGCCACCACGACGTCGCAGGTGGCCAGCTGCGCCTCCTCGAGCGAGGAGACCTCGCAGGCGTCGGCCTGGACCCACTCGGCCCCGGGCACGGCCTTGGTGCGCACCTTGCGGGGGTCCTTCTCGATCAGCATCACGGTGTGCCCGTTGCCGAGCAGCTCTCCGGCGATCGACCGGCCGACGGCGCCGGCGCCGACGATGGCCACGCGCATCAGTGCCCGCCTCCCTGCGGGCCGCGCTCGACGGCCTCGTGCACCCGGCCGGTGATCTCGTCGGTCACGGCGACGACGAGCTGGTCGCCGTCCTGCATGATCGTCGAGGCCGTGGGCAGTTGGGACTCGCCGAAACGGACCACCCACGCGGCGCGGGCGCCGCTGGCGGCCTCCAGCTCCGTGAGCCGGCGGCCGATCCAGCCCTCGGCGACGGTGACGCGCGTGAGCGAGACCTTGCCGGTGGGCTCCCGCCACAGCTCGCTGACCTTGACCGAGAGCAGCTCGCGCATCAGCCGGTTCACCGTCCACGGCACGGTGGCCACGCTCGGGATGCCCATCCGCTCGTAGACCTCGGCGCGCTTGGAGTCGTAGATGCGGGCGACGACGTGCTGGACGCCGAACGTCTCGCGGGCCACCCGGGCGCTGATGATGTTGGAGTTGTCACCGCTGCTGACCGCGGCGAAGGCGCCGGCCGAGTCGATGCCGGCGTCGAGCAACGTCTGCCGGTCGAAGCCCAGACCGGTGACCTGGCGCCCGCCGAAGTCGGGACCGAGCCGGCGGAACGCGGCGGGATCCTGGTCGATCACCGCGACGCTGTGCCCGACCTCCTCGAGCCGGCGGGCGACGGCGGAACCGACCCGACCGCAGCCCATGACGACCACGTGCACGTGCAGCTCCCACGGGACAGCGCGCCGGCGGCCGTCCGCCCGCGCATCGGGCGCGAAGCTACACCCGCGACCTGTGCCGTACCGGGCACGACCGGGCCGCCTCACCCGTGTGAGGAGCGGTACAGCCCGTCGGCCCCGGGGCGTGCCCCGCCGTCCGTACCATCGCCGCCGTGCCACGCCTGTCCGACTTCGGACATCTCTCGAAGCGTCTCGTCCTGGGCCGCGCCGTCCGCAGCGACCGCGCGGGGGAGTCGCTGCTCCCCAAGCGCCTCGCCCTGCCGATCTTCGCCAGCGACGCGCTCTCCTCGGTGGCCTACGCCACCCAGGAGATCCTCATCGTCCTGACGTTGGCCGGGACCGCGTACCTCTACCTGGCGCCGTGGCTGGCGGCCGGCGTGGTCGTCCTGATGGTCACGGTCGTGCTCAGCTACCGCCAGGTGGTGCGCGCCTACCCCTCGGGCGGCGGGGACTACGAGGTGGCGATGAAGAACTTCGGGCCACCGGCCGCGCTCGTGGTGGCCAGCGCGCTGCTCACCGACTACGTGATGACCGTGGCCGTGTCGATCTCCTCGGGCACGGACAACATCATCTCGGCCTTCCCGGCGCTGAACGAGCACCGCGTGCTCATCGCGGTCGGGCTGGTGGCGCTGCTGGCGGCGGCGAACCTGCGCGGCGTCCGGGAGTCGGGGCGGGCCTTCGCGGCGCCGACCTACCTGTTCATCTCGGGTCTGACGGTCATGATCGTCACCGGCGTGCTGCGGTACCTGTTCGCCGACGGCGGGTTCGAGGCGGAGAGCGCGGAGTACGCGGTCCTGCCGGAACCCGATCACGCGCAGCTCACCGTGCTGGCGCTCATCTTCTTCGCGATGCGCGCGTTCGCGTCGGGGACGACGGCGCTCACGGGCATCGAGGCCATCGCCAACGGCGTGCCGGCGTTCAAGCCGCCGAAGAGCCGCAACGCGGCGACCACGCTGGCGCTCATGGGTGGCATTGCGGCCGTGCTGTTCATCGGGGTGACGGCGCTGGCCGTGCTCGCCAAGGTCAAGTACACCGAGAACACCTGTGACCTGGTCGGGTTCGCCGGGGACTGCGTCGCCGACCCGCAGCGGACGGTCATCGCGCAGCTGGCCGCGGCCGCGTTCGGAGGGGACGGGTCCATCGGGTTCTTCTACATCCAGGCGACGACGGCGCTGGTGCTCGTGCTCGCGGCGAACACCGCGTTCAACGGGTTCCCCCTGCTGGGCTCGGTGCTCGCCCAGGACCGCTTCCTGCCCCGTCAGCTGCACACCCGAGGGGACAAGCTGGTCTACAGCAACGGGATCCTGCTGCTGGCCGGCTTCGCCGCGCTGCTCATCGTGGCGTTCGACGCCGACGTGACCCGGCTCATCCAGCTGTACATCATCGGGGTCTTCACCAGCTTCACCATCGGCCAGTGGGGCATGGTGCGGCACTGGAACCGCGGGCTGGCCCGCGAGTCCGACGGTGCGGCACGCCGCCGGATGCGCCGGTCGCAGGCCATCAACGCCGTCGGTGGCTCGCTCACCAGCGTCGTCCTGGTGATCATCGTGCTGACGAAGTTCACCCATGGGGCGTGGCTGGTCCTGGTGGCCATGCCGGTGCTCATCGTGCTGATGAGGGGCATCAGCCGGCACTACTCCCACGTCTCCGAGCAGCTGGTGCCCGACACCGATGCCCGCATGCTGCCCAGCAGGGTGCACGCCGTCGTCCTGGTGTCCAAGGTGCACAAGCCGACGCTGCGCGCGCTCGCCTTCGCCCGGGCCACCCGGCCCGACGAGCTCACCGCCCTCACCGTCAACGTCGACGATGCCGAGACCCGCGCGC
The DNA here is from genome assembly GCA_038256725.1 of Mycobacteriales bacterium. Classification (GTDB taxonomy): domain Bacteria; phylum Actinomycetota; class Actinomycetes; order Mycobacteriales; family Geodermatophilaceae; genus Blastococcus. The sequence continues at coordinate 11,367 of JBBSKB010000044.1, read as the reverse complement.
TGCAGGCGGCCTGGGAGCGGTTCGACATCCCCGTGCCGCTCACCGTGCTGGAGTCGCCGTACCGCGAGATCACCCGGCCGGTCATCGACTTCGTGAAGAGCATCCGCCGGAACAGCCCGCGCGAGCTGGTCGTGGTCTTCGTCCCGCAGTACGTCGTCGGCCACTGGTGGGAGAACCTGCTGCACAACCAGAGCGCGTTGCGGCTGCGCGCGCGCCTGCAGTTCCAGCCCGGCGTCATGATCACCACCGTGCCGTGGCAGCTGGAGAGCTCCCTGGGACGGGACGGCGGGGAGCGCGGCGGCCCCGCGCCCGGTGACCTGCGGCGTGGGCTGACCGACGACAACCTGGACTCGACCCCCTATGGCTGACCGCCGCGGACGCCGGCCGGCCCGCCCGGCGCGTGCGACCGAGTCCCGACCGGACCGCGGCGGTGGCTGGACCGGCACCGAGTTCGAGGTGACCGTCGGCCCGGTCGCGCACGGCGGGCATTGCGTGGCCCGGCACGAGGGGCGGGTCGTCTTCGTCCGGCACAGCCTGCCCGGCGAGCGGGTCGTGGTGCGGGTGACCGAGGACCGGCACCCCGGCTTCTGCCGCGCGGACGCGATCGAGGTGCTCGAGGCCTCGCCGTCCCGGGTCGAGCGGCCCTGCCCGCACAGCGGGCCGGGTCTGTGCGGGGGCTGCGACTGGCAGCACGTCGACCCGGCCGAGCAGCGCCGGCTCAAGGCGGCCGTGGTCCGCGAGCAGCTGGCCCGGCTGGCCCGGCTCGACGACGTCGACGTGGTCGTCGAGGAGCTCCCGGGCGGGCCGCTGCGCTGGCGCTCGCGGGCCCGGTTCGCCGTCGACCGCACCGGTGCGCCCGGGCTGCGCCGGCACCGCTCGCACGACGTCGTCGTCCTGGACGACTGCCCCATCACCGTCGAGCCGGCCGCGCAGGCCGTGCTGGGCCGGACGTGGCCGGGCGCCGGCGCGGTCGACGTCTCCATCGACTCCACCGGCGCGGTGACCACCAGCCGGCTGGACCGGGCCGGACGGGCGACGTCGAGCCGCGTGGTCCGGCCCGGCGGCGACCTGCCGGAGGAGCCGGCCACCCGGGCCGAGCGGCGCGCCGGAGGGCGCGACTGGGAGGTGGAGGGCACCGGCTTCTGGCAGGTGCACCCCGCCGCCGCCGACGCCCTCGTCGGAGCGGTGGCGGAGTTCGCCGCCGCCCGGCCGGGGGAGACGGTGCTCGACCTGTACGCGGGCGCCGGGTTGTTCGGCGGAGCCCTGGCGCCGGTGGTGGGGGAGACCGGTCGGGTGGTCTGCGTGGAGTCCGACCCGGGTGCCTGCGCCGCCGCGGACGCCAACCTCGCCGACCTGCCGCACGCCGAGGTCTGGCAGGGCGAGGTCGACGCCGAGGGGTTGCGCGAGCTGCTCGAGGAGCTCGGCACCCCGCCGGACGTCGTCGTCCTGGACCCGCCGCGGGCCGGTGCGGGCCCGGCCGTGAGCCGGCTGCTCGCCGGTACCGGCGCCCGGGCCGTCGTCTACGTCGCCTGCGATCCCGCCGCCCTGGCCCGCGACGTCGCCGCCTTCGGCGAGGCCGGCTACCGGCTGGCCGGCATCCGCGGGTTCGACGCCTTCCCGATGACCGCACACGTCGAGTGCGTGGCGCTGCTCGTCCCAGCCTGATTCCGCACGCTCGGTCCCAGCCGCCGAGCATGGTCGCCAGCCGTCGACAAGGTCGGGCGGTGGTCTGTGGACAGGTCGCTGACCTGGGGAAACAGGTGCTCGAGGTCGTGCATAGGCGGTACTCTTCGTACGTGTGTTCGAGTGGATGTGAGACGCCGAGGGAGTGCCTCGTCGGTGCGCTGGAGGCGCTCGGCCGTGAGGTGCTGACGTCGTCGTTCGGGCCGGCGGTGATCGAGCGCACCGGGGCCCTGGTGGTGGCCCGCAACCGGCTGGATGCCGAGGTGTCCCGCTCGGTCCGCGAGGGTGAGCTGACCCAGGCGGCCGAGCACGACGGCAAGGCGACGATGGCGTCCTGGCTGCGCGGTCACCACCGGCTCTCGCAGGCTGGGGCGTCCCGCCTGGTGCGCATCGGCCGCACGCTGGAGCAGTTGCCGGTTCTGGCCGCCGCAGCGGCAGCGGGTGCGGTCTCGGCGGAGGCGGTCGGGGTGATCGCGCCGGTGGTGTCGGAGGTGAACCTGGCCCGAGCCGCCGCCCAGGGCGTGGACGTGGCCGCGATCGACGCGCTGCTGACCGAGGTCGCCGTGACCGCCACCCACGCCGACCTGCGGCAGGCCGTCGGGCACTACCTGGCCCGGCTGGACCCCGACGGCACCGAACCCGACCCCACCGAGCAGCGGTCCCTGTCCTTCACCAAGCACGCCGACGGGACGGTGTCCTTCCACGGCACGCTGGACGCCGTCGGTGGGGAGAAGATGCGGGCCGCGGTGGAGTCGATCCAGCAGGCCTCCCGCCCGGCCGGGGACACCCGCACCCGCGCCCATCAGGCCGGTGATGCCCTGGTCCAGCTCTGCGACAACGCCCTGGCCGCAGGCTCCCTGCCGATCCTGCGCGGCCACAAGCCGCAGGTCGTGGTGACCATCGATCTCGAGGACCTGATGGACACCGGTTCGGCTGCTGGGGTGGGCGCCGGTGCCGGGCGGACCGGGTTCGGCGGCATCATCTCCGCGGCCAAGGCCCGCTGGCTGGCGTGCGACGGCAACGTCACCCGCATCGTCATCGGCCCCGAAGGCCAACCCCTCGATCTCGGGCAGAGCAAGCGGCTGTTCCCACCGCACCTGCGCCGGGCCGTCGAGGTGCGCGACCGGCACTGCGTGTTCGCGGGCTGTGATGCGCCGTCCTACTGGTGCGACGTCCACCACGTCATCCACTGGATCGACGGCGGAGACACCTGCCTCGACAACGGCGCACTGCTCTGCGAACGCCACCACACCAAGGTCGACCACGGCTTCCGGATCGAGAGACAACCCGACGGCCGATGGCGCACCTGGCGCCCCGACGGCACCGAGATCGTCGTCTCCGAACCTTTTCTCGTCAGCGCCTGACCGGAGCCCGGCGCGCCCCCGGTGACCCTCACCACGGGGCCCGCTGCGCTGCCCGGGATGATCCGTAGCGCGCCGGTTGGCTACCGTTCAGGGGTGCCCACGTGGGAATACGCCTCGGTCATCACAGCCAACGATGCGGAGTCGGAGCGGGCCGGGGTGAGCGTCAAGCTCCCCGGCGGTGCATCGGAACGCCAGCAGGGCGACACCAGCGCCGTGCTCAACCAGCTCGGCGCCGAGGGGTGGGAGCTGGTCAGCTACCACTCCAGCGGCGCCGGCTCGTGGGGCTTCGAGCAGTTCTGGCTCAAGCGTCAGCAGGAGTCCTAGCGTCGTAGCCGTCCACGCGCGCCGGTCGAACGCTTGTTCGACCGATGCCGCACACTGGTGCGGTGGACGCAACGGTGCCGCCGGGCTGGCCGGACGAGGTCCGGCCCCAGGGCGCCCCTGACTGGGAACGCACGGCCGTGGCCTGGCTGTTCGACCTCGTCCCGCCGGACTACCGGGCGCACGAGGTGCTGCGCCGCTACCCGGTTCTGCTGGCCCGGTTCGCCGCCGACCACGTCGCCGCCGGGCTGGAGGCGGCCCGCGCGGGGTGGCGCACCGTCCGGGTCGAGCTCGCCGACCAGCTGCCCGCCGAGGCCATCGAGGCGGCGATGCGCGCCTATGAGCGCGAGGGCGCCCGGCTGGCCGCCGCGGCACGCGGCGTCGAGGTCGTGGCCGGGGCCCTGCGGGGCGAGCGCTGGGTGCCGCGGCTCTAGACCGGCCGTGTGAACTGCGTCCAGCATCGGCTCTCGACCGGAAGAGATCCACATCCGCACGTACAGTTGACCGGCGGCCGCACGCACCACCGCGCACCTGTCGCCGACGGAGAGGAAGACACCGCACCGTGTCGCTCCTGCGATCGCTCTCCGGCCCGGAGGATCTCCGCGCGCTGGCCCCCGAGCAGCTGCCCGTCCTCGCCGCGGAGATCCGCGACGCGCTGGTCACCAGCGTGGCGAAGACCGGCGGGCACCTCGGCCCCAACCTCGGCTGCGTCGAGCTCACCATCGCGCTGCACCGGGTGTTCGACAGCCCGCGCGAGCCGATCGTCTTCGACACCGGCCACCAGTCCTACGTGCACAAGATGCTCACCGGCCGGACCGGGGACTTCGAGCGACTGCGCCAGCGCGGCGGCCTGTCCGGCTACCCCAGCCGCGCCGAGAGCGAGCACGACTGGGTGGAGAACAGCCACGCCTCGACGTCGCTCTCCTACGCCGACGGCCTGGCCAAGGCCTTCGCCATCCGCGGTGACTCGCGTCCCGTCGTCGCCGTCATCGGGGACGGCGCGCTGACCGGCGGCATGGCCTGGGAGGCGCTGAACAACATCGCCGCCGCGCAGGACCGGCCCGTCGTCATCGTCGTCAACGACAACGGCCGCTCCTACTCGCCGACCATCGGCGGCGTCGCCGATGCGCTGGCCACCCTGCGGCTGCGCCCCGGGTACGAGAACGCGCTGCTGCAGGTGCGCCAGGCGCTGCACCGGGCGCCGGTCCTCGGCTCCGCGTTGTACGACGCGCTGCACGCGATCAAGAAGGGCCTCAAGGACGTCCTGTCCCCGCAGGGCATGTTCGAGGACCTCGGCATGAAGTACGTCGGCCCCGTCGACGGGCACGACATCGAGGTCATGGAGTCCGCGCTGCGCCGGGCCCGCTCGTTCGGCGGGCCGGTGATCGTGCACGCCGTCACCACGAAGGGCTTCGGGTACGCGCCGGCCGAGACCGACCAGATCGACGCCTGGCACGCGACCGGGATCTTCGACCCCGACAGCGGCGCCAGCGTGCGCAAGACCGGGCTGGCCTGGACCGACGCGTTCTCCGACGAGCTGGTCCGGGTGGGCGCCGAGCGGCCCGACGTCGTCGCCATCACCGCGGCGATGCTGCACCCGACCGGCCTGGCCGCCTTCGCCGAGCGGTTCCCCGAGCGCACGTTCGACGTCGGCATCGCCGAGCAGCACGCGCTGACCTCGGCCGCCGGCCTGGCGATGGCCGGGATGCACCCCGTCGTCGCCGTCTACTCGACGTTCCTGAACCGGGCGTTCGACCAGTTGCTGATGGACGTCGCCCTGCACCGCCAGCCGGTGACCGTGGTGCTCGACCGTGCCGGCGTGACAGGTGACGACGGCGCCTCGCACAACGGCATGTGGGACATGTCGATCCTGTCGGTCGTACCCGGTGTACACCTGGCCGCGCCGCGCGACGAGGCGACCCTGCGCGAGGCGCTGCGGGAGGCCGTCGCGATCTCCGACGGGCCCTCGGTGGTCCGGTTCCCGAAGGGCGTGCTGCCGCCGGACCTGCCCGCGCTGGAGCGCCGCGGCCCGGTCGACGTGCTCCGCCGCGGCGAGGGGGACGACGTGCTGCTGGTCGCCGTCGGCTCGATGGTGCCGCTGTGCCTGGCCGCCGCCGAGCGCGCGGCCGACCACGGCATCGGCGTCACCGTCGTCGACCCGCGCTGGGTGCTGCCGGTCTCGGAGGACCTGGTGACGCTGGCGTCCGCGCACCGGCTCGTGGTGACCGTCGAGGACGGTGGTCGCGCCGGGGGCGTGGGCACGACCCTGACCCAGGCATTGCAGGACCGCGAGATCGACGTCCCGGTGCGCGCGCTCGGCCTGCCCCAGCAGTTCTTCGACCACGGCAGCCGCGGCCAGGTGCTGGCCGACGTCGGCCTCACCGAGCAGGACGTCGCCCGCCGGATCGCCGAGTGGAGCGCAACCCTCGGCGAGCGGCGCGAGCAGCAGGTCACCGAGCGGGTGGACGGCGCTCAGGCGTGAACCTCGGGCCCTCGCACATGGAGGTCGCCTCGGTGCACCGCACGATGGACAGCCTCACCCGCAAGTTCCGCTGAGCACCCACGCGGGTCGGCGGGCGCCTCAGGACCGCGGCACCGCTCGTCGGTACCCGGCGAAGGCTCGTCAGGCGGTGGTGGCCGCGACGGTGAGCAGGTCGGCGGTGAGTCCGATCTGCCACTCGCGCGCGCCACCGGCCCGGAGCACCTCGACGACGACGTCGCGCTCGCGCGGCTCCGGCGGGTGCCACATGAGCCGGCGCACCAGGTCGGGGGAGACGACGTTCTCCACCGGCACGGAGTGCTTCTCCGACACCTCGGCAAGCCCTGCCCGGGCCGCCTGCAGCCGCTTCGCCGCCGCGGGGTCGCGGTCGGCCCACCGGTTCACCGGGGGCGGGCCGTCGCCGTTCCGGCTGTGCGGCGGGAGGTCGTCCTCGGGCAGTGCCTTGCCGCGGTCCAGGGCCTGGAACCAGTGCGCGACCAGGCGCCGGTTGGCCCGGCCGCGGAACACCGGGAGCTCCAGCAGGGCGCCCTCGTTCGTGGGGTCGGCCTGCACCGCGGCGACCATCGCGGAGTCGGGCAGCACGCGGCCGGGCGCGATGTCCCGGCGGCGGGCCAGCTCGTCGCGGGCCTCCCAGATCGCGCGCAGCATGCCCAGCTGGCGGCGGCTGCGCAGCCCGTGCACGCCGGAGGTGCGCCGCCACGGGTCCACCCTGGGCGCCGGGGGGCCGGCGGCGAGGATCGCCTCGAACTCCTGGCGGGCCCACTCGGTCTTGCCCTGCTCCTCGAGGATCGCGGCCAGGGCGTCGCGCAGGTCGACCAGCACCTCGACGTCGAGGGCGGCGTAGACCAGCCAATCCTCGGGCAGCGGACGGGTGCTCCAGTCGGCGGCGGAGTGGCCCTTCTGCAGCGAGAAGCCCAGCAGCGATTCGACGACGGCGCCCAAACCGACGCGCGGCAGGCCGGCGAGGCGGGCGGCGAGCTCGGTGTCGAACAGCTGGCGGGGGGCCAGGCCGATCTCGGCGAGGCAGGGCAGGTCCTGGTTGGCGGCGTGCAGCACCCATTCGGCGTCGCCGATCGAGTCCTGGAGGACCGAGAGGTCGGGCAGCGGGACCGGATCGACCAGGCCGGTGCCCGAGCCGTTGCGGCGCAGCTGCACCAGGTAGGCGCGCTGTCCGTAGCGGTAGCCGGACGCCCGCTCGGCGTCGACGGCGATCGGGCCGGTGCCCTCGCGGAGCGCCTGGGCGTACTCGACCAGCTGGGTGGAGTTCTCGATGGTCGGCGGCAGGCCGTCGCGCGGGGCGAGCAGCGGAACGGCGGTGGACTCCGCCGCGGCGTCGTCCGTCGTCGTCCCGGGAGCGGGCTCGGTGCTCAGTTGCCGTCCACCTTCTCGCCGGTGCTCGTCGGTCGGGCACCGAGCGGACGCCCGCGTGCCGGTACCGATGCTAGAGAGGCCCGCCGGCGGACCGGTCAGCGACTCTCCCCGCCCGGCCCCAGCAGGTGGACCCCGGGCGGCGGCAGGCCGGCCGCGTTGCCCAAGACCTGGAGCCAGGCGAGCAGGTGCTTGTCCAGGGCGCTGTCCCCGGCGGTCCACGAGGCTCGCATCTCGACGTCCACCGAGTGCTCGGGCGAGGCCAGCTCGCCGAAGCGCGTGGACGCCGTTCGGGTGACCGTGCCGCCGACGGTCGCGTGCGCGGCGCCGGACTCGGTCAGGGCGTCGGTCAGCCAGCTCCACGCGACCTCGGAGAACATCGTGTCGTCCACGAGCTCCTCGTCGGTCTCGGCGGAGAGGTAGCCGACGCAGCGCGTGGTGCCGTTCCAGGTCTCGTGGCCGTCGGGGTCGTACAGCACGATGAAGCGGGCGCTGGCGATCTCGACGTCCTCGTCGCCGTCCCGCTCGCTCACCGACGCACCGAGCGCGTGCGCGAAGGGGGCCAGCCGCTGGGGCGCCGGGATCTGCTCCAGGACGATCTCCGGCCGGGCGCGCACTCCCGCCAGGGCGTCCAGGGCGGCCTGGAACGCGGCAGGGACATCCCCGCGCGCGTCCTTGCCTCTGTTCCCGGTATTCGCCAGGATGTGCGGCTCCACGTCCGCAGGGTAGGTCGCCGGATAGCACAGCGCGCCCGACGCGCCGCAGCGGTGCCCGACTCCCGCCGACGCGCCGGGCACACCGCGGGCAGTCGTCTGGGAGACTCGACCCCCGTGACCTCCGCATCCGTTCCGGTTCTGTCGACGTCCCCGGCCGACTCCGACCTCGTCCGTGCCGCCCGAGGGCTGCCGGTCACCCGCACGCCGGTGTGGTTCATGCGCCAGGCGGGCCGCTCGCTGCCGGAGTACCGCGCGCTGCGGGCCGGCACCGTGATGCTCGATTCCTGCCAGGACCCCGACATGGTCACCGAGATCACCCTGCAGCCGGTCCGCCGGCACGGCGTCGATGCCGCGATCCTCTTCTCCGACATCGTGCTGCCCCTGGTGGTGGCCGGTCTCGACATCGAGATCAAGCCCGGCATCGGCCCGGTCATCGCGAACCCGGTCCGCTCGGTGGCCGACGTCGACGCGCTGCCGCCGCTGGAGCCCGAGGCGCTCGGCTTCCTGCAGACGGCGGTCCGCCAGATCGTCGCCGAGCTGGGTGCGACGCCGCTCATCGGCTTCGCCGGGGCGCCTTTCACCCTCGCGACCTACCTGATCGAGGGCGGCCCCTCCAAGGAGCACGCCCGCACCAAGGCCTTCATGTACGCCGAGCCGGAGGCGTGGGGGCGGCTGCTGGACAAGCTGGCGGTCTCCGCGGCGATCTTCCTGCGGGCCCAGGTCGACGCCGGCGCCGTCGCGGTGCAGCTGTTCGACTCGTGGGCCGGCGTCCTGTCGGCGGTCGACTACGCCGAGCGGGTGCTGCCCTTCTCCCGGTCGGTGTTCGACGGCCTGGGCAACCGGGAGGACGGCGTCCGCGACGTCCCGCGCATCCACTTCGGCGTGGGCACCGGCGAGCTGCTGCCGCTGATCGGTGACGCCGGCGCCGACGTCGTCGGCGTCGACTGGCGGATCCCGCTGGACGAGGCTGCCCGCCGGGTCGGCCCGCACCGCTCGCTGCAGGGAAACCTGGACCCGGCTGTCCTGCTGGCCGACCGCACCACCGTGGACCGCGAGGTGCGCCGGGTCGTCGATCAGGGGAAGGCCGCCCGTGGGCACATCTTCAACCTCGGGCACGGCGTGCTGCCGGACACCGACCCGGGTGTGCTCACGCACGTGACCGAGCTGGTGCACGAGCTCACGACGTCGTGACCCGTCGTCTCGTCGTCGTCGGCGCGGGAATCACCGGGCTGGCCGCCGCCTTCGAGTGGCGGCGCCGCCGGCCCGACGACGAGATCGTCGTCCTCGAGGCGGGGAGGCGGATCGGCGGCAAGCTGCACCGCGTCGAGCTGGCCGGGCAGTGGTACGACACCGGCCCCGAGGCGATGCTGGCGCGGGTGCCCGAGGCGGTCGCGCTGGTCGAGGCGCTGGGCCTCGGCGACCGGTTGGTCGCCCCGGCGACCACCCAGGCCTCGGTGGTCCTGCCGCACGGCCGGTTCCCGCTGCCGGCGGGCACCGTGCTCGGCGTCCCGGCCTCGGCCGACGGCCTCGAGGGTCTCCTCTCCGACGACGGCGTCGCGCGGGTGCGCGCCGAGGCCGAGCTGCCCCCCGTCCGGCTGGACGGCGACGTCGCGGTCGGAGCACTGCTGCGCGAGCGGCTCGGGGACGAGGTCGTCGACCGGTTGGTCGAGCCCCTGCTGGGTGGGGTCTACGCCGGACGGGCCGACGAGCTGTCCCTGCAGGCCACGATGCCCGCCCTCGCCGCGCACCTGCCCCGGGCCGGGTCGGTGCTGGGCGCGGCCGCCGCGGCCCGCGACGCCGGGGCCCGGAGTCGCGGCGACGCCGACGGCCCGGTCTTCGTCACCGTCTCCGACGGCATCGGCTCGCTACCCGCCGCCCTGGTCGCCGCCTCGGGCGCCGAGGTCCGGCTGCGCACGCCCGCCCACGGCCTTCGACGGACCGCGACCGGCTTCGAGCTGTCGATCGGCTCCGCCGCGGAACCCGAGCTGCTTCCCGCCGACTCCGTGATCGTGACCGCACCGGCGGGCAAGGCGGCCCGGCTGCTGCGCGAGGCGGTGCCCGGTGCCGTCGAGCCGCTGCTGGGCATCCCGTACGCGTCGATGGCCGTCGTCGCCATGGCCTTCCCCGCGCAGGAGATCGCCGCGGGGTCCGGGCTGCTCGTGCCCCCGGTGACCGGCCGACTGGTCAAGGGCGTGACGGTGTCGTCGGCCAAGTGGCCGCACCTGGGCGGCGAGGCGCTGCTCGTCCGGTCCTCGGTGGGCCGGTTCCGCGCCGAGGAGGACCTGCAGCGGGACGACGACGAGCTCACCGCCGCCGTCGTCGCCGACGTCGCCGACCTGCTCGGCCTGGCCCGGCCGGAGCCGCTGCAGACGGCGCTCGTCCGCTGGGGCGGGGGACTGCCCCAGTACCTCGTCGGTCATCCCGGCCGGGTCGCCGCGGCGCGCGCCGCCGTCGCCGAGGTCCCGGGGCTGGAGATCGCGGGCGCCGCCTTCGACGGCGTGGGCGTGCCGGCCTGCATCCGCGACGCGAACCGCGCGGTCACCGCCCTCCTCGGCTGACCGCCGGCGGGTTGCCGGCTCCGCCGCCTCCCCGCAGGGTCGGTGCATGACCGGAACCTTTCCGCGTGGCCTGGCCGCAGGCGCGGCCGGCGCCACGGCACTGAACGTCGCCAGCTACCTCGACATGGCGCTGCGGGGCCGCCCGGCGAGCACCGTGCCCGAGCAGGTCGTCGACGGCCTCGCCGAGCGCACCGGCCGGTCCGTCCCGGGCAGCGGGGCGGTCCGGGAGTCGCGTCGGACCGCGCTGGGGGCGCTCGCGGGCCTCGCCAACGGCCTCGGGGTGGGCGTGCTGGCCAGCACGGTCCGGTCGTTCGGGGTGCGCTTCCCCGCTCCGGTCGGCGCGGTGCTGACCGGAGCCGTGTCCACCGCGGCGACCGATCTGCCGGTCGCCGCGCTCGGCATCAGCGATCCGCGCACCTGGTCGGTGGCCGACTGGGCCGCGGACGCCGTGCCGCACCTGGCCTACGGGATGGCCGTGCAGGCGGTGTTGGAGGCCACGCCCACCGACCGGGAGCGACGGACCCCGCGCCGCCCGGCCGGCGCGGGGATCGTGCTCCGCTCGGCGGTGCTCGGCCTGGCGACGGGCGGCCGCAGCAGCCTCGGCTTCGCCGGCCCGGTCCTCACCGCACCGCGGGGGACCGGACCAGGCCGGGCCACCAGGCTCGCCAAGGTGGCGACGGCGTCCGCCCTCGTCGGGGAGTTCATCGCCGACAAGCACCCGGGTGCTCCGTCGCGGCTCCGCGGCCCCGGGCTGACCACCCGCGTGCTCGGCGGGGCGGAGGGCGGGGCCCGCCTGGCCACCCGCGCGGGCGCCAACGGCGCGCTCCCGGCGACGGTGGGCGCGTCGGCCGCCGCGG
>JBBSKB010000043.1:0-26147 GCA_038256725.1 Mycobacteriales bacterium | reverse complement strand
AGGACGGACCGGCAGCTCTTCACGCCCTCGGCGGTCTGGCGGGTGCTCTCCTGCACCGCCTCGACCGACATGCCCCGCCCCAGCTTCTCGCCGAAGGTCCGGTTGCGGGACAGCGGCGAGCTGCAGGTGGCGACCAGGTCGCCGAGGCCGGCCAGCCCGGCGAAGGTGGTGAGCTCCGCGCCCAGAGCGAGGCCCAGACGGGCGGTCTCGGCCAGCCCGCGGGTGATCAGCGAGGCCCGGGTGTTGTCGCCGAACCCGAGGCCCTCGGCGATGCCGCAGGCCAGCGCGATGACGTTCTTGACCGCCCCGCCCAGCTCGCAGCCCACCAGGTCGGCGTTGGTGTACGGCCGGAAGTAACGGGTGTGGCAGGCGACCTGCAGGGCGGCGGCCCGGTCGGCGTCGGTGCAGGCGATGACGGTCGCGGCGGGCTGCTCCTCGGCGATCTCGCGGGCCAGGTTCGGGCCCGACAGCGCCGCGACGCGGTCGGCGCCGGCGCCGGTCACCTCGCAGATGACCTCGCTCATCCGCTTCGTCGTCCCGAGCTCGATGCCCTTCATCAGGCTGAGCAGGGTGGCGTCGGGCGGCAGCAGGGGCGTCCAGGCAGTGAGGTTGTCCCTCAGCGACTGGGAGGGCACCGCGAGGACGACGACGTCGGCGCCCGCGAGCGCCTCCTCGGCGTCGGCGGTGGCCCGCACCGTCGCGGGCAGCCGGATCCCCGGCAGGTAGTCGCGGTTCTCGCCGTCGTCGGTGATCGCCCGCACCAGCTCGGGACGGCGGGCGTGCAGCGCGACGTCGCAGCCGGCGTCGGCCAGGACCTTGGCGAACGTCGTCCCCCAGGAGCCCGCGCCCAGGACGGCGGCACGCCTCACGCGGCACCCCCGGGGAGGTCGCCGGGCAGCTCGCGCCGCGGCCGCGGGTGGAACAGCGCAGGCGCCGGCTCCCCGCGGAGCTCGGCCAGCTGGTCGCGCACGCGGCCCATCATCAGATCGGTCGTCTCCTTCAGCAGCTCAGCGGTGAGCGGTCGTCCGGCGCGCAGCTGCGCCCGGATCTCGGACAGGTCGATCGGCTCGCCGACGAGGTACTCGGTCGGGGTGCGCAGCCGCAGGTGCAGCTTCTTGGCGTGGTAGTCGTGCAGCCGCTGCGGGCCCCACTGGGCGACCGGCAGCACCACGGCGTCGGTGGTCAGGGCCAGCCGCGCCGCGCCCGTGCGGGACTGCATCGGCCACCAGTGCGGATCACGGGTGACCGAGCCCTCGGGGTAGATGACGACGAGGTTGCCGGCGGCCAGGTCCGCCTGGGCCGCGGCCAGCGCGCCCTGCGCCTCGGAGGAGTACCGGGCGACCGGGATCTGCCCGGCCGAGCGCAGGATCGCCCCGGCCGGCCCCGTGAACACCGACTCCTTGGCCAGGAAGTGCGGCATCCGGCCGTGGTCGAACACCAGCCGGGCGCAGGAGAGAGGGTCGAGGATCGAGACGTGGTTGGCCACGAGCAGCACCGGCCCGCTGATCGGCAGCCGCTCGCCGTGGCGGTAGCGGATGCGGAACATCAGCTTCGACGTCGGGAAGACCACGGCGATGCACAGCCAGAACGCCCAGCCGATCCGTCCCCGGGTGCGCCATTTCCCGGGCCGTCGGTTCGCTGCGTGCGAGGGCGCGAGCGCACCGGCCGTCCCCGGGTCCGCCCAGGACCTCTCCTCCGCCACCGGATCGCCTCCCCGTCGCTGTGATCTGCCCCATGATCGACCCTTCCCCGCGCCGGGCGGAGCACCGGGTCCGGGACGGCGCGGACCACCCTCTCGCGCGCATGTGTTCACATGGTCGCCGTGCCTGCCTGGTCGGTCGTCGTCCCGGCCAAGCGGCTCGCCGTGGCCAAGACCCGGCTTCGGCCGCTCACCGACCGGGCCCCGCACCCCGCCGTCGCCCACGAGGCCCTGGTGCTGGCGCTGCTGGCCGACACCGTCGGCGCCGCCCGGGCGTGCCCGCTGGTCGCGGAGGTCGTCGTCGTCACCGACGAGCCGGCCGCCGCCCGCCTGGCCCGGGACCTGGGTGCCCGCACGGTGGCCGACGAGCCGGACGGCGGCCTGAACGCCGCCCTCGAGCACGGCGCGGGGGCGGCCTCCGGCGACGCGGTGGCGGCCCTCTCCTCCGACCTGCCCGCGCTGCGCCCCGCGGAGCTCGCCGCGGCGCTGGGTGCGGCCGCCGCGGCGCCCCGCTGCTTCGTGCCCGACGTCCACGGCACGGGCACCACGCTGCTCACCGCGGCCGGGACGCCGCTGCGCCCCCGCTTCGGCACCGGCTCGGCGGACGCCCACCGCGCGCACGGGGCGCTCGCCCTGGCCGGCGACTGGCCCGGGCTGGCCCGCGACGTCGACGACCTGGCCGATCTGCGGGCGGCGGTCGCGCTGGGCGTGGGCCGGCACACCGCGCACCTGCTGGCCACCTCACCGACGCTCGCCGTTCTGCTGGGTGCGGCACGATGATCGTGTGCCCTCCACCGACGACGCTCCCCTGCCGGCCGACCGGTTCCTGAACCGCGAGCTGTCCTGGCTGGACTTCAACGCCCGCGTCCTCGAACTGGCGGAGGACGGCTCGCTGCCACTGCTGGAGCGGGTGAAGTTCCTGGCCATCTTCGCCAGCAACCTCGACGAGTTCTTCATGGTCCGGATCGCGGGGCTCAAGCGCCGGCACAGCACGGGCCTGACCGTCCGCTCCCCCGACGGGCTCACCATCCGGGAGCAGCTGGAGCGGATCACCGCCCGCACCCAGGAGCTGGTGCAGCGGCACTCCGACGTCTTCGACGACGACGTGCTCCCGCGCCTGGAGGACGCCGGCATCCGGATCGTGCGGTGGGACCAGCTGGAGGAGTCGGCGGCGCTGCGGCTGCGGGAGTACTTCCGCGACCAGGTCTTCCCGGTGCTCACCCCGCTGGCCGTCGACCCTGCGCACCCCTTCCCCTACATCAGCGGGCTCTCGCTGAACCTCGCGGTGTCGGTGCACGACCCGGACACGAACGCCCCGCGCTTCGCCCGGCTCAAGGTCCCCAACAACGTGCCGCGCTTCGTGCCGGTGACGGCCGGCGGGCCCACCGACTCCACCGCGGTCTTCCTCCCGCTCGAGGACCTCATCGCCGCGCACCTCAACCAGCTCTTCCCGGGGCTGGACGTGCTCGACCACCACTTCTTCCGCGTCACCCGCAACGCCGACGTCGAGGTGGAGGAGGACCGCGACGAGGACCTGCTGCAAGCCCTCGAGCGCGAGCTGGCGCGGCGCCGCTTCGGGCCCGCGGTCCGGCTGGAGGTCGCCGAGCCGATGGACCCGCGGATCCTCGACGTGCTGATGTCCGAGCTCGAGGTCTCGCCGGCCGACGTCGTGCACGTGCCCGGGCTGCTGGACCTCGCCTCGCTCATGGCCCTCTACGACCTGGACCGGCCCGAGCTCAAGGACGAGCCGTTCGTCCCCGCGACCCACCCGCGGCTGAGCGAGGGCGAGACCCCCAAGAGCGTCTTCGCGACCCTGCGCGAGGGCGACGTGCTGGTGCACCACCCGTACCACTCGTTCGCCACCAGCGTGCAGCGCTTCATCGAGCAGGCGGCCGCCGATCCGGACGTGCTGGCCATCAAGCAGACCCTCTACCGCACCTCCGGCGACTCCCCCATCGTCAACGCCCTCATCGAGGCGGCGGAGGCCGGCAAGCAGGTCGTCGTCCTGGTGGAGATCAAGGCGCGGTTCGACGAGGCGGCCAACATCAGCTGGGCCCGCTCGCTGGAGCGGGCCGGGTGCCACGTCGTGTACGGCCTGGTCGGGCTCAAGACCCACTGCAAGACGGCGCTCGTCGTCCGTCGCGAACAGGGCGTGATCCGGCGCTACTGCCACATCGGCACCGGCAACTACAACCCCAAGACGGCGCGTCTCTACGAGGACCTGGGCATCCTCACCGCGGACCCGCGCGTGGGCGCGGACCTCACCGACCTGTTCAACGTGCTCACCGGCTACTCGCGGCAGACGAACTACCGCACGCTGATGGTCGCCCCGCACGGCATCCGCAACGGCCTGATCGAGAAGATCCGCCGCGAGGTGCGGCACGCGGGCGAGGGCAAGCCGGCCGGCATCCGGATCAAGGCCAACTCCATCGTCGACGAGAAGATCATCGACGCGCTGTACGCGGCGTCACGGGCCGGCGTCCCGGTGGAGCTGTTCGTGCGCGGCATCTGCGCACTGCGCCCCGGGGTCCCGGGGTTGTCGGAGACGATCCGGGTCCGCTCGATCGTCGGCCGCTTCCTGGAGCACTCCCGCGTCATGTCCTTCCTCAACGGCGGCGAGGAGGAGTGGTGGCTCGGCAGCGCCGACCTGATGCACCGCAACCTCGACCGCCGCGTGGAAGTGCTGCTGCGGGTCTGCGACGACCGGCTGCGCACCCAGCTCGAGGAGACCCTCGCCCCGGCCATGGCGCCGGACGTGCGCTGCTGGGAGCTGCGCAGCGACGGCAGCTGGGAGCACCTCGAGGGGCGGGACTACCAGGCCGAGCTCATGGGGCGCATGCATGAGCTCGCCCGCTGAGGGTCCCGTGATCGCGGCCGCCGGTGGCGTCGTCTGGCGCGAGGCCGGCGGCGGCATCGAGATCGCCGTCGTCCACCGGCCGCGGCACGACGACTGGTCGCTGCCCAAGGGCCACGTCGACGCCGGCGAGCACGCCCTGCAGGCGGCGGTGCGGGAGGTGGGCGAGGAGGCGGGGCTCGACGTCGTCGTCGGCCGCCGGGGGCTGACCACCCGCTACGAGGTGGACGGCCTGCCGAAGCGGGTGGACTACTGGGTCATGCGCTGGGTCGGCAGCAGCACCGAGATCGACGACGAGGTCGACGAGCTGCGCTGGCTGCCCCCGGACGAGGCAGCCGCGGCGTGCAGCTACGAGCACGACCGCCGGGTGATCGCGGACGCCGCCCGCACCGACGTCCCGCGGGAGCTCTCGCTGCTGCTGGTGCGGCACGGCAGGGCCGGGAGCAGCGACCGCTGGGAGGGCGCGGACGTGGCACGCCCCCTGACCGCCCCCGGTCAGGAGCAGGCCCACCGGCTGGCGGCGGTGCTGCCGCTGTTCGGGCCCACGTCGATCGCCACCGCGACGCCGCTGCGCTGCCGGCAGACCGTCACGCCGCTCGCCGACCGGCTGGGGCTGACGATCACCGAGCGCACCGAGTTCGGGGAGCCCGAGTTCGGCGGCGACCCACGGCTCGCCCTGGATGCCGTGTTGCACGGCCTGGCCGAGCCGGGCGTCGCCGTCGTCTGCAGCCAGGGCGGCACGATCCCCACCGTGCTGCAGGCGCTCGGCGTGCACGGGCACGGCGTCGACGGCCTGTTCCCACCGGCCGCCAAGGGCAGCGTGTGGGCGCTCGGCGGCCGCCCGGGCGCGCTCGTCGCCGACTACTACCGCGACGTCACCCCGGACCCCGACGCCCGCCCCTGAGGGCAGAAATGGCCATTTCTGCCCTCAGGGTGGGTCAGACGGCGGGGAGCGCCTTCGGCTTCCATGCCGGACGGGCGTCCTCGAAGGCCTGGATGTCGTCGAGGTGCCGCTCGGTCAGACCGACGTCGTCGAGCCCCTCGAGCAGCCGCCACCGGGTGTACGGGTCGATCTGGAACGGCACCGTCGTCGACCCGTAGGTGACCTGCTCGGCCTGCAGGTCGACGGTCACCGGCAGCGCCGGGTCGGCCTCGATCGCGGTCCACAGCGCCTCGACGTCGGCCTCGGCCAGGACGACGGTGAGCAGTCCGGCCTTGGTCGAGTTGTTGCGGAAGATGTCGGCGAACCGCGGGCTGATGACCACCCGGAAGCCGCCGTCCAGCAGCGCCCAGTTGGCGTGCTCGCGCGAGGAGCCGGTGCCGAAGTCCGGCCCCGCCACCAGGATCGAGGCGTTCGCGTACTCGGGCCGGTTGAGCACGAAGTCGGGCTCGTTGGTGCGCCAGGCGACGAACAGGCCGTCCTCGAACCCGGTGCGGGTGATCCGCTTCAGGTACTCGGCCGGGATGATCTGGTCGGTGTCGACGTTGGTCCGCCGCAGCGGGGCGGCGGTGCCGGTGTGGGTGACGAAGGCGTCCATATCAGGAACTCCAGAGCTCAGGCTTCGACGGTCGGCAAGTCGGCGGGGGCGGTCAGGCGGCCGGTCAGCGCGGTCGCTGCGGCGACGGCGGGGCTCACCAGGTGGGTGCGCCCGCCCTTGCCCTGACGGCCCTGGAAGTTGCGGTTGCTGGTGGAGGCGGAGCGCTCGCCCGGCTTGAGCTGGTCGGGGTTCATGCCCAGGCACATCGAGCAGCCGGCCCCACGCCACTCCGCGCCCGCGTCGAGGAACACCCGGTCCAGGCCCTCGGTCTCGGCCTGCGCCTTGACCGCCACCGACCCGGGGACGACGAGCATCCGGGTGTCGGCGTCGATCCGCTTGCCGCGCAGCAGCTCGGCGGCGACCCGCAGGTCCTCGATCCGGCCGTTGGTGCAGGAGCCGAGGAAGACGGTGTCGACCTTGATGTCCCGGAGGCGCGTGCCGGCGGTCAGGCCCATGTACTCCAGCGCCTGCTCGGCGGCACGGCGGTCGCCCTCGTCGGCGAAGTCGGCCGGGTCCGGCACGCTGGCGTCGATCGGCAGGCCCTGCCCGGGGTTGGTGCCCCAGGTGACGAACGGCGTCAGCTTCGTGGCGTCGAGGTGCACCTCGGCGTCGAAGACGGCGTCCTCGTCGGTGCGCAGCGTCGACCAGTGCGCGACGGCGGCGTCCCAGTCGGCGCCCTGCGGGGCGTGCGGGCGGCCCTGCAGGAAGTCGAAGGTGGTCTGGTCGGGGGCGATCAGACCCGCCTTCGCACCGGCCTCGATCGACATGTTGCACACGGTCATCCGGGCCTCCATCGAGAGCTTCTCGATGGCGCTGCCGCGGTACTCGATGACGTAGCCCTGGCCGCCGCCGGTGCCGATCTGGGCGATGACGGCGAGGATGACGTCCTTGGCCGAGACGCCCGCGGGCAGCTCTCCGTCGACGGTGACCGCCATCTGCTTCGGCTTGTACTGCGGCAGCGTCTGGGTGGCCAGCACGTGCTCGACCTCGCTGGTGCCGATGCCGAACGCCAGGGCGCCGAACGCGCCGTGGGTCGAGGTGTGGCTGTCGCCGCAGACGATGGTCATGCCCGGCTGGGTGAGGCCGAGCTGCGGGCCGATGACGTGCACGATGCCCTGGTCGCGGTCGCCCATCGGGGCCAGCCGGATGCCGAACTCGGCGGTGTTGCGGCGCAGGGCGTCCACCTGGGCCCGGCTGATCGGGTCGGCGATGGGCTTGAGGATGTCCAGCGTCGGGACGTTGTGGTCCTCGGTGGCCATCGTCAGATCGGGGCGGCGCACCGTGCGCCCGGCCGCGCGCAGGCCGTCGAAGGCCTGGGGGCTGGTGACCTCGTGGACGAGGTGCAGGTCGATGTAGAGCAGGTCGGGCTCTCCGTCGGCGCTGCGCACCACGTGGGCGTCGTAGACCTTCTCGGCCAGGGTCTTGGGCACGGTCCGTCCTCTCGCCGGGGGTCGCCCGGCTTGTCTCGCTTGTGTCTCACTGTGTGAGATGCAAGTATTGCTGTGTGGGACAGCCTAACCCCGTCGCCGTTCTGGACAAAGCGGTCGCGATCCTCCGTGCCGTCGCCGACGAACCGGCGACCCTCGCCGAGCTCGTGACGCGCACCGGGCTGCCACGTGCCACCGCCCACCGGCTGGCCGTCGCGCTGGAGGGTCACCGCCTGGTCCGGCGCACCGACACCGGCACCTGGGCCCCCGGTCCGGCGCTCGCGGAGCTCGGCCGCGCCTCGGCGGACCTGGGCGACGTCGCCGGCCGGCACCTGGCCGCCCTGCGCGACTCCACCGGCGAGAGCGCACAGTTCTACGTCCGCGACGGCGCCAGCCGGATCTGCGTCGCCGCCGCCGAGCGCACCAGCGGGCTGCGGGACACCGTTCCGGTCGGGGCGCGGCTGCCGATGACCGCGGGCTCCGCGGCGCACGCGCTGCTGGCGTTCACCCCGGCCGACGAGGTCACCCGCCTGCTCCCCTCGGCGAGCTTCACCGCCCGCACGCTGCTCGACGTCCGCCGCCGCGGCTGGGCGCACAGCATCGCCGAGCGGGAGCCTGGCGTCGCCTCGCTGTCCGCGCCGGTGCGTGACGGCTCTGGGTCCGTGCTCGGCGCGGTCTCCATCTCCGGCCCGGTCGAGCGGCTCGGCCGCCGGCCGGCCCCCGAGGTGGTCGGCGCGGTGCTCGACGCCGCGGCCGCGATCGCCCGCGCCGCGCGGTAGGTCAGTCGTCCCCGGTCTCCGTGGAGGCGACCACGATCGGGCGGATGCGGGCCCAGAGGGCGAATACCAGCGCGAACGCGGCCATGGCCAGGCCTACCCAGAGGTTGGCGTTGACCCCGCCGGCCTTCTCCAGCGCCTCCTCGCCGTTGTCGACCAGGCCCACGACGACCAGGACGACGCCGTAGAAGCCGATCAGGGCCGCGATGACGTTCCGGACGTCGAACGCGCCGGCCGCCTTCTTCTCGCCGGACTCGTGGGCGGCAGAGCTTCCTGCTGCGCTCATCGGACTGCCTCTCCTGACTCAGCGGAAGATGATGTTGAGGATGATGACCATGACCAGCGAGATGCTGGCCAACGGCACCGGCGACCGGTACCAGGGCAGGCGGTGCGCCTCCGGGTCGGTGCGCTGGTCCTTCGGCGTCTCGGAGTAGACCAGCCCGACCAGCTGGTCGGCCGGCTTGGGCTGCGACACCTGCGTCACCGCCACGCTGACGACGATGTCGACGACGAACGCCGCGCCGGCGGCCACGAAGCTGGCGCCCTGGCCGCCGAGCGGGAGCACGCCGAGGGAGACCTCGCCGAACGCGTCCTCGCTCAGCAGGGCGACGGTGACGGCGGCCAGGGTGCCGGACACCAGGCCCGTCCAGCCGGCCGTCGGCGTCATCCGCTTCCAGAACATGCCGAGGATGAAGGTGGCGAACAGCGGCGCGTTGAAGAAGCCGAACAGCGTCTGCAGGTAGTCCATCAGGTTCGTGTAGCCCGACGCGATGAGCGCGGTCCCGATGGCGGTGACAGTGGCGCCGACCGTCGCCCAGCGCCCGACCTTCAGGTAGTAGTCGTCGGGTCGGTCCTTCTTCACGTACTGCTGCCACAGGTCGTAGCTGAAGACGGTGTTGAAGGCGGAGATGTTGGCCGCCATGCCGGCCATGAAGGCCGCCAGCAGGCCGGCGAGCGCGACGCCGAGCAGGCCGTTGGGCAGCACGTCGCTGATCAGGTACAGGATCGAGTTGTTGTAGTCGAAGTCCTCGTCCCCCGCCGCCTTCGCCTCGACCACCTCCGGCACCAGGACCGTGGCGATGATGCCGGGGATGACGACGATGAACGGCACGAACATCTTCGGGAACGAGCCGATGATCGGCGTGGCCCGGGCGGCGGAGATCGAGTGCGTGGCCATCGCGCGCTGCACCTCGACGAAGTTCGTCGTCCAGTAGCCGAAGGACAGCACGAAGCCCAGGCCGAAGATGATGCCGACGACCGACCAGAACGGGCTCTCGAAACCGGTCAGGTTGGTCGCGGGCCAGGACGTGAGGTCCTCGGCGTTGCCCGCCTCCCGGACGCTGTCGATCAGCCCGCCGACGCCGCCCACCCGGTGCAGGCCGATGAGGGTCAGCGGCACCAGCGCGGCGACGATGACGAAGAACTGCAGGACCTCGTTGTAGATGGCCGCCGACAGCCCGCCGAGAGTGATGTAGCTGAGCACGACGATGGCGGCGATGATCAGGGAGACCCAGAGCGGCCAGCCCAGCAGCAGCTCGACGATGCGCGCCAGCAGGTAGAGGTTGATGCCGGCGATGAGGATCTGCGCGACGGCGAAGCTGAGGGCGTTGACCAGGTGCGCCCCTGTGCCGAACCGGCGGCGCATGAACTCCGGGACGCTGCGGACCTGCGACCCGTAGTAGAAGGGCATCATCACGATGCCCAGGAACAGCATCGCGGGGACGGCGCCGATCCAGAAGTAGTGCATCGTCGCCATGCCGAACTGGGCCCCGTTGGCCGACATGCCGACGATCTCGACCGCGCCGAGGTTGGCCGACACGAAGGCGAGGCCGGTCACCCAGGCCGGCAGCGACCGGCCCGACAGGAAGAAGTCCAGGCTGTCGGACACCCGCCGCCGGGCGGCGAAGCCGATGCCCAGGACGACGGCGAAGTACGCGGCGACGAGCGCGTAGTCCACGACGTTCGCGTCGAGCTGCAGGGTGTCGTCCACAGGCTCCTCTTCTCGGGGGCGGGTCAGGCCAGCCGTCGCGCGCCGGCGGACGGAACGGTGACGAAGGTGCGCGGCGACGACGAGCCGGCGCGCTCGGAGCGGCCGCTGACGGCCGCGGTCACGGAGTCGAGGTCGTCGGCCTCGACGAGGGCGATGACGCTCCCGCCGAACCCGCCGCCCACCATGCGGGCGCCGTGGGCGCCGGCCTCGAGCGCGGCGGCCACGCAGACGTCGATCAGCGGGACGGAGACCTCGAAGTCGTCGCGCAGCGACGCGTGGCCCTCGGTCAGCAGCGCGCCGATGGCGCGCGGGTCCTGCCCCGCGCGGAGGACGTCGACGACGCGCAGCACCCGCGCGTCCTCGCTGACCACGTGCCGGGCGCGGCGGTGCAGCACCTCCCCCTCGGCCGTCCCGTCGGCCAGCCGCTCGAGGGCCGCGACGTCGGGGACGTCGCGCAGCAGCTCCACGCCGAGCCGCGCGGCCGCCTCCTCGCACTCGCGGCGCCGGTCCCGGTAACCACCCTCGGCGTGGTCGTGGCTGGTGCCGGTGTCGATCACCAGCAGCGCCAGCCCGGCGGTGGCCAGGTCGAAGGGCACCTGCTCGGTGCTCCGGTCCCGGGTGTCGAGGAACAGGGCGGAGCCGGCCTCGCAGAGCAGCGACGCGGACTGGTCGAGGATGCCGGTCGGCGCGCCGACGAAGTCGTTCTCCGCCCGCCGGGCGATGTCGACCAGGTCCTCCGGCGACAGGCCGAGGTCGAGCAGGTCGCGCAGCGCCAGGGCCACGGCGCACTCCAACGCTGCCGACGACGACAACCCCGCGCCGGCCGGGACGTCGCCGTCGACCAGGACGCTCAGCCCGCCGGGCACCGAGCCGGCCAGCTCGGCCACGACACCGGCGACGTACCCGGCCCACCCGGACGGCGTGCCGGGCGCGAGGTCGGGGAGGGCGAGATCGGCGTCGTCGTCGGGGTGCTGCAGCGACCGGACCACCAGCCGACCGTCGTCGCGGCGGGCGACGGCGGCGCGCGTCGTGTGCGCGAGCGCGATCGGCAGCACGAACCCGCCGTTGTAGTCGGTGTGCTCACCGATGACGTTCACGCGGCCGGGCGCCGCCCAGACGCCCTCGGGAGCGCGTCCGAACCGTTGCGCGAAGGCGTCGGCCGCCCGGACGGCGGCCGTCACCAGCTCACGCCCCGGAGCTGCTCCGCCACGTCCTCCGGGTTGGTGTCGGTGATGAACGCGCCCATCCCGGACTCCGACCCGGCCAGGTACTTGAGCTTGCCCGGCGCGCGGCGCAGCGAGAAGAGCTGCAGGTGCAGCCACCACTCGTCCCGGCCGGTCCGCGGGGCCTGGTTCCAGGCGGCGATGTAGGGCATCGGGGTGTCGAAGCGGTGCGCGAAGCGGCCCAGCACGTCGAGGTAGACGGCCACGAACGCGTTCCGCTCGTCGTCGGTGAGCGCCGGCAGGTCGGGCACCCTCCGGGTCGGGAACAGCTGCACCTCGTAGGGCCAGCGCGCCGCGGCGGGGACGAAGGCGGTCCAGTGCTCGTTGGCCGCCACCACCCGCGGGCCCGAGCGCTCCGCCTCGACGACCTCGGCGAACAGATCGCCGCCGGTGGTCTCCCGGTGGCGGCGCACCGAGCCGAGCACCTTCTCCACCCGGGCGGGGACGAACGGGTAGGCGTAGATCTGCCCGTGCGGGTGCGACAGCGTCACCCCGATCTCCTCGCCGTGGTTCTCGAAGACGAAGACCTGCTCGACCCCCTCGATCCGCGACAGCTCCGCGGTCCGCTCCGCCCACACGTCCACGACCAGCCGGGCCCGGTCGGGGGGCAGCCGGACGAAGTCGCGGTCGTGGTCGCTGGTGAAGACGACGACCTCGCACCGGCCGAAGCCCGGCCGCAGCTCGGCGGACGGCGCGCCCGGTGCGCTCGCCGGGACGTCGCGCTCGACGCCGGTGGCCAGGGAGGGGAAGCGGTTCTCGAAGACGACGACCTGGTAGTCGGCGTCCGGGATCTCCGTCGGCCGGCCGGGCCGGGAGGGGCACAGCGGGCACTGGTCGGCCGGCGGCAGGAAGGTGCGCGTCTGCCGGTGCGAGGCGATGACGACCCATTCGCCGAGCAGCGCGTCCCAGCGCAGCTGCGAGCGGGTGGCGACCGGTGGCAGGTCCCGGGTGTCGGCAGCGTCGTGGGCGGCCGCGTGCGTGGCGTCGTCGTCGTCGAAGTACAGGATCTCCCGGCCGTCCGCCAGGGAACGGCTGGTCCGGATCACCGTTGCGCCTCCCGCACAGGTCGAGCCGCTGATCCATGTCCGGGAGCGGGCCGGTCACACGCTAGACCCGCGTGCGGCACCGGGCACGGCGAGCGTCCCCCGTCCGCGCTACGTTCCGCCGGAGCACCTCATCCCCAGCACCTCCTCGACCCTCGACGAGAACGGGCCCCATGACGACCGACGCCGACCTGTCCCCCACCCGGCTCTCCGACGCCCTCGGCGCCCTCTCCCTGGAGCAGAAGGTGCAGCTGCTGACCGGCCGCGACTTCTGGACCACCTGGCCGCTCGAGTCGATCGGCCTGCGCCGGATCCTGGTGTCCGACGGGCCCTCCGGTGTCCGCGGCGAGGTCTGGGACGAGCGGGACCCCTCGCTCAACCTGCCTTCGGCGACGGCACTGGCCTCCTCCTGGGATCCCGGGATCGCGCGTCGCTACGGCGCCGCGGCCGCGGTCGAGGCCCGCCGCAAGGGGGTCGACGTCGTGCTCGGGCCGACGATCAACCTGCACCGCTCGCCGCTGGGCGGCCGGCACTTCGAGTGCTTCAGCGAGGACCCGGTGCTCACCGCCGAGCTCGCCGCCGCCTACGTCTCCGGCGTCCAGGACAACGGCGTCGGCGCGACGCCGAAGCACTACATCGCCAACGACTTCGAGACCGACCGCTTCACCGTGGACGTCCGGGCCGACGATCGGACCCTGCGCGAGCTGTACCTGCTGGCGTTCGAGAAGGCGGTCGTCGAGGCGAAGGCCTGGCTGGTCATGAGCTCGTACAACTCGATCAACGGCGCCACGGCCAGCGAGAACGAGCTGCTGGAGACGCCGCTCTCCAGCCAGTGGGGCTTCGACGGCGTCGTCATCAGCGACTGGACCGGCGTCCGCACCCTGGAGAGCGCGAAGGCCTCCCAGGACCTCGTCATGCCGGGCCCGCAGGGGCCGTGGGGCGACGCGCTGGTCGCCGCCGTCCGCGCCGGGGAGATCGACGAGTCGGTCGTCGACCGGAAGGTGCTGCGCATCCTCCTGCTCGCACAGCGCGTCGGGGCCCTGACCGGCACGGAGCCGGCCGAGCCGGTCCTGGTCGAGGACGGACCCGCCCTGGCCCGGGAGGCAGCCGCCGAGGGCATCGTGCTGCTGGAGAACCGGGAAGAGCTGCCGTGGGCGGCCTCCGCCCTGCGCTCGGTCGCCGTGATCGGCAACAACGCCTCGGCCGCGCGGACCCAGGGCGGTGGCAGCGCGACCGTCGTCCCGGAGTACACCGTCTCCCCGCTGGAGGGCCTGCGTGCGGCGCTGCCAGGCGTCGAGGTGAGCTACAGCGTCGGCGCGGTGGTCCAGGACGGCGTCGTGGAGCTCCCGCTGCGCGAGCTGACCAACCCCTCCACCGGCGAGCAGGGCCTGCACGCGCGCTTCCTCGCCGAGGACGGCACGGAGCTGCACGCCGAGGACCGCCGCTCGAGCAACCTCGTCTACTTCGGCAGCGACGTACCCATCGAGGACGCCGCCGAGTTCGAGCTCACCACCCGGTTCACCCCCTCGGAGAGCGGCGTCGCCCGGCTCGGCGTCGCCCTCGTCGGCACCGTGAAGCTGTACGCCGACGACGAACTGCTCCTGGACGAGCGGATCCGACCGTCCGAGGACGCTCTGGGTGCCGCGGTCACGAACCCCCCGTCCGCGTCGGCCGACCTGGCCCTCACGGCCGGCACCCCGGTCGACCTCCGGCTGGTCTACGACCTCCGCCGCCGCCGCGGTCCCCGGGCCCGAGGGATGTCGCTGCGCCTGGGCACCGAGCCGGCCGACGTCGACGCCGACGCGCTGATCGCCGAGGCGGCGCGCACCGCGGCGCAGGCCGATGTCGCGCTGGTCGTCGTCGGCACCAACTCCGTCGTCGAGTCCGAGGGCTACGACCGGACGACGCTGGCCCTGCCGGGGCGGCAGGACGACCTCGTCCGTGCCGTCGTCGCCGCCAACCCGCGCACCGTGGTGCTGGTGAACTCGGGCGCACCCGTGCTGCTGCCGTGGCGGGGCGACGTCGCGGGCCTGTTGCTCGGCTGGTTCGGCGGGCAGGAGTTCGGCAACGCCGTCGCCGACGTCCTGCTGGGCGTGACCGAGCCGGGCGGGCGGTTGCCGACCACGTGGCCGGCTGCGGAGGCCGACGTGCCGGTGCTCTCCTGCACCCCGGTCGACGGGGCGCTGGAGTACGCCGAGGGCATCCACATCGGCTACCGGGCCTGGTTGAAGCAGGAGACGCCGCCGGCGTACTGGTTCGGCGCCGGCCAGGGTTACACCCGGATCGAGCTCACCGGCATCGACGCACCCCGCAGCGCCCGAGGCGGCGAGATCGTGACGGTGACCGCCGAGGTGGCCAACCGCGGCGACCGCGCCGGCAAGCAGGTCGTGCAGGTCTACGCCGAGCGCCCCGACTCCGCCGTCGACCGGCCGGTGCGCTGGCTGGTCGGCTCCGCCCCGGTGCGCGTCCCCGCCGGGGAGTCGGCCCGGGTGGAGGTCGCCGTCCCCACCCGGCTGCTCGCGTACTGGGCGGACGGCTGGCGGTACGAGCCCGGCGCCTACCTGCTCCGGGTGGGGACGAGCGTGGTCGACCTGCCCCTGGAGGCGACGCTCACCCTGGACGACTGACCCCGGGAACGGCGAGAGCCCCCGACCGTTGCCGGTCGGGGGCTCTCGCTCGCTGTAGCCCCGAAGGGATTCGAACCCTCGCTACCGCCGTGAGAGGGCGGCGTCCTGGGCCGCTAGACGACGGGGCCGGACGCCGACGATTTTGCCACGACTCCCCGGCCGGTCGGCACGGGGGGTCGGAGAACGACGAGAGCCCCCGACCGTCACCGGTCGGGGGCTCTCACTCGCTGTAGCCCCGAAGGGATTCGAACCCTCGCTACCGCCGTGAGAGGGCGGCGTCCTGGGCCGCTAGACGACGGGGCCGTGCAGTGCTGCGGTGGTGCTGCAGCGGAGGAGCTGGCGCTCCTCGCTGGGGTACCAGGACTCGAACCTAGACTAACGGAACCAGAAACCGTCGGGCTGCCAATTACCCCATACCCCATGGGCCGCTCTCACGGCGCCGCAGAAGACGATACCCGAAGGTCGACCGGCTCCGCGCACCCCCCTCTAGGTCCGCGTGCCCCGCCGGGCGGTGAGGGCGACGGAGACGGCCACGCCTGCGGCTCCGACCAGCGCGAACGCCGATCCCGGGCCGCCCGGGACCAGCCCCGGTACGGCGCCCTCCCCCAGGACGGCGCCGAGCAGGAACACCGCGACCGCGACGACGGCGTGCAGCGCGACGGCGGCCTCGAGCCCGCCGGTGACGGCCACGACCGCCGAGGCGGCCAGCCCGAGGGCCACGCGGCCGAGGAAGGTGGGCACGTCGTCGGTGCCGTGCAGCAGCGCGCCGAGCAGCGCCGTGACGACCGCGGCGACGACGGCGGCGACGACGGCGCCGGCCCGGGGCCGGCCGATCCAGCCGGCGACGGCCTGGCTCAGGTAGCCGCGCAGCAGCACCTCCTCCGCCGCGGCGCGCAGCGGCACCGTCAGCAGCCCGGCCAGCAGCACCCAGCCGACGTCGTCCACCGGACCGGGGACCACGCGTTCGGCGAGCAGGACAGCACCGAGGACCCCCAGGCCGATGCCCGCGCCGGCCGTGGCCAGGGCCAGCAGCGCGAACCGGCCCAGCAGCGGCCACCGGAAGCGCCCGGCGTCCGACAGCCCGCGTCCCGGCCCGACGCCGTGGGCGATCGGCCAGGCGAGCAGCACCGCGGGGACGGCGACAGCGAGGAACAGGCCGGTGACCAGCAGCCCTCGCCAGGTGAGCGGGACCGAGACGAGGTCGGCACCGGTGCCGGACAGCACGTCGGCGATGCGGGTCAGGACCAGGCCGATGGCGAGCAGGAAGGCGACCAGACCCAGGCCCGCGACCGGGCGCCACCAGGCCCACGGCGCGTCGCGCATCGCCAGCAGGAAGGGCTCCGACCGGACCTGGTCGGGCTCCGCCGCGGCCGGCGCTCGCCGCGGAACCGCCTCGGGCAGCAGGTCCGGCGACGGGCGGAGCGTGGGCGGCGGACCTGCGTAGCGCTCCGCCGCCTCCTCCTCCGGCGCCGGCCCCCTCGACGCCCCGGCGGTCATCCGCCGGCGAGGACGCGCGCCGCGGCGAGCCGGGCGAGCGTGCGCTCCCGGCCGAGCAGCTCCATCGACTCGTAGAGCGGGGGCGAGACGGTGCGGCCGCTGACGGCGACCCGCACCGGGCCGAATGCCTGCCGGGGCTTGAGACCCAGCCCCTCGACCAGCGCGGACTTCAGCGCCGCCTCGATCCCGGGGGTGCGCCACTCCGCCAGCTCGCGCAGCGACGCCGTGGCGGCGTCGAGAACCGCGATCGCGCCGTCGCCGTTGAGCTGCTTCTCGGCCGCGGCCGGGTCGATCTCGACGTCCTCGACGAAGAGGAACCCGAGCAGGCCCACGGCCTCGGACAGCACGATCATCCGTTCCTGCGCCAGCGGGGCGATGGCCTGCAGCACGGCGGCCTGCTCGGCCGTCGGCGGCTCGGCGACCAGCCCCGCGGCCGCGAGATGGGGCACCACCCGCTCGGTGAACTCCTCGACCGGCAGCGCCCGCAGGTGGGTGGCGTTGATCGCCTCGGCCTTCTTCAGGTCGAAGCGGGCCGGGTTGGCGCTGACCCGGGTGACGTCGAAGGCCTCGGTCAGCTCGGCCATGGAGAAGATGTCGCGGTCCTCGGCGATCGACCAGCCCAGCAGCGCGAGGTAGTTGGCGAAGCCCTCGGGCAGGAAGCCGCGTTCGCGGTAGATGTCGAGGTTGGACTGCGGATCGCGCTTGGAGAGCTTCTTGCTGCCCTCGCCGGTGACGTAGGGCAGGTGGCCGAAGCGCGGAGTGCCATGGGCGACACCGATGTCGGTGAGCGCGGCGTAGAGGGCCAGCTGGCGCGGGGTGGAGGGCAGCAGGTCCTCGCCGCGGAGCACGTCGGTGATCTGCATGAGCGCGTCGTCGACCGGGTTCACGAACGGGTACAGCGGCGCGCCGTTGCCGCGGACCAGCACGAAGTCGGGCACGGAACCGGCGGCGAACCGCACCTCGCCGCGGACCAGGTCGTCCCAGACGAGGTCCTCGTCGGGCATCCGCAGCCGGAGCACCGGGGAGCGGCCCTCGTCGCGGAAGGCGGCCTTCTGCGCGTCGGTGAGGGTCCGGTCGTGGTTGTCGTAGCCGAGCTTGGGGTCCTGGCCGGCGGCCCGGCGGCGGCCGTCGACCTCCTCGTTGGTCGAGAAGGACTCGTAGGCGTGCCCGGACTCGAGCAGCTTCGAGGCCACGTCGCGGTAGATGTCGTGCCGCTCGGACTGCCGGTAGGGGCCGAACGGGCCGCCGACCTCCGGGCCCTCGTCCCACTCCAGGCCGAGCCAGCGCAGGCAGTCCAGCAGGTGCCGGTAGGACTCCTCGGAGTCCCGCGCGGCGTCGGTGTCCTCGATGCGGAAGACGAAGGTGCCGCCGGTGTGCCGGGCGTGCGCCCAGTTGAACAGCGCCGTCCGCATCAGTCCGACGTGCACCATCCCGGTGGGCGACGGGCAGAACCGGGTGCGCACCGGCCCGGGCACGACGGTCATCGGGTGCCACCGGCGGTGGAGACGGCGTCCGCGGCGGCGACCGAGGTGGCCAGCGAGCCCAGCCCCTCGATCGTGCATTCCACCCGCTGGCCGGGGCGGATCGGGCCGACCCCGGCGGGCGTGCCGGTGAGGACCAC
This sequence comes from Mycobacteriales bacterium, assembly GCA_038256725.1. Taxonomy (GTDB): domain Bacteria; phylum Actinomycetota; class Actinomycetes; order Mycobacteriales; family Geodermatophilaceae; genus Blastococcus. Next base: position 7,852 of record JBBSKB010000043.1, on the reverse strand, counting down.
GTCGCCGGGCAGCAGCGTCATGACGCGGGAGATGTAGGAGATCAGCGTCGGGACGTCGAAGATCAGCGAGCTGGTGCGGCCGGACTGGCGGGGCTCGCCGTCGACGGTGCAGGTGACCTCCAGATCGGCCGGGTCCAGGCCGACGCCGGGGAGGTCGGTCTCGATCCACGGGCCCAGCGGGCAGAAGGAGTCGAAGCCCTTCGCGCGGGTCCACTGCCCGTCGCTCTGCTGCATGTCCCGCTCGGTGACGTCGTTGCCGATCGTGTAGCCGAAGATGCTGGCGCCGACCTGCTCCGGGGTGATGTTCCGCGCGCCCCGGGCGCCGATGACCACGCCCAGCTCGACCTCGTGGTGCACGTTGGTGCTGCCCGCGGGGATGCGGATGGCGTCGCCCGGGCCGATCACCGACGTCGAGGGCTTGAGGAACAGCAGCGGCTCCTTGGGCGCGTCGCCGGTGAGCCCCTTCATCTCCGCGATGTGGTCGGCGTAGTTCTTGCCCACGCACACCACCTTGCTGGGCAGGATCGGCGACAGGAGCCGGATGTCGGCCTGCGCGTAGCGGGCGCCGGTGAAGGAGATCTGGCCGAAGGGGTGACCCTCGATCTGGGCCACCTGGCCGTCTCCGTCGAGGACGCCGAAGGACATGCCCTGGGGGGAGGCGAAACGGACGATGCGCACGGACGCGAGGTTAGTCGCGCCCCGGACCGGCTACCGGGCGCCCATGGCCTGCCGCTTCTCCGAGCTCGTCGTGAACAGCCGCGATCCCGAGGCGCTGGCCGCCTTCTGGGCCGCGGTGCTGGACTACCGGGTGCTGGGGCGGGAGGACGACGGCAGCATCGAGATCGGCCCGGTCGAGGGCTTCGGGGGCGCCGCCCCCACCCTGGTGTTCGGGCCGGTCGCCGCCCCGACCCCCGGCCGGCGGCGGCTGCACATCGACCTCAACCCCACCGACCGCGACCAGGACGCCGAGTTGCAGCGGCTGCTCGACCTGGGCGCCGTGCGGGCGGACGTCGGGCAGACCGGCGACGAGGGGTGGCACGTGCTCGCCGACCCCGAGGGCAACGAGTTCTGCCTGCTGCAGCGGCGGCTGGATCCGCTCTGAGGGCGCCTCGGCCTCGCGGCAGGGCGTCACCCGCGCCGTACTGCAGCGAGCCGCGCCGTCGACCGCGCGCCTCGCTGCCACTCCGCGAGGTCGAACCCGTGCCGCGAGGGCGGGTGGTCGGCCCCTCGCCCCGGTACTCCGACGCCGGTGCCGCGCACGTCGGCACCGACGCGTTCAGGCGCTTCGTCGAGCAGGCGCCGGAGCTCGTCGCCGCGCAGCCGCGGATCATCTACGTCGACGCGCCGGACGTCCCCGGCTGGGGCCCGATGGGCGAGATCCGGCCGCGGTGAGCGGTCAGTCCGTCATGGACGGCCGACGGAGGACGGCGTAGGTCATCGCGTCGACCAGCGCGTGCCAGGACGCCTCGACGATGTTGGCGTGGACGCCGACGGTGGTCCACTCCCCCACGCCGTCGGTGGTGTCGACGAGCACCCGCGTCGTCGCGCTCGTGCCACCGCGCCAGCCGAGGATGCGGACCTTGTAGTCGGCCAGCGCGACGTCGGCCAGCTGCGGATAGCGGTGCACCAGCGCCTGCCGCAACGCGTTGTCCAGCGCGTTGACCGGACCGTTGCCCTCGGCGGTGCTGATGACCCGCTGGCCGTCGACGTGCACCTTGACCGTCGCCTCGCTCACGACCACGCCGTTGCCCCAGTGCTCGACCGAGGTCCGGTAGCTCTCCAGCTCGAACAGCGGCGCGGGGGCGTCGGGCAGCTGACCGCGCAACAGCAGCTCGAAGGAGGCGTCGGCGGCCTCGAACGACCAACCGTCGGCCTCGAGCACCTTGACCCGGTCGACCACCCGGCCGATGGCGTCGGTCTGGCCGGTCAGGTCGACGCCGAGCTCGCGCCCCTTGAGCTCGACCGACGCCCGGCCGGCCATCTCGGTGACCAGGATGCGCATGTCGTTGCCGACGACGGCGGGGTCGAGGTGGTTGTAGAGCTCCGGGCTCACCTTGATGGCGCTCGCGTGCAGCCCGGCCTTGTGCGCGAACGCCGAGGCGCCGACGAAGGGCTGGTGGTCGTCGGGGGCGATGTTGGCCAGCTCGGCGATGGCGTGGCTGACCCGCTGCAGCTCGGGCAGGCACTCGGCCGGCACCACGGGCAGCCCCATCTTGGTGACCAGGTTGCCGATGAGCGCGAAGGTGTCGGCGTTGCCGGCCCGCTCGCCGTAGCCGTTGGCGGTGCCCTGCACGTGGGTGACGCCGGCCTCGACGGCGGCCAACGAGTTGGCCACGGCGCAGCCGGTGTCGTCCTGGCAGTGGATGCCGAGCCGGCCGCTCACCCGGGCGCGCACGTCCGTGACGACCCGGCTCACCCCGGAGGGCAGCAGGCCGCCGTTGGTGTCGCACAGGACACCGACCTCCGCGCCGGCGTCGAACGCCGCCTGCAGCACGGCCACCCCGTAGTCCGGGTCGGCGGCGTGGCCGTCGAAGAAGTGCTCGCAGTCGACGAACACCCGGCGCCCGGCGGCGACGAGGAAGGCGACGGTGTCGGCCACCATCGCCAGGTTCTCCTCCAGCGTCGTCCGCAGCGCCTCGCGGACGTGCCGGACGTCGGACTTCGCGACCAGGCAGACGACCGGCGTCCCGGCGTCCAGCAGGGCGCGGACCTGCAGGTCGTCCTCGACCCGTGTGCCCGCCTTGCGGGTGGCCCCGAAGGCGACCAGCTGCGCGTGCCGCAGCGTGAGCTCGGTGCGGGCGCGGGAGAAGAACTCGGTGTCCTTGGGCATCGCGCCCGGCCAGCCGCCCTCGATGAACCCGACGCCGATCTCGTCCAGCAGCCGCGCGACGGCGAGCTTGTCCGCCACGGAGTAGCTGACGCCCTCGCGCTGCGCGCCGTCGCGAAGCGTGGTGTCGAAGACGTGGAAGTCGGTCAGGTCGGTGGTGGTCATGGGGTCTCCCGGGAGGTGCTGACGGCCCGAACACGAAAAAGACCCCCCGGGTACGGGAGGTCTGCGCGCAGTCGAGGAGGGGACTGCGCGCTAAACGATGATGATCGTGCGGGTGGCGTACATCCCGGCGAGTAAATCACGGGCCGCCGGCGGCACCCGCGGACGGAGTGCGCCGGCGCCCTGTTCCAGGCGGTGGAACCGGGCGCCCGCGCACTCCGTCGCGATCAGCCCGAGGCGAGCGCGGCCAGCCGGTCGCCGACCTGCGTGGTGCGGATCTGCTGCTGCGGGTCGCGGGTCGACAGGTCGAAGGCGACGGCGGCGTTGACCTTCTTCGCCTGCTCGGTGCGGCCGAGGTGCTCGAGTAGCAGGGCCACCGACAGCACCGTGGCGGTCGGGTCGGCGATGCCCTGGCCGGCGATGTCCGGCGCGGAACCGTGCACCGGCTCGAACATGCTCGGGTTGGTGCCCGAGGCGTCGAGGTTGCCGCTGGCGGCCAGCCCGATGCCGCCGGTCACGGCTGCGGCGATGTCGGTGACGATGTCGCCGAACAGGTTGTCGGTGACGATCACGTCGTAGCGGCCCGGGTCGGTGATGAAGAACATCGAGGCGGCGTCGACGTGCTGGTAGGCGACCTGGACGTCGGGGAACTCCGCGGAGACCTCCTCGACGATCCGCGACCACAGGCCACCGGCGTGGGTGAGCACGTTGGTCTTGTGGATCAGCGTCAGGTGCTTGCGCGGCCGGCTGACGGCGCGCTCGAAGGCGTAGCGGACCACCCGCTCGACACCGAAGGCGGTGTTGAGGCTGACCTCGGTCGCGATCTCGTGCGGGGTGTCCTTGCGGAGCACGCCGCCGTTGCCGACGTAGGGGCCCTCGGTGCCCTCGCGCACGCACAGCATGTCGATCGGGCCGTCGGCCGCCAGCGGTCCGCGGACGCCGTCGAACAGCTTGGCCGGCCGCAGGTTCACGTGGTGGTCGAGCTCGAAGCGCAGCCGCAGCAGCAGCCCGCGCTCCAGGATGCCGGGCGGCACGCTCGGGTCGCCGATGGCGCCGAGCAGGATCGCGTCGTGCCCGCGCAGCTCGTCGAGCACCGTGTCGGGCAGCAGCTCGCCGGTCCGCTGCCAGCGGGCCGCACCGAGGTCGTAGGGGGTCGTCTCGAGGTCGGGGGCGACCTCGCGGAGGACCTTGAGCCCTTCGGCGACGACCTCGGGGCCGATGCCGTCTCCGGCGATCACTGCCAAGCGCATGGGGAGATCTCCTGGTTCAGAGGGTGTCGAGATCGGCGGCGCGGGCCTCGCGCGCACCGATGCGGCCCGCGATGTCCTCGAGCAGCTCCGGGCTGACCGGGCTGTCGACGGTGACGGCCATGAGCGCCTCGCCACCCTCGGTGGCGCGGCTGACCTGGGCGCCGGCGATGTTGATACCGGCCTCCCCCAGCGCCGCGCCGACGGCGCCTACGACGCCCGGCCGGTCGGCGTAGGTGAAGAACAGCAGCCGGCCGTCGGCGGCCAGGTCGATCTCGAAGCCGGCCACCTCGGTCAGCCGGGCGACCTGGTTCTTGCCGTACAGCGTGCCCGACACCGAGACCTGGCGTCCGTCGGCCATGGCGCCGCGCACGGTGACCAGGTTGCGGTACGTGGGGCTCTCCAGGTCGCTGGTCAGCGCCACCTCGAGTCCGCGCTGCTCGGCGAAGAGAGGGGCGTTGACGTAGGTGACCTGCTCCTCGACCACGTCGGAGAAGACGCCCTTGAGCACCGCCAGCTGCAGCACCGAGACGTCGAACTCGGCGAGCTTGCCGCGCACGTCGACGGTCACCGACTGGGCGAGCCCACCGGCGACCGAGGTGAACACGCGGCCGAGCTTCTCGGCCAGCGGGAGACCCGGGCGGACGTCCTCGGCGACGACGCCGCCGGCCTGGACGTTCACCGCGTCGGGCACGAACTCGCCCTGCAGCGCCAGGCGCACCGAGCGCGCCACGGCCGTGCCGGCCTTGTCCTGGGCCTCGGTGGTGGAGGCGCCCAGGTGCGGCGTGACGACGGTGTTCGGCAGCCCGAACAGCGGGCTGTCGGTGCAGGGCTCGGTGGCGTAGACGTCGAGGCCCGCGGCGCCGACCTGGCCCGACGTCAGGGCAGCGGCCAGCGCAGCCTCGTCGACCAGGCCACCGCGGGCGGCGTTGACGATGATCACGCCGCGCTTGGTCATGGCCAGCTGCTCGGCGCCGATGAGGCCGAGTGTCTCCGGCGTCTTGGGCAGGTGGATGGAGATGAAGTCCGCCTCGCGGAGCAGCTCCTCCAGCGACACCAGCCGGACGCCGAGCTGCGCGGCGCGACCGGGCTGGATGTAGGGGTCGTAGGCGATGAGCTCGACGCCGAAAGCGGCCAGCCGCTGGGCGAAGAGCACGCCGATCCGGCCGAGGCCGACGACGCCGACGGTCTTGTCGGTGATCTCGACGCCCATGAACTTCGAGCGCTTCCACTGGCCCTCGCGCAGCGTCGCGTCCGCGGCGGGGATCTGGCGGGCGGCGGCCAGCAGCAGGGCGACGGCGTGCTCCGCGGCGCTGACGATGTTCGAGGTCGGTGCGTTCACGACCATGACGCCGCGCTCGGTGGCGGCAGCGACGTCGACGTTGTCCAGGCCGATGCCGGCCCGGGCCACGACCTTGAGGTTCGGCGCCGCGGCGAGGGCCTCGGCGTCGATCTGCGTGGCGCTGCGGATCATCACGGCGGCGGCGTCGGCGAGCGCGGGCAGCAGCGCGGACCGGTCGGCCCCGTCGACGTGCCGGATCTCGACGTCGGTCCCCAGCACCGCCAGGACGCTCGGGGCCAGCTCTTCGGCGATCAGGACGACGGGTGCGGTCCCCGACACGATGGCTGTCACGGCTGGACAGCCTAGGGACGGCGCACCTCGCGGAATCGGCCGGGTGCGAGCGGTGAGAGGCACGTCCCACTGCTCGGGACGAACCGGCCGCGCTTGCCGCCGGGACCTCCGCTCGCCATCCTGGCCGGGCCACGACAGCCGGCACGTCCGACCCCGACGGAGGAACCATGACCCTGCCCCCGGGCGACCCGCAGTGGAACCAGCCGGCCCACGACCAGCAGTTCGGCTATGCCGGGTACCAGGCCGGCTACCAGCCGGTGCCGCAGTTCGGTCCCTACGGGCCGCCGCCCGCGCGCCCCGGCTCGGTGATCGCCGCCGCCGTCCTGGGCTTCCTGTTCGGGGCGCTGGGGATCGTGGCGACGCTGGGGGCGATCATCCTGGGGGCGCTCGCCGGAAGTCTGGACGCCGACTCCCCCGCCGGGTTCGACGAGTTCGCCGACGCGGCCGCGGGGATCGCGCTCGTGCTCGGCCTCCTGGCGCTGGCGTGGACGGTGCTGCTCATCTGGGGCTCGGTGTGGGCGCTGACCGGGCGCAGCCGCGTGCTGCTGCTCGTGGGCGGTTCGATCGCGCTCTTCTTCACCACGCTGGCCTTCCTCGGCAGCCTCAGCAGCACCTCCGGCGGCGACGTCGTCGTCAACCTGCTGCTCTTCGCGGGGGCGCTGGCGATCGTGCTGCTGCTGTCCCTGCGGCCGGCTGCCGAGTTCTTCGCCGCCCACCGGGCCCGTCGCGGCGGCTGAACGGCGGGCACCGGAGCCCCTACACTCCGCCCTTCGACCCGCCACCGTGGCGGGCGCCTCAGGAGGACGCACCGCGATGACCACCCCACCCCCCGGCTACGGCCAGAACGTGCCCCCCGAGGACCAGCCGGGCTGGGGAGCTCCGCCGCCGCCGCCCGCCCCCGGCTACGGCCAGGCGCCCGGCTACGGCCAGGCCCCCGGCTACGGCCAGGCCTACCCCGCCGCCCCCGGTTACGACGCGCCCAGCCCGGCCACCCCGCAGATGGACATCGCCACGGCGGTGCGCAGCGTGCTGTCGCAGTACGCGAACTTCACCGGGCGGGCCCGTCGCTCGGAGTTCTGGTGGTTCTTCCTCGCCAGCTTCCTGGCCTCGGTCGTCGCCGGGATCATCGACCAGGTCCTCGGCGTCCCGCTGGTGCAGATCGTCGTCTTCCTCGGCCTGCTGGTTCCCACGCTCGCCGTCGGGGCCCGGCGGCTGCACGACACCGGCAAGTCGGGCTGGTGGCAGCTCATCGCCCTGATCCCGCTGGTCGGCTACATCGTGTTGATCGTCTTCTGGGCCATCGATGGCGACCCGGCGCCCAACCAGCACGGCCCCTCGCCGAAGTACCAGGCGGCCGGCGGCTACGGCTACTGACCCCTGCACGCGGAACGGGCCCCGTCACCGAGTGGTGACGGGGCCCGTTCTGCGTTCGAGGGATCAGCGTGCAGCGGTCCCGGTGTAGTCGTCGGAGGCCGACACCCAGCTCATGAGGCCGCGCAGCTTGCGCCCGGTCTCCTCGATCGGGTGCGCCTCGGCGGCGGCGCGCTTGGCCGTGAAGTCGGGCGCACCCGCGTCCTGGTCGGCGATGAAGGCCGCGGCCCACGTGCCGTCCTGGATCGCGGTGAGCACGTCCTTCATCGAGGCCTTGACGCGGGCGTCGATGACCTTCGGGCCGGAGGTGTAGTCGCCGTACTCGGCGGTGTCGGACACCGACCAGCGCTGCTTGGCGATGCCGCCCTCGTACATCAGGTCGACGATCAGCTTCAGCTCGTGCAGGCACTCGAAGTAGGCGATCTCCGGCTGGTAACCGGCCTCGGTGAGGGTCTCGAACCCGGCGGTGATCAGCGCGCTGGCGCCACCGCAGAGCACGGCCTGCTCGCCGAACAGATCGGTCTCGGTCTCCTCGGCGAAGGTCGTCTTGATGACGCCGGCGCGCGAGCCGCCGATGCCCTTCGCGTAGGACAGCGCGAGGGCCTGGGCGTT
>JBBSKB010000042.1:0-27696 GCA_038256725.1 Mycobacteriales bacterium | reverse complement strand
GGCCTTCGAGGCCGTGGAGCTGCGCGACGGCGACACCGCCCGCTACAGCGGCAAGGGCGTGCGGCAGGCCGTCGACGCGGTGCTGGACACGATCGGCCCCGAGCTGCTCGGCATCGAGGCGAGCGAGCAGCGCATCGTCGACCAGGTGCTGCTCGACCTCGACGGGACGCCCGACAAGAGCCGGCTCGGCGCCAACGCCATGCTCGGGGTCAGCCTGGCGGTCGCCAAGGCGGCGGCGGACTCGAGCGGCCTGCCGCTGTTCCGCTACGTCGGCGGCCCCAACGCCCACCTGCTGCCCGTGCCGATGCTCAACATCCTCAACGGCGGCGCGCACGCCGACACCAACGTCGACGTCCAGGAGTTCATGATCGCGCCGATCGGTGCGGCGACGTTCTCCGAGGCGCTGCGCTGGGGCGCCGAGACCTACCACTCGCTCAAGGCGGTGCTCAAGGCCCGCGGCCTCGCGACGAGCATCGGTGACGAGGGCGGCTTCGCCCCTGACCTGCCGAGCAACCGCGACGCGCTCGACCTGATCCTCGAGGCGATCACCGCCGCCGGGTTCACCCCCGGCCGCGACATCGCCCTGGCCCTGGACGTCGCCGCGACCGAGTTCCACGACGAGAGCGGCTACCGGTTCGAGGGCGTCGCGAAGTCCAACGACGAGATGACCGCCTACTACGACGACCTGGTCGCCTCCTACGCGTTCGTCTCGATCGAGGACACGCTCGAAGAGAGCGACTGGGACGGCTGGGCCCGCCTCACCGCGGTGCTCGGCGGACGGGTGCAGATCGTCGGTGACGACCTGTTCGTCACCAACCCGCAGCGCCTGGCCGAGGGGATCGGCAAGGGCTGCGCCAACGCCCTGCTGGTCAAGGTCAACCAGATCGGGACGCTGTCGGAGACCCTCGACGCCGTCGACCTCGCGCACCGCAGCGGCTACCGCTCGATGATGAGCCACCGCTCCGGGGAGACCGAGGACACGACGATCGCCGACCTCGCGGTGGCGACCAACTGTGGCCAGATCAAGACCGGCGCCCCGGCTCGGTCCGAGCGGGTGGCCAAGTACAACCAGCTGCTGCGCATCGAGGAGGAGCTCGACGACGCCGCGCGTTACGCCGGTGCCGCCGCGTTCCCCCGGTTGGCCCAGGGCTGACCTCCCGCTCATGAGCAGCGTCCGCGGCCGGCGCGGCGGCACCCCGCCGTCCGGCTCCCGCAGCACCGGTCGCATACCGCGGGTCCACGCGACCCGTCCGGTGCGCACCGGGCTGCGGTCGGGGACGCCGCACCCGACCCGCCGCCCGGGTGAGCGCCGCGCCGCGCGCCGGCCCACCCGGACGGCTCCCGCACCGGCCGGCCGCCGCCGGCCGCTGCTCACCGGGCGGGCGGTGCTGCTCATCGGGCTGGTCCTGCTGCTCGCCCTCACCCTGGCCGGCCCGTTCCGCCAGTTCCTGGCCGGCCGGCAGGAACTCGCCGAGCTCGGCGCCCAGGGCCAGGAGCTCGACCGGCGGGCCGCCGAGCTCGAGGCGCAGCTGGAGCGGCAGGGCGATCCCTCCTGGACCCAGCGCCAGGCGCGGGAGCGGCTCACCTACGTGCTGCCCGGCGACCGGCTGGTCGTCGTCGTCGACGGCGAGGCGGTCGAGGGCGACGCCGGCACCCTGGACCAGGCGGCCGCCCCCGCCGAGCCGCAGCCGTGGTTCGAGGGCCTGATGGAGTCCGTCGCCCGTGCCGACGGCGACCTGCCCGAGGAGCCGCAGGAGTGAGCGGACCGATCACCCCGGCCGACCGCGAGGTCGTCGAGCGTCAGCTGGGCCGGACGCCCCGCGCGCTGGAAGGGGTCGCGCACCGCTGCCCCTGCGGCCAGCCCGACGTCGTGGAGACCGCACCCCGGCTCGAGGACGGCACGCCGTTCCCGACGCTGTACTACCTGACCTGCCCGCGGGCCACGGCCGCGGCCAGCCGACTGGAGTCGGCCGGCCGCATGCGCGACTGGCAGGACGAGCTGGGCACCGACCCCGAGCTGGCCGCGGCGTACCGGGCCGCCCACGAGGCCTACCTGGCCGAACGGGACGCCAAGGACGTGCTGCCCACCCGCGCCACCGCGGGCGGGATGCCCGACCGGGTCAAGTGCCTGCACGCGCTGGCCGGGCATGCGCTCGCCGCCGGTCCGGGCGTGAACCCGATCGGTGACCGCGCGGTCGAAGGCATGGGGGAGTGGTGGGCCAAGGGTCCGTGCGCGCTGCCCGAGGGGGATCCTTCGTGACCCGGGTCGCCGCGATCGACTGCGGGACCAACTCCATCCGGTTGCTGGTCGCCGACGTGCCGCCCACCGGCGGTGCCACGGACCTGGTCCGCCGGATGGAGGTGGTCCGGCTCGGGCAGGGCGTCGACGCCACCGGCCGGCTGGCCGGCGAGGCGATCGAGCGCACCCGCGTGGTGCTGGCCGAGTACGCCGCGACCGCCCGCGAGCTGGGGGCCGAGGACGTCCGGATGGTCGCGACCAGTGCCACCCGCGACGCCGCGAACCGCGACGAGTTCGAGCAGATGGTGCTGACCACGCTGGGGCGGCTGCCCGACGTCGTCCCGGGGCGGGAGGAGGCCGAGCTCTCCTTCCTGGGCGCGACGGCGTCCCTGGAGACCGCCGCGGCGGCGCACGGCACGGCCGCGCCCGAGGCGCCGTTCCTCGTCGTCGACATCGGGGGTGGGTCGACGGAGTTCGTGCTCGGCGATGCCGCGGGGCTTCGTGCGGCCCGCTCGGTGGACATCGGCTGCGTGCGGCTGACCGAGCGGCGGCTGCACGGCGACCCGCCGTCGCCGGTCGAGGTCGAGGCCACCGTCGCCGACATCCGGGCGGCCCTGGGCCTGGTGACCGCCGAGGTGCCCGTCGCCGAGGCGGCGAGCCTGGTCGGGCTGGCCGGGTCGGTCACGACGGTCGCCGCGCTGGCGCTCGAGCTGCCCGCCTACGACCCGGAGGCCATCCACGGTTCGCGGGTGACCGTCGCCGACGTGCGCCGGGTGAGCGACCTGCTGCTGGCCATGCCCCGGGCCGAGCGCGCGGCGCTGCCGGTCATGCACCCCGGCCGGGTCGACGTCATCGGCGGTGGCGCGCTCATCCTGCGGGTGATCATGGACGAGTTCGGCCTGGACGAGGTCGTCGTCAGCGAGCACGACATCCTCGACGGCATCGCGCTGCGGCTCGCCCGCGGCTGACGCGGTGGCACTGGACGCTGGGGGCTTCCCCGTCACCCGCACGCCCGCCGGGGTGGTCCGGGCGGCGCGGGCCACCCGCGAACTGGCCGTCCTCGACGAGCGGATCTCCGGCTGCTGCGCCTGCCCGCGGCTGGTCGCCTGGCGCGAGGAGGTCGCGCAGGTCAAGCGGGCGTCGTTCCGGCACGAGGAGTACTGGGGCCGGCCGGTGCCCGGGCTCGGCCCGGCCGACGCGCGCATCGCCGTCGTCGGCCTGGCGCCCGCGGCGCACGGCGGGAACCGCACCGGCCGCGTCTTCACCGGCGACCGCAGCGGCGACTGGATCTTCGCCGCCCTCTGGCGGGCCGGCCTGGCCAGCCAGCCGACCTCCACGCACCTCGGGGACGGCCTGGAGCTCACCGACGTGCGCGTCGCCGCCGCGGTGCGGTGCGCCCCGCCGGCGAACGCACCCACGCCCGAGGAGCGCGACACCTGCTCGCCGTGGCTGGCCCGCGAGCTGGACCTCCTGCCGCGACTGCGGGTGGTCCTGGTGCTCGGCGGGTTCGGCTGGACGGCGCTGTGGCCGGTGCTCGCTGCCGCGGGCTACGCGATCCCGCGGCCCCGGCCGGTCTTCGGGCACGGCGCCGAGGTCCAGCTGTCCGGCCCCCGCGGCCCGCTCACCGTGCTGGGCAGCTACCACGTGAGCCAGCAGAACACCTTCACCGGCAAGCTCACCGAGCCGATGCTCGACGCCGTCCTCACCCGGGCGGCGGAGCTGGCCGGGTCGGCCGGCTGACCTCCGGCGGCGCTAGCGTGCTGGCTGGTATCGCAGTCGGTCCGCCCCCGTAGCCCAACTGGCAGAGGCAGACCCCTTAAAAGGGTCCAAGTGTCGGTTCGAACCCGACCGGGGGCACAGCTCGCCCCGTCGGGCACGGCACGCCGTCCGGCGCCACCAGGGGGAACGCGCGACACGCCGGAACTACCCGCGGCCTCGGGGCGTTGACCTGACCGAGTGGAGTGCACCACCGTGTACGACACGATCCACGGTCACCTCGAGGAGATGACGATGCCCAGCAACAACCCGGCGTTCAAGGGCTTCGGCGCCGCCGGCAACGGCCAGCAGGCCGCACCCTGGGGCGCCCAGCCCCAGTACGGCGCCCCGACGCAGGACCCCTACGCCGCTCCCACGCCCTACGCGGCGACGACGACGCGCTACCTCACGATGGACGACGTCGTCACCAAGACGGGCCTGTCGTTCCTGGTGACGGTGCTCGCCGCCGCGGCCGTGTGGGCCGCCCCCGGCGACGCAGCCTGGGGTCTGGCGATCCCGGCCATCCTGGTCGCCTTCGTGCTCGGCCTGGTGATCTCGTTCAAGCAGATCGCCAGCCCGATCGCGACGCTCAGCTACGGCGCCCTCTACGGCGTCGCGCTCGGCGCCATCAGCGAGGCGTTCAACACCATCTACCCCGGCATCGTGATGCAGGCGCTGATCGGCACCTTCGGTGTCTTCGGCGGCATGCTGGTGGTCTACAAGACCGGCGCCGTCCGGGTGACCCCGAAGCTGACCCGCTGGGTCTTCGGTGCGCTCATCGGCGCCCTGGTGCTCATGGTGGCGAACTTCTTCGCCTACTTCTTCATGGACGACGGCCTGGGCATCCGCTCCGACGGCCCGCTGGGGATCCTCTTCAGCGTCGTCATGATCGGCATCGCCGCGTTCCTGCTGCTCATGGACTTCGACATGGCCGACGAGGCCATCCGCCGCGGCGCCCCGGCGAAGTTCGCCTGGTACATCGCCTTCGGCCTGCTGGTCACGGTGGTCTGGCTGTACATCGAGATCCTGCGCCTGCTCAGCTACCTCCGGGACTGAGCTGACCCTCCGCACCACATGACAGTGGCCCGGTCCCCTCAGGGGGCCGGGCCACTGTCATGTCCGGGGGCTCCCCGTGCGGGAGCCCCCGGAGCGGATCAGGAGAGGCGCTCGATGACCATCGCCATGCCCATGCCGCCACCGACGCACATGGTCTCGAGACCGAACGTCTTGTCGCGGGTCTGCAGGCCGTTGATCAGCGTGCCGGTGATGCGGGCACCGGTCATGCCGAACGGGTGGCCGACGGCGATGGCGCCACCGTTGACGTTCAGCTTGTCGATGTCGATGTTCAGGTCCCGGTAGCTCGGGATGACCTGAGCGGCGAACGCCTCGTTGATCTCCACGAGGTCGATGTCGTCGATGCTCATGCCCGCGCGCTTGAGGGCGAGCCGCGAGGCGTCCACCGGGCCGTAGCCCATGATCTCCGGCGAGAGGCCGGTGACCGCGGTGGAGACGATCCGGGCGAGCGGGGTGAGGCCCAGCTCGGCGGCCTTGGTGTCGCTCATGACGATCACGGCGGCGGCGCCGTCGTTGAGCGGACAGGCGTTGCCGGCGGTCGCGCGGCCGTTGGGGCGGAAGGCCGGCTTGAGGCCGGACAGGCCCTCGACGGTGGTGCCGCGGCGCGGGCCGTCGTCCTGGCTGACGACGGTGCCGTCCGGCGTGGTGACGGGGGTGATCTCGCGGGCCCAGAAGCCGTTGTCCATCGACTCCACGGCCAGGTTCTGGCTGCGGGCGGCGAACTCGTCCATCTCCTGGCGGGAGACGTCCTTGATCAGCGCGAGGTTCTCGGCGGTCTGGCCCATGCCGATGTAGACGTCGGGGAGGGTGTCGTTCTCGCGCGGGTCCTCCCACGTCTCGGCGCCGCTCTCGGCGTCCTTGGCCGCCTTGGCCTGGGCGTCGGCGAAGCGCGGGTTCTTCGTGTCCGGCAGGCCGTCGCTGTTGCCCTTCACGAAGCGGGACACCATCTCCACGCCGGCGGAGATGAAGACGTCGCCCTCGCCGGCCTTGATGGCGTGCATCGCCATGCGGGTGGTCTGCAGCGACGAGGAGCAGTAGCGGGTGATCGTCGTACCGGGCAGGTGGTCCATGCCCATGAGGACGCTGACGACGCGGCCCATGTTGTAGCCCTGCTCGCCACCGGGGAGACCGACGCCGAGCATCAGGTCGTCGATGTCGCGCGGGTCGAGGGACGGCACCTTGTCCAGCGCAGCGCGCACGATGGCGGCGGCGAGGTCGTCGGGGCGCATGTCCTTCAGGGAGCCCTTGAAGGCGCGGCCGATGGGGGAGCGGGCGGTGCTGACGATGACTGCTTCGGGCATGGGTCCTCCACGATGAGGGGGTCCGGCCACGATCTCGCCGGACGTCGGGTCACCTCTGAAGCTACCCCGACCGTCTGACGGCCTATGAGCCGCGGCACACAGGGGCGCCGTGTGTGGTCCGCATCACGCCGTCGGTCAGGGGGCGACCGGCTCGCGGTCGGCCTCCGCCACCGTCGGCAGCTCCGGGGGACGGCGGCGGCGCAGCAGCGCCCAACCACCCCACGGACCGGACTCCGTGCCCGGCACCTCGGCGGGCTGGACCTCGCTGCCCGGACGGCTGGCGGCCCGTGCGGCGGCGCTGGCCACCGGGCGGACCGAGTCCCGCCGGCGGGTGCCGCGGCGGCGGTCGGCCGACGCCGGCCAGACGCCGAGGGCGTCGGCGACCGAGGGCAGGATCACCGCGGCGGCGTGCCCGTAGCCCACGGCGCTGGGGTGGAACTCGTCCCGGCTGAACATGTCGCGGTCCGAGGCGAACGTGGGGCCGAGCACCGAGCCCAGCGACACCGTGCGGCCGCCGGCCTCGACGACGGCGATGGTCTGCGCCGCCGCCATCTGCCGGCTCCAGCGCCGCGCGAGGGTGCGCAGCGGCTGGCGGATCGGGCGGATCGTGCCCAGATCGGGGCAGGTGCCGACGACGACCTCCGCCCCGGCCGCGGTGAGCCGGCGGACGGCGTCCCCGAGGTGGCGGACCGACACCGCCGGTCGCGTCCGGCTCGTGACGTCGTTGGCGCCGATCATGATCAGCGCGACGTCGGGCTCCTCCGCGAGGGCGGCGTCGACCTGCGCATCCAGCTGCGGCGACCTGGCACCCGAGACGGCCAGCCGGGTGAGCCGCACCGGGCGCTCGGCGAGCTCGGCCAGTGCGGCGGCGATCAGCACGCCGGGGGTCTGGCTCGCCCGTTCGACGCCCAGGCCCACCGCGCTCGAATCGCCCAGCACGGTGAAGGAGATCGGCTTCCCGCGCCCGCGGCCGTAGACCCCGTCGCCGGCCGGCGGGTCCGGGTCGCGGCGGGCGTCGACGCGACGGCGCGCGGCCCGTGCCTCCTCGCGGATCAGGGCGAACAGGGCGGCACCGGCCAGGCCGACGCCACCGCCGCCGTAGGCGGCACCGGTCGCCAGCCGCCGGGCCACGGTCGCTCGGGTCACGCTGCCTCCCCCCGCCGTCGAGTGCTCGACCCGAGGCTATCCGCCGTCCCGCCGCAGGTCGTGCGGCCTCCCCCCGGTCGGGGGAGGCCCCGCGGGCGACTCGTCAGCGGGTGCGGCGCCCCCGGCGCGAGCGCAGGTAGTCGGCGACGACGAACTCGCCGAGCCGGTCGCTGTCGGGGGTGAACACCCGGCCGCCGGCCCGCTCGGTGAGCTCGTGCACGAAGTGCACGAGACCGGGGTCCGGGTCGAGCGCGAACACGTTGACCGTGGCGCCGGTCCGGGCGACCCGCTCCACCTCGGCGACGGTGCGGGCGATCGTCTCGGGCATCGGGGGCCAGCAGAAGAACGGCGTCCCGTCGTCCTCGAGGTGCGCGGTCGGCTCGCCGTCGGTGACGACCAGGACGACGGGCTCGGCGTCGTGGTGCTTGGCCAGGAACCGTCGCGCGAGCATCAGGCCGTGCTGCAGGTTGGTGCCCTGCAACGTGTCCACCGACAGCTCGGCGAGCGTCGAGGGCTGGAGCACCTGGGCGGTCGAGGCGAACCCGATGATCTCGATCGCGTCCTGCGGGAAGCGGGTGGTGACCAGCGAGTGCAGCGCCATCGCGGTGGACTTCGCCGCACCCCAGGTGCCGCGCAGTGCCATGGAGTAGGAGAGGTCGACCAGCAGAGCGACGGCGGCCCCGGTGCGCCGCTCGGTCTCCACGACCTCGAAGTCCTCGACCGCGATCTGCACGCGGCGCTGGTGCTCGGTGCGCGGCTCGCCTGCGGTCCGGAGGACCGCGTTCTTCACCGTGCGGACGACGTCGAGCGGCTGCTCGTCGCCGAACCGCCACTCCCGCGAGCTGCCGGTGAGCTCGCCGGCGGCACCCGCGTCGGCGACGTCGTGGTCCCCGCGGCCGGCGGCGTCGAGCTGGGCGAACACCCGCCGCAGCGCGGTCGCCCCGAGCCGGCGGACCGCCTTGGGGGAGAGCTCGAGCTTGCCACCGGAGCGGTTGAGGTAGCCCTGCCGCTCGAGCTCGCTCTCCATCCGCCGGAGGGCGGCGAGGTCGTCGACGGCGGGGCGGCCGAGCGCGCGCTCGAGCAGTTCTTCGTCGATGTCGGCGAGCGAGGCGCCGGCGTAGCCCTGCGAGAGCTGGTTGGACAGCGCCTCGAGGTCGGCCAGCTCGGCGACGGCGGAGGTGGCGTCGCCCATGCCCAGGGCCTGCTCGCCGTCGGGCACCTGACCGCGTCGGCCCCACGGCAGGTCGGGGCGCGCCTGGCGCAGCGCATCGCCGAGGTGGGCCATCTCGCTGGCCAGCCCCATGTCCTCCATGGTCTGGGCCATGAGGTCGGCGAGCTCGGCGCGTTGCTCGGGGGAGAGCCCGGCCATCATGCGTTCCTGCGCGGCGGCCCGGCGGGCGAGGGAGTCGATCAGCTCCTCGACCGTCTGCGGGTCGTCGGGGAAGAACTGGCCGTGCTTCTCCATGAAGTCGGCGAACCGCTCGTCGGTGTCCTCGCCGCGGTTGTGGGCGTCGACGAGCTGGGAGAGGTCGGCGACCATGTCCTTGATCGCCTGCATGTCCTGCTCGCCGGCGTTCTCCAGCGCCTGCTTCATCGAGGCGAAGGAGCTGTCGAGCACCTCCTTGCGCAGCAGGTCCTGGATCTGCTCGTAGGCCTGCCGGGCCTCGTCCGAGCGCCACTGCCAGTCCTTGAGCGCGCGCACCGCGCCGGCGGTGTCCTCCGGGAGCGCGTCGAGCTCGCCCTCGGCCAGCCGGGCGGCGTCGTCCGGGTCCGGGAACAGCTCCCGGCGCTCGGCCTCGACCGCCTTGTCGAGCAGTTCGCGGACCTCCTGCAGGGTGCCGTCCATCCGGCCGGCGGTACGGGCCTTGCGCAGCCGCTCGCGCACCGAACGGCGCAGCTCGTCCAGGCCGGGGCGGCCTTCGGCGCCGCGACGCAGCAGCTCGCGCAGCGCCTCGCGCACGCCGCTGCCGCCCAGGACGGAGTCGCCGATCTCGTCGACGGCGTTGCCCAGGTCGTAGGGCGGCGCGAGCGGGTCGGGCCCGCCGTGCCAGCGTCCGTAGCGGTACCCCCTGGGGGCACGCCGGGTGGTCATCTCACGCCCCGTAGATCGTGCGGCCGCCGTCGGTGTCCTTGGCCAGCCGCCGGGTCAGGTACAGGCCCTCCAGGGCGAACTCGACCGCGGCCGCCGCCTGCTCGGCCGACTGCTCGCCCTCCGGGACGCCGAGGCGGCCCAGCAGCTCGGCCAGCTTCGGGATGGTGCCGAGCTGCCCGAGCAGGGCCGGCGCGCTCACCAGCTCGCCGGACTCGACGGTCTCCCCGCCGGTGAAGTGCTCCTGCAGCCCGGTGAGGTCCAGCCCGGCGCAGCGGGCGCGGAAGGTCTGCGCGACCGCCTGCCGGAGCAGGTGGTCGAGGATCTCCAGCTCGCGGTCGTCGTCGTTGTCGCTGCCGGAGTCGGCGAACTCGACCTTGCCGCGGCTGGCGGGGACGACGCTGGGGAGGTCCACCACCCGCGCCACCGGCCGGGTCTCGCCGGCGATGGCGGCCCGGCGGACGGCGGAGGCCGCGACGGTCTCCAGGCCGGCGATCGCGAACCGGGCGCTGACGCCGGAGCGCTGGTCGACGTGGGTGGACTCGCGGACCAGCCGGGTGAACCGGGCGATGATCTCGACCAGGTGCTCGGGGACGAGGGGGGCGGTGAGGCCGTCGCCGCCGAGCGCGGAGGTCTGCGCCTCCTGGTGCAGCAGGCGGATCTCGTCGGCGAGCTCGATCGGGTAGTGGGTGCGCACCTCGGCGCCGAACCGGTCCTTGAGCGGGGTGATGATCCGGCCGCGGTTGGTGTAGTCCTCGGGGTTGGCGCTGGCGACCAGCAGCAGGTCCAGCGGCAGCCGGACGCGGTAGCCGCGGATCTGGATGTCGCGCTCCTCGAGCACGTTGAGCAGCGCGACCTGGATGCGCTCGGCGAGGTCGGGCAGCTCGTTGACGCTGAAGATGCCGCGGTTGGTGCGCGGGACCAGCCCGTAGTGCACCGTCTCCGGGTCGCCCAGCGTGCGGCCCTCGGCGACCTTGATCGGGTCGACGTCGCCGATCAGGTCGCCGACGCTGGTGTCCGGGGTCGCCAGCTTCTCCCCGAACCGCTCGCTGCGGTGCAGCCAGCCCACGGGGGTGGCGTCGCCGTGCTCGGCGATCTGCCGGCGCGCCCAGACGCTGATCGGGGTCAGCGGGTGCTCGTTGAGCTCGCTGCCGGTCAGCACCGGCGTCCACTCGTCGAGCAGGCCGACGAGGGTGCGGATCAGGCGGGTCTTGCCCTGGCCGCGCTCGCCCAGCAGCACCAGGTCGTGCCCGGCGATGAGGGCCCGCTCGACCTCGGGCAGCACGGTGTCCTCGAAGCCCACCATGCCCGGCAGGCTGGGCTCGCCGCGACCGAGGCGGGCGAGCAGGTTGGCGCGGATCTCGGCCTTGACCGGGCGTGGGGTCGCGCCGCTCGCGCGCAGTTCGCCCAGGGTCGTGGCAGCGGGGGATGGGGTGGTCGGTCCGGCAGCGTCCGTCACCCCAGGAACGGTACGACGCGGACGGCGGGAACGGAGCCCCTCCGCGGGTCCCTCTCCCGGTGGGGAGCGATGAGTTCGCCCCGCCGGCCCGGTCCTGGTCGGTGTGGAATCGCAGATCCTTCTCCGCCGACCGCGAAAAGCGCTCGGGAACTGTCGGTGCGCGGCCCTAGCGTGGCCGGCATGACCGATGCGATCGTCGTCGAGGGGCTGGTGAAGCGCTTCGGCGCCACCACCGCCCTCGACGGAGTTGACCTGACCGTGGCCGAGGGGTCGGTGCTCGGGCTGCTGGGCCCGAACGGCGCCGGCAAGACCACGGTGGTGCGGATCCTGACCACCCTGCTGGTGGCCGACGCGGGCCGGGCGGAGGTGGCCGGCCTCGACGTGGCGCGCGACGCCGACGAGGTCCGGGCCGCCATCGGACTCACCGGCCAGTACGCCGCGGTGGACGAGTACCTCACCGGGTTCGAGAACCTGGAGATGGTGGGCCGGCTCTACCGCCTGCCCAAGGCGGAGGCGCGCTCCCGGGCAGGGGAGCTGCTGGAGCGGTTCGACCTGGTCGACGCCGCCGACCGCCCGGCGAAGACCTACTCCGGTGGCATGCGCCGCCGGCTGGACATCGCTGCGTCGCTGATCAACCGGCCCCGGGTGCTGTTCCTGGACGAGCCGACGACGGGGCTCGACCCGCGCAGCCGGCTGGGCATGTGGGAGTTCATCGCCGAGCTCGCCGACGGCGGGACCACGATCCTGCTCACCACGCAGTACCTGGAGG
Source organism: Mycobacteriales bacterium (assembly GCA_038256725.1). GTDB lineage: Bacteria > Actinomycetota > Actinomycetes > Mycobacteriales > Geodermatophilaceae > Blastococcus. The sequence continues at coordinate 15,864 of JBBSKB010000042.1, read as the reverse complement.
AGGCCGACCGGCTGGCCGACCGCATGGTCGTCATCGACCGCGGTCAGGTCATCGCGCGGGGCACCGCCGACGAGCTGAAGGCCCAGGTGGGCGGCGAGCGGCTGGAGTTCACCGTCACCGACGCCACGGCGCTGCCGGGGATGGTCGAGGCGCTGCGCCCGCTCGGCGTCGACGAGCCGAACGTCGACATCGCCAGCCGGCGCTTCTCCATGCCGGTCAGCGGCGGCGCCGACGTGCTCGCCGAGGCGCTGCGCCGGCTGGACGGCGCGACCTCGCAGATCTTCGACATCGGCCTGCGCCGGCCCGACCTCGACGACGTCTTCCTCGCCCTGACCGGGCACGCGGCCGAGGACGTCGCCACCGACGTCGAGCAGCCGGTCAAGCCGGTCGAGCCGGCCGAGCCGGCCGTGACCGGAGGAGTCCGATGAGCAGCCTCGCCGCGACGCTGTCCGACAGCGCCGTCATCACCAAGCGCAACCTGATCAAGGTCAAGCGGGTGCCCGACCTGATCGTCTTCGCGACCCTCTCGCCGATCATGTTCGTGCTGCTGTTCCGGTACGTCTTCGGCGGGGCGATCAACCTGCCGCCGGGCATCAACTACGCCGAGTTCCTGCTGCCGGGCATCTTCGCCCAGACCGTCGTCTTCGGGTCCACGGTCACCGGCGCCTCGATCGCCGAGGACCTGCAGAAGGGGCTCATCGACCGGTTCCGGTCGCTGCCGATGTCGCGAGCCGCGGTGCTGATCGGGCGGACGGTCGCCGACGCCGGGCTCAACGTCATCTCGATCACCGTCATGGCGCTGACCGGTCTGGTCGTCGGCTGGCGGATCAACTCCTCGGTCATCGAGGCGGTCGGCGGGTTCCTCGTGCTGCTGGTCTTCGCCTACGCGATCAGCTGGCTGATGGCCCTGGTCGGGCTGCTGGTGCGGACGCCGGAGGTGGTGAACAACGCCAGCTTCATGGTCATCTTCCCGCTGACCTTCGCCTCCAACGCCTTCGTGCCGCTGGAGTCCTTCCCGTCGGTGCTGCGCGTCTTCGCGGAGTGGAACCCGGTGTCGACCGTCGTCCAGGCGGCGCGGGAGCTGTTCGGCAACACGGTGCCGGGGGCGCCGGTGCCCGACGCCTGGCCGCTGCAGCACCCGGCGCTCTACACGCTGCTGTGGACGGCGATCATCCTGGTGGTGTTCGTGCCGTTGTCGGTGCGCACGTACCGGCGCACGGCCGCCCGCTGAGGATCAGGATGTAATACCCGGGATGAGCGCTGCAGAGATCGTCCCCGCGAACCCGCTGTTCCAGCCGTCGACGCTGCCCTTCGGGCTGCCGCCGTTCGGCGAGATCACCCCGGAGCACTGCCGGGAGGCGCTGCTGGCCGGGATGTCCGAGCAGCGGGCCGAGGTGGCGGCGATCGTCGGGTCCGAGGAGCCGCCGGGCTTCGCGAACACCGTCGTGGCGATGGAGCGCTCCGGCCGCCTGCTCACCCGGGCGTGGAGCGTCTTCGGCACGCTGACCTCGTCGGTCTCCTCGCCGCGGCTGCGGGAGATCGAGCGCGAGGTCGCCCCGCTGTCGGCCGCGCACTCCGACGCCCTGCGGCTGGACCCGGCGCTGTTCGCGCGCATCGACGCCGTGCACGCGGCCCGGCACGATCTGGGCCTGGACGAGGAGTCCGTCCGCCTGGTCGAGCGGTACCACCTGGACTTCGTCCTCGCCGGTGCCCAGCTCGACGAGGCCGGGCGGGCCCGGCTCACCGGGTTGAACCAGGAGCTCTCCGGGCTGACGACGACGTTCGGCCAGAACGTGCAGCTGGCCATGGAGGCGGCGGCGGTCCACGTGACCGATGCCGGGGAGCTGGACGGGCTCGGCGCCGAGGAGGTCGCCGCGGCGCAGACCGCTGCGGGGGACCGCGGCCTGGAGGGCTGGCTGCTGCCGCTGCTGCTGCCCACCCGGCAGCCGGTGCTGGCCAAGTTGCGCGACCGGGAGCTGCGCCGGCGGGTGCACGAGGCCTCGGTCGACCGGGCCTCCTCCGGCGAGCACGACAACGGTCCGGTGGCCGTCCGCATCGCGACGCTCCGGGCCGAGCGCGCGCGGCTGCTGGGCTTCCACACCCACGCCGATCTCGTGCTCGCCGACCAGACCGCCCGCACCACCGAGGCGGTGGACGCGATGCTGGCCTCGATGGTCCCGGCGTCGGTGGCCAACGCCGAGGCCGAGGCCGCGGTGCTCGCCGAGGCCGCCGCCCGCGACGGCGTGGAGCTGGCGCCCTGGGACTGGTCGTTCTACAGCGAGCAGGTCCGCGCCGAGCGCTACGCCGTCGACACCGCCGCGCTGCGCGGCTACTTCGAGCTGGACCGGGTGCTGGTCGACGGCGTCTTCCACTCAGCCGGGCTGCTCTACGGCTTCCGGTTCACCCCGCGGCCCGACCTCGCCGGCTACCACCCCGAGGTGCGGGTCTGGGAGGTCACCGACGCCGACGGCGCCGCGATCGGGCTGTACGTGGGCGACTACTTCGCCCGCGAGGGCAAGCGCGGTGGCGCGTGGATGAACTCGTTCGTGACCCAGTCGCGGCTGCTCGGGACGTCGCCGGTCGTCGTCAACAACCTCAACGTCTCCCGTCCCCCGGCCGGCCAGCCCGCGATGCTGACGCTGGACGAGGTGGACACGCTGTTCCACGAGTTCGGGCACGCGCTGCACGGCCTCAGCTCCGCGGTCACCTACCCGCGGTTCGCCGGCACGAGCGTGCCGCGGGACTTCGTCGAGTTCCCCAGCCAGGTCAACGAGATGTGGGCGACCTGGCCCGAGGTGCTGTCCCACTACGCCCGGCACGTGGACACCGGGGAGCCGATCCCCGGCGCGGCGGTGGAGGCGGTCGACGCCGCGCGGCTGTGGGGCGAGGGTTTCGCGACGCTGGAGTACCTGGCGGCCACCCTGCTCGACCAGGCCTGGCACCGGATCGCCCCCGACACCGAGATCGGCGACCCGGTGGAGTTCGAGCGGGCCGCCCTGGAGAAGGCGGGCGTCGCCTCGGACCTGGTCCCGCCGCGCTACCGGACCACCTACTTCAACCACGTGTTCGCCGGGGGCTACTCGGCCGGCTACTACTCCTACATCTGGTCCGAGGTGCTCGACGCCGACACCGTGGAGTGGTTCAAGGAGAACGGTGGGCTGACCCGTGCGAACGGGGACGTCTTCCGCCAGAAGCTGCTCGCCGTCGGCGGCTCGGTCGACCCGATGGACGCCTTCCGCGCCGTCCGCGGTCGCGACGCCGACCCCGCCCCGCTGCTCCGCCGCCGGGGGCTCGCGGTGTGACGAGCGGGCCAGGAGGGTCCCCCGACGTCGGACGGGGAGGGCTCCACGCAGCTGGGGGACGGCTCGTGGCCGCGCTGCGATCCGGAGGATCGCGATGTGATCGTCTACAACCAGGGGAGCGAGAGCACCAGTTCCAGGTCGTCCGGGGCGTCGCCGTCGCGGACCAGCCGGTTGGGCTGGCGGTGGCCGCACGCCGTGCAGCGGTGGACCACCTGCCAGCCCTTGCCGGACTTCTCCACCAGCCCGATCGGCTCCATCGGCTGCCGGCACCCGCTGGCCCGGTCGCCGGGCAGGTCGTCGACGTGCAGCGACCACAGGCAGATCGGGCAGTGGTTCCGGTAGTGCCCGTCGGTGTTGGCGGGCACCGGGATCGTGCAGTGCACGCACGCGAACCCGGTGTTCTCTGCCCGACGGGAGCGGGTCACGGTGCGGGTCAGGGGACGAAGGGCTCGACGCCGACGACCTCGACGGTGATGTCGCGGCCGTTGGGCGCCTGGTAGGTCACGGTCGTGCCCGGGGCGGCGCCCATGATCGCGGCACCCAGCGCCGACTCGGGGGAGTAGACGTCGAGGTCGGTGGTGCCGGCGATCTCGCGCGAGCCGAGCAGGAACTTCTCCGTGTCGTCGTCACCGGCGAACCGGATGGTGATGACGGTGCCGAGCGCGGCGTTGGTCGCCGTCGTCGGGGGTTCGCCGACGCGGGCCTTGCGCAGCAGGTCGATGAGCTGCCGGATGCGGCCTTCCTGCTTGCCCTGCTCGTCCTTGGCGGCGTGGTAGCCGCCGTTCTCCTTGAGGTCGCCCTCTTCGCGGCGCGCGTTGATCTCGGCGGACATGGCCGGACGGTTCGCCACCAGCTGGTCGAGCTCGGCCTTCAGCCGGTCGTAGGCGACCTGGGTCAGCCAGACGCCCTGGTCCTGCTCGTCAGTGGGGGTGGACACGACGGACTCCTGAGAATCGGGAGGCCGCCCCCGAACGGGGACGGCCGCTGGTCGAACGGTCAAGCTAACACCGCATCCGAGCGCGGTGCACGGAGCCGGGACGCCGGTCCCGGGATGCGGAACGGTACCGGATCAGGCGTGACGGACGGCACACTTCGCCCGTCCGGGGGACCGACCAGCACCGTTGCGGTCGGCCCCCCGGGAGGGCCCACCGGCTCGTCCGCGAGACGGGGGACAATGCACCGGTGACCCGACCCGACCAGCTGCGTCTACTCGCCGTGCACGCCCATCCGGACGACGAGTCGAGCAAGGGCGCCGCCACCATGGCCAAGTACGTCGCCGAAGGCGTACGCGTCATGGTGGCCACCTGCACCGGGGGCGAGCGCGGCTCCGTGCTCAACCCCGCCATGGACCGGCCCGAGGTCTGGGAGCGACTGCCCCAGATCCGCGCCGAGGAGATGGCGGAGGCCCGCGACATCCTCGGCGTCGAGCAGGAGTTCCTCGGCTTCGTCGACTCCGGGCTACCCGAGGGCGACCCGCTGCCGCCGCTGCCCGAGGGGTGCTTCGCGCTCGTGCCGATCGAGGAGGCCGCCGCACCGCTCGTGGCCCTCATCCGCCGGTTCCGGCCGCACGTCGTCACCACCTACGACGAGCGCGGCGGCTATCCGCACCCCGACCACATCAAGACCCACGAGATCTCGATGTACGCGTTCGACGCCGCCGGCGACCCCGACCGGTATCCCGCGCTCGGGGAGCCCTGGCAGCCGAGCAAGCTCTACTACCACATGAGCTTCTCGCTGCCCCGGACGAAGGCGCTGCACGAGGCGATCCTCGCCACGGGTGCGGAATCGCCCTACACCGAGTGGCTGGCCGGCTGGGATCCCGCGCGCGACATCTCCCACCGGGTGACCACGCGGGTGCCGTGCGGGGAGTACTTCGCCGTCCGGGACGCCGCGCTCATCGCGCACGCCACCCAGATCGATCCGCTGGGCCGCTGGTTCGCCTGCCCGATCGAGACCCAGCAGCAGATCTGGCCGACCGAGGACTACGAGCTCGCCCGCACCCTGGTGGACAGCCCCGCGCCGGAGGACGACCTGTTCGCCGGCCTGCGCAGCGAGGTGGGAGTCCGATGAGCACCGCCGTCCAGACCGTCCTGGCCGCCGAGCAGGAGCTGCCCGAGGACATCGGCAAGGCCGGTCCGCTGGGGCTGCTGCTGATCGTGGTCCTGCTGATCGCCACGGCGCTGCTGGTGAAGTCGATGTCCGGGCACTTGAAGAAGCTGCCGCGCAGCTTCGACCCGGCCGACCGCGAACCCGAGATCGTCGTCCCCGACGACCTCTCGGAGCTGGACGCGCGGTCCGAGCCGGGCCAGGAGCTGCTGGAGACCCTCCGCCGGGCACCCCTGGCCATCGAGCCGCCGCGCGACGACGACGGCCGGCCGGAGGGCCCTGCGCCGCAGGGCTGACCCCGGCCGGCCGCGTGCCGGTCCGGTGCTACCAGCGGTGCGCGACGTCGATCACGACGCGGGTCTCCGAACTGCCCGGCCCGGGGAGGACGAGGACCCGGAACGGGAGCCGGGCCCGCGTGCCGACCCCGAGCGTCGTCTGCCCTTCGAAGGCGCCCGCCCAGGCGACCTGGCGGATCGTCGGGTAGCCCGACACGTTCACGACGTCGCTCGCGCTGCGCGGTGTGTAGATCGCCCGGCCGCTGTCGTCGGAGACGGCCGTGCGGACGACCACCTGCAGATCGGCGCCGCCGCGGAGCGCGACGGGCCGTCCGCTGCCGTCCTCGGTGACCACGGGGACGTAGCGCACGTCGTAGCCGCTGTAGCCGGAGGCGTGGTCGAGGTCGAGCACCAGCCGGTCGAAGCAGGCGTGCCGGCCGGCACGGACGTCGTCGAGCGCGGCGCCGGCAGGGGCGGAACCGGCGCCCACTTCCGGCTGGGATCCCCAGGCGAGGCCGCAGTACGGCGCGGCCTGCGCGGTGGCGGGGACGAGGACGGTGGCGAGCACCGCCGTCGCGGTGAGGGTGAGTCGGCTGATCCGGTGACGCCTCATGGCGGGCCTCCTGGTGGGGGTGTGGAGCCGCCTGAAGGGTCCCGCCGACACGCCTAATAGCACCATGGGTGGAGAACGGCAAGCATTGTCGAATCGGCGGCGTGTCGTCTGGCAGAAAATTGCCAGGGCCGCGGCCTGTCCGCTCTCGTCGCACTCCGGTGAACGGCTGGTTCACCGTGGTCGGCACCCTGCCCGAACCCGCCGCGGGGGAGGGGGACGCCGCTGCCGCGCAGACCGGGAGCTGTTCACCACCCTGTCCATGCCGGTGTCGACCCGGCTGGCCCAGCCGGAGCGGCTCGTCCTGGACACCCTCGTGGACGCCGGGGTCGCCCGGTCCCGGTCGGAGGCGCTGGCTGGGCCGCGCGCGGGGGCCGCAGGCCGACTGGGCCGACCAGGGACACTGGGCGGCGTGCCCGCTCCCGTTCCCGCCGCGACCGACGTCCTCGTGGTGGGGGCGGGGCCGGCCGGCTCCGCCGCCGCGGCCTGGGCCGCACGTTCCGGGCGGGACGTCGTCCTCGCCGACGCCGCCGTCTTCCCCCGTGACAAGACCTGCGGCGACGGGCTGACCCCGCGCGCCATCGCCGAGCTCGACCACCTGGGCCTCGGGAACTGGGCGCGCGGCAAGGCGCGCAACCGGGGCCTGCGGGCCGCCGGCTTCGGGCGCGAGTGGCAGCTGCCCTGGCCTGGCGGCGAGCTCCCCGACCACGGCAGCGCGGTGCCGCGCACCGAGCTCGACGCGCGGATCCGGCAGGTGGCCCTGGACGCCGGGGTCATCCCCGCGGACGGCGCCCGGGCGGTCGACGTCGAGCGGGACGGCGACCGGGTCCGCGCGGTGGTCTTCGAGCACGCCGACGGCACCCGCTCGACCGTGGCCTGCCGGCGGCTCGTCGTCGCCGACGGGGTGCGCTCACCGCTGGGCCGTGTCCTGGGCCGGGAGTGGCACCGCGACACCGCCTACGGCGTGGCCGCCCGCGGCTACGTGCGCTCGAGCCGCAGCGACGACGAGTGGATCTCCTCGCACCTCGAGCTGCGCGGGGTCGACGGCGACCTGCTCTCGGGCTACGGCTGGATCTTCCCGCTGGGGGCCGAGGCCGGTGAGGTCAACATCGGCGTCGGCACGCTGGCCACCGCCCGGCGCCCCGCCGGCGTGCAGCTCAAGCCCCTGCTGGAGAACTACACCGACGCCCGCCGGGCCGAGTGGGGGATCGAGGGTGCCGTCCGGCTGCCGGCGTCCGCGCTGCTGCCGATGGGTGGCGCGGTCTCCGGAGTGGCCGGACGGAACTGGGCCCTGATCGGGGACGCGGCCGGCTGCGTGAACCCGCTGAACGGCGAGGGCATCGACTACGGCCTGGAGACCGGCCGGACGATCGCCGGTCTGCTGGACGAGCCCGACTGGTCGACGGCGTGGCCCGCGACCCTCCGCCGGCACTACGGGGAGGCCTTCTCGATCGCCCGGCGGCTGGCCGGACTGCTCACCCTCCCGCGCTTCCTGCCCGCGGCCGGGCCGGTGGGCATGCGCTCGCGCCCGCTGATGACGGTGGCGCTGCGGGTCATGGGGAACCTGGTCACCGAGTCCGACCGCGACCTCACCGCCCGGCTGTGGCGCACCGCGGGGCGGCTGTCGGTGCGGCTGGACGACCGCCCGCCCTTCAGCTGATCGCGGCTCGCCGCGGCGAGGTCGTCTCCTGCGTGCACTACTGCGCAGTGACCAGTACTGTGCGTGCCACCGAACCGGAGGTGCACGTGGACACCACGCAACTGCTCAAAGGGGTGCTGGACCTCGCCGTCCTGGCGGTCCTCGACGACGAGGACGGCTACGGCTACGACGTCGTCCGGCGGCTGCGTGCCGCCGGGCTCGACGACGTCGCGGACGCCTCCGTCTACGGGACGCTGCGCCGGCTGTTCGCCGCCGGGCACCTCACGTCCTACGTCGTCCCCTCCGTCGAGGGGCCGCACCGCAAGTACTACGGGCTGAACGCCTCCGGGCGGGCCGAGCTCGAGGGCTCGGCCAAGACCTGGTCCGGGTTCGCCGACACGATGGCGGCCCTCCTGGCCGCGCGGAAGGAGGTGGCGGCATGACCGCTGCCCAGCAGGCCGAGCCCGACGTCGAGGTGCGTGCCTACGCCCGCCAGGTGCGCGCCGCGCTGGCCGACGTGCCGGCCGCGCAGCTGGCCGAGCTGCTCGACGACCTCGAGGAGCACCTGGTCGAGGTCGCCGCGGAGGGCGGGGAGCCGCTGACCGTCCGGCTGGGCCCGCCGGCCGAGTACGCCGCGGAGCTGCGCCGGGCCGCCGGCCTGGCCGAGCCCGCCGGCCCCGTCGAGCGCGCGACGCCGACGTGGCGGGAGAACCTCGCCGCCGATCTCGACCGCCTGCAGTCCTCTCAGCAGTACGGCGCGGTGCGGGACTTCCTGCCCGAGCTGCGCCCGGCCTGGTGGGTGCTGCGGGCGTGGGCCGCGCTGGTCGCCGCGGACGTGCTGCTGGCCGGGAGCGACTCCTTCCCGGTACCGACCTTCGGGGTGGGCCCGGTCATCGGGCTCGTGCTGACGGCCGCGGCGGTCACCTGGTCGGTGCGGCGCGGCCTGCGCGTGCGCCGCGATCCGGGCCTGGCCCACGGGCGTCTCGCCGTCGCCGCGAACGCGGCGCTGGCGCTGCTCGCGCTGGTCGCGGTGTTCGGAGCGGGCGGATCGCCGGAGCCGGCGATGGCCTGGGACACCGGGGTGCCGTCGTCCCCGGACCTGGCGCACGAGGACGGCACGCCGATCACCAACATCCATCCGTACTCGTCCACCGGCGAGGCGCTGGAGGGCGTGCTGCTCTACGACCAGGACGGTCGGCCGATCGACAACCTGGCGGGGTACACGTCCGACGGCGGCACGGTGCATCGCCTGGACGTGGAGCCGCCGGCACCGGCCAACGCCTTTCCGCAGCAGCAGCGGGTGCTGACCTGGGACGAGTTCGGCCGCGAGGTCTGGGTCGAGCCGGACACCGCTCCGGAGCCCGAGCCTGCGCCGTCCGTCGTCCCCGGTGAGCCGGTGCCGCCGGCCGAGGTCCTCCCGGCGCCCCCGGTGGAACCGGTCCCCTGAGGGGCGGTGCTCAGGTGAGGGGCGAGTTGTACATCGCGAAGTAGACCGCGATGTAGTGGCAGATCGCGGCCACGACGGTCATCGCGTGGAAGACCTCGTGGTAGCCGAACGTGCGCGGCCAGGGGTTGGGCTTCTTGATGCCGTAGGCGACCCCGCCGAGGGTGTAGAGCACGCCGCCGACGGCCAGCAGCACCAGCGAGGCGACGCCGGCGAAGTGCAGGATGTCGGTCAGCACGAAGACCGCCACCCAGCCCAGCGCGATGTACAGCGGCACCCCCACCCAGCGGGGCGCGGTCGGCCAGGTCATCTTCAGCGTCACCCCGGCGAGCGCGCCGATCCACACCACGGCCAGCACCCAGAACCCGGTGACCTGGTCGACGGCGAGCAGCGCGAAGGGCGTGTACGTGCCGGCGATGAACAGGAAGATCATCGAGTGGTCGAGGCGCTTCATGATCCGCCAGCCGCGCGGTGACCATCGGCGCCGGTGGTACAGGGCGCTGATGCCGAACAGGCCGCAGATCGTCAGGCAGTAGACCGAGACCGCGATGCCGGCCCGGCCGCTCTCCACGAACGCCAGCGGGATCAGCACGGCGCTGGAGAGGATCGCGCCGAAGAACGAGAACAGGTGCAGCCAGCCGCGCATGCGCGGCCGGGTGTCGGGGTGCGTCCAGTCCTTGTCGGCGAAGTCCTCCGCGGTCCAGGACCGGTCCACCTGCTCGCCCTCCTCGAGGACGGCAGCGAGCGCCTCCTGGCGCGGTGCCTCGATCTCCGCGCTGTCGACCTCCACCCGGACGGGCTCGCGATCAGAGGCGGACGGGGTGCTCATGGGCCGAGGTTACGGAGCCGTAGGTCCGGCGTCATCCGCACGGGCTGTGAGCTTGCTGCCAGCTCCGTCGTGCCGTCCCCCACCCGGTACGACGGTGAGGCCTAGGGTGGGCGTTCGTGGGTGTGCGGCGGACGATCCGGGACGCGCTGACCCATGTCTACGAGCGCCGCCTGGCCCGCGCGCTGATCGGCGCCGACCTCCCCCGCCACGTCGGGGTGATCATGGACGGCAACCGGCGCTGGGCCCGCTCGATCGGGCTGGAGGACGTCGCGCACGGCCACCGGCGCGGGGCCAGCAAGATCGTCGACCTGCTCGGCTGGTGCGACGACGCCGGCGTGCAGGTGGTCACCCTCTTCATGCTGTCGACCGACAACCTTCGCCGTCCCGAGCCCGAGCTCAGCGCGTTGCTGCGGATCATCGAGGACGTCGCCGTCGACCTGTCCGGCCCGGGACGCCGGTGGAAGGTCAACTCCATGGGCGCCTCCGAGGTGCTCCCGCCAGAGACCGTGGCCGTGCTCAAGCAGGCCGAGGAGGACACCCGGGACCGGCCGGGCGCGACGGTGAACCTGGCCGTCGGCTACGGCGGGCGCCGGGAGATCGCCGACGCCGTCCGCTCCCTGCTGGCCGAGCACGCGGCCCGCGGCACCGCCCTGGACGACCTGGTCGAGGTGCTCGAGGTCGAGCACATCGCCGAGCACCTCTACACCCGTGGGCAGCCCGACTGCGACCTGGTCATCCGGACCAGCGGTGAGCAGCGCATGTCCGGGTTCCTGCTCTGGCAGACGGCGAACGCGGAGTTCCACTTCACCGACGTCTACTGGCCGGACTTCCGCCGGGTGGACTTCCTCCGGGCGCTGCGCGACTACTCGGCCCGGCACCGCCGCTTCGGCGAGTAGCCGGCGGCTGCGAGACTGCCCGCATGAGCGCCGGAGCCCTCGACCTGCCTGCCGAGTACGTGCGGCTGGGACTGCGTTTCGACCGCCTCGAGCCGGGCTTCGTCGACGCGTTCACCGGTGATCCGCGGCTCCGGGCGCAGGTGCGGAACGAGCCGGCGCCGACGCCGCAGCAGCTGCGCGACCGCGCCCGCGACCTGCTCCGGGAGCTGGACTCCGCGGGCCTGCCGGCCGACCGGGCCGAGTTCCTGCGCGGCCAGCTGACCGGACTGGAGTGCAGTGCCCGCAAGCTGAGCGGCGAGCAGGTCGGGTTCGTCGAGGAGGTGTCCCGGTACTTCCAGGTCGACGTCTCCCTCGGGGACGAGGCGACCTACGCCGCGGCGCACGCCGAGCTCGATGCGCTGCTGCCCGGCAGCGGGTCGCTGACCGAGCGGTACGCCGCCCACCGACGCCGGGAGGAGTGCCCCCCGGACCGGCTCGAGGCCGCGGTGCACGCCCTGTCCAGTGCGCTGCGCGATCGCGCGCGGGGGCAGTACGGGCTGCCCGAGGCCGAGACCGTCCGCTACGAGGTGGTCACGGACAAGCCCTGGTCGGGCTTCAACTACTACGAGGGCGGCTTCCGGTCCCGGGTCGCGATCAACGCAGACCTCCCGCACCGGCTCTCCCAGCTGGCCCACCTGGTCGCCCACGAGTCCTATCCGGGGCACCACACCGAGCACTGCCGCAAGGAGCTCGGGCTGGTCGAGCGCGCCGGCCGCGCCGAGCACACGGTGTTCCTGGTCAACACCCCCGAGTGCCTCATGGCCGAGGGCCTGGCCGATCTCGGCGTCGAGGCGACGATCGGCGAGGGGTGGGGCCCCTGGTCCGCGGAGATCCTCGGCGACCTGGGGCTGCGCTTCGACGGGCACCTCGCCGAGCGGATCGCCGCCGCGGCTGCGCCGCTGAACCGGGTCCGGCAGGACGCGGCGATCCTGCTGCACGACCGGGGCGCCGGCACCGACGAGGTGGCTGCCTACCTGCAGCGCTGGTCGCTCGTGGCCGGGGACCGGGCCCGCCAGCAGATCCGCTTCCTCACCGACCCGCTCTGGCGGGCCTACATCTCCACCTACGTCGAAGGCTTCGGGCTGCTGTCGCGCTGGCTGGACGCCCGCCCCGCGGACCAGCCGGTCGCCGACCGGTTCCTGCGGCTGCTCGACGAGCCGCTCACCCCGGCCGCCGTGGCCGGCGAGCTCGCGGCCGTCCGATCGCCGTGAGCCGCCGCGACCCGCGGCGCGCCCGGGTGCTCGGGCTGTGGACAGCAGGCTGGCTCGCCGTCCTCCTCGTCGCCGGGATGATCCGGCTGGGAGAGCCGGCGGTGCAGTGGCCGGTGCTCGCCGTCCCCCTGCTGTGGGCGCTCGTGGCGCTCCGTCCCCGCCGCGGACCACGGGACGAGGAATGGGACGACGACGAGGACGACGTGTGGCCGCCGGAGGACCGGCCGGCCGCCGGCTACCGCACCGACACCGTCGAGCGACCGGCCGTGCGCCCGCCCTGGGAGTGACCGGCCACCGCTGGGACGGCTGTGACGGCAGGTACCCCGCCCGGTGAACGTTGCGTGTCGCGGCGTGGTGGCGCTCGCTTCTCGTCGGTACCCCGTCCTAGCGTCCGCGGTGAGCGGCCCGGACTCGCCCGAGCCGTTCGCGGGAGGCCCGGAAGTGTCAGACGAATTCGTCGACCAGGGGGCCGGTACCCGGCCTCCGTGCCGGGGCCCGGTCATCTTCGAGTCGGGGCGCGCTGCCCGCCGCCCTCCGGGAGTCGTCTCGTGAACCCTCGTCGCACCTACGTCCTCGACACCTCCGTCCTGCTCTCCGACCCCGGTGCGCTGCTGCGCTTCGGCGACTCCGACGTGGTGCTCCCGCTGGTCGTCATCGGGGAGCTGGAGGCCAAGCGGGACCACCCCGAGCTGGGCTGGTTCGCCCGCCAGTCGCTGCGCATGCTCGACGACCTGCGGGTCCGGCACGGCCGGCTCGATGCGCCGGTCGCCGTGGGAGAGGCCGGGGGCACCCTGCACGTCGAGCTCAACCACAGCGACCCGTCGGTCCTGCCGGCCGGGTTCCGCAGCGACAGCAACGACAGCCGGATCATGGTCGTCGCGCTGAACCTGCGGGCCGAGGGCCGCGACGTCTGCCTGATCACCAAGGACGTACCGCTGCGGGTGAAGGCGGCCGCGGTGGGCCTGGCGACCGACGAGTACCGGGTGCACGACGCCGTCGACACGGGGTGGACCGGCATGGCCGAGATCTCGCTGGACGACGCAGATCTCGGCGGGCTCTACGAGCGCGGCGAGATCTTCCTGCCCGCCGCCGCCGAGCTGCCGACGCACACCGGGCTGGTGCTGATGTCCTCTCGCGGCTCGGCACTCGGCCGGGTGCTGCCCGACAAGCAGGTGCGGCTGGTGCGCGGCGACCGGGAGGCGTTCGGTCTGCACGGCCGCTCGGCCGAGCAGCGCGTGGCCCTGGATCTCCTGCTCGACCCGGAGATCGGCATCGTCTCCCTCGGCGGACGGGCGGGCACCGGCAAGTCGGCGCTGGCGCTGTGCGCGGGGCTGGAGTCGGTGATGGAGCGCCGGGCGCACAAGAAGGTCGTCATCTTCCGGCCGCTGTACGCCGTCGGAGGTCAGGAGCTCGGCTACCTGCCGGGCAGCGAGGGCGACAAGATGTCGCCCTGGGCGCAGGCGGTCTACGACACCCTGGGCGCCCTGGTCTCGAACGCCGTCCTGGACGAGATCGCCGACCGGGGGCTCATCGAGGTGCTGCCGCTGACGCACATCCGCGGGCGGTCGCTGCACGATTCCTTCGTGATCGTCGACGAGGCCCAGTCGCTGGAGCGCGGCGTGCTGCTCACCGTGCTCTCCCGCCTGGGTGCGGGCTCGCGGGTGGTGCTCACCCACGACGTCGCCCAGCGCGACAACCTGCGCGTGGGCCGGCACGACGGCATCGCCGCGGTCGTGGAGAACCTCAAGGGGCACCCGCTCTTCGCGCCCATGACGCTGACCCGGTCGGAGCGCTCGCCGATCGCCGCGCTGGTCACCGAGATGCTGGAGGACCTGCCCTTCTGACCCCGCTCCGGGGGTGGTTCCGGACACGCCCGCGACCGTTGCCGTCCGTGCACGCCCGGCAGCGGTCGAGATGGGCGCGCAATGCGGGGGGAGCCTCAGAGAGCGGGTTCGTCCTCAGCCGGTGCCGGCTCCGGGCGCCCGCTCGCGCGCGCGGTCCGGACGGGCTTGGGGGGAGTGGTCGCGACGTGCAGCAGCGCCACCGCAGCCCACCCGGCGGCCAGGCACCAGGGCAGCCGGAGGGTGACCTCCTCGGCGGTGAAGTCCCCGCGCAGCCCGAGTGCGAGCACCGGCAGGGCCAGCAGGAGAGCCACCAGCAGCACGTCCCACCGGAAGGGGCTCATGCCGGCGCGCTCTCCAGCCGCTCGCAGAGCACCGACGCCCAGCGGTGCGGCGTGGCGCGCACGCCGTCGACGACCGCGACGGGCGCGGCCAGGCGGTCCAGCACGGCGGCCGGGTCGGCGGAGAGGTCGGTGTCCTGGACGACGAGCGCGTCCACGCGGACCAGGCCGTCGATCCAGTGCTCGAGGTCCTCGGGCTTGCGGGTGGCCTCGACGACCGCCCACACCGCGACCGGCGCCCAGATGGCCAGCATCTGGGCCATCCAGTAGGCGTCGCTGCGCAGCGGTGCGTCCACGGCGACGATCGTCAGAGTGCCGGACGACGAGGCGTCCTGTCGGCGGCGCAGCGCCGCGTCGATCGTGCTCATCCGGCCGGCCACGGGGGCCAGGCCGACGAGGTCGCCGCGGGTGGCCCACTGCACGCGGTCGGGGTCCAGCCGCAGGGTCGCGGCCAGGGAGCGCGCGGCGCGCAGCGTCTCCACGCCCGGGCCCACCAGGAACAGGACGTCCGCGGCGCCGGTCGGGAGCTCCGGCGGCTCCCGCAGCCGGTCCGCGAGCGCGCGGGTGAGCGCCGCGTAGGTGCCGGAGGCCTCGACGTCGGCGAGGAACGCGGAGCCGAGCAGGTCGGCCGGGACGCCGAGGTCGGCGAGCCGGGACACGACCTCCGCCGGAGTGCGCGGCGGGGCGATGCGCACCCGGGTCGGTCGCTCGGGCACGGCGGCGGGCAGCACCGGCGCGTCCAGCAGACCCGAACCGTCGGCCTCGATGAGATCGGCGAGCTCGGCCAGCTCCGGCATGTCCGGGGTCTCGCGCGTGGCCATGAGCGGCGCCACGGGGAGCCGGGTCACGGTGGCCAGCAGGCCGGGGGTGCGGGGGGAGGGTGCCGTGCCCCCGGAGCTCGCGGTTCCGCGCGCGGAGGACGGCGGCACCGGGGGGCGGCCGGAGCGCGGCGGCACCGGCGGCAGCCCGCGGCCGCGCGACGACGATCCCGGCAGTAGCGACAGCGGCGGCATGACGGTGGTCGCGTCCATGCTCGCGGACCGGGGGAGCGGCGCGGGGTCGCTGGCGGTGCGCGCGAGCGACGGTGCCAATTCGAGATCCAGCGCGGAACCGGTCTCCTCCGCGGGGGCCTCGGCGGCGCACTCGGTCAGCGTGCCCTCGGTGGCGGTGTCATCGGCGAGGAGGTCCACGGCGGAGGATCCGGAGTCGGTCCCGACGAGGTCGGCGTCCGGAACGAGCGCGTCCACCTCGACGGCGGGTGCATCGGGGGCGGGTGCCTCGAACAGCGGTGCCTCGAACAGCGGTGCCTCGAACAGCGGTGCCTCGAACAG
>JBBSKB010000041.1:0-28066 GCA_038256725.1 Mycobacteriales bacterium | reverse complement strand
GCCGAGCTGTCCTGGGTGCTGGTCGAGCGTCTTCCCGCCACGTGGGCGGCGCTGGCCGACGGGCAGCTGGACTGGCCGCGCGCCCGAGGGCTGGCCGCCGAGCTGGCCGACGCGGCCCGGGAGCTGGAGCCCGCGGTGCTGCGCCGCATCGAGGCGGCGGTGCTGCCCCGGGCGGCGGGGGTGTCGGTGTCCCGGCTGCGGTCGCTGGCCCGCGCCGAGCTGCAGCGGTTGGACGCCACGGCTGCTGACCGGCGGCGGAAACAGGCGCAGAAGTCCGCCGACGTCACCGTCACCCCGCTGCGGGACGGCATGGCCGAGCTGCGCATCTTCCTGCCCCAACCGATGGCAGCCGCCCTGCACAGCACCATCGACGGCTACGCGCGGCTGGCCAAGGCCGACGGCGACCCCCGCCCGATCGGACAACTGCGGGTCGGGGTGCTCGCCGACCTGGTGCTCCGCCCCTGGGACGAAGCACGCCCGCCGGTGACCGCGCACCTCACCGTGCTCGCCGACCTGGGCACCCTGGGGCAGTCCTGCGGCACCGCAGAGGTCGACGGGCAGCCGATCACCGCCGCACACCTGCGCGAACTCCTCGAACAACTCGACGCGTTGTGCCCCGGCGGGCTGCAGGCCCCCGCCGGCGGCACCCTGCACCTCGCCCTCACCGACCCGCACACCGGTGCCCTGCGCGCGGTCGTGACCCGCGCCGAACTGGAACGCCTGGTCCGCCGCGGCTGCCCCCACCACCCGGCCACCGACGGCGCCACCCCCTGCGACTGCCCGCTCCTGGACGCCCCCGCCGACGTCGACCGGTACCGGCCCACCCCCGCCCAACGCCGGTACGTCCGCGCCCGCGACCGCACCTGCCGCCACCCCGGCTGCCGCAACAGCGTCGCCCGCACCGACCTGGACCACGTCGCCCCGCACGCCCAGGGCGGCCCGACGGGCTGCGCCAACCTCTGCTGCCTGTGCCGCCGGCACCACCGGCTCAAGACCCACGCCCCCGGCTGGCGGTTCACCATGACCCCCGACGGCACCCTCACCGTCACCACCCCCAGCGGCGTTCCCCGCACCACCCGACCACCCGGCTCCCGCATCCCGGACCGGTCCGACGACGACCCGCCGCCCTTCTGAGGTCGCCGGCGACCGGTCATGATCCCGGCATGCGATACGTCGACCTCAGCCATGTCGTCCGCTCCGGGATGGTGACCTATCCCGGGCTGCCCGTTCCCGAGATCGGGCTGCACCTGGCCTTCGACCAGTCGCGCGGCGCGTACGCGGCCGGAACCGAGTTCCAGATCGGCCGGATCGCGATGGTCGGCAACACCGGCACCTACCTGGACACCCCGGCGCACCGGTACCGGGACGGGCACGACCTCGCCGCCCTGCCGCTGGATCGCTGCGCTGGGCTGCCGGCGGTCGTCGTGCGCGCGGCCGGGCGCGGGCACGCCCTCAGCACCTCCGCATTCGACGGTCTGGACGTCGCCGGCCGAGCGGTGCTGGTGCACACCGGGTGGGACGCGCACTGGGGCACCGAGCGCTATCTGGACGCCGACCACCCGCACCTCACCGAGGACGCCTGCCGCGCCCTGGTCGACGGCGGCGCGACGCTCGTGGGCATCGACTCGGTCAACATCGACGACACCGTGGGCGGCGCACGCCCCGCGCACACCGTGCTGCTGGGTGCCGGCATCCCGGTCGTCGAGCACCTGACCGGGCTGGCCGGAGTCCCCGACATCGGCGCCGTCTTCACCGCCGTCCCGGTCGCGGTCGAGGGCATGGCGACCTTCCCGGTCCGGGCCTTCGCCACCGTCGACTGATCCGCGGCCGGCCGAGCTCCTCCCCATCGGCTGTCACACGGTCGGGTGCCGGAGCGCGCGGACCGCGCCGGAGCCCTACCGTGCGTGATCGTGCGCCCCCTGCCATCCCCGGACGATCGACGACCGAGGTGGCCGTCGGGTGATCTGATGACCGAACGTGACCGCACTGCGCCTGCACGCCCGGTCCTCTTCCGCAGCAACCGGGTCCTGGAGGTCGACTGGGCGGCGGTCGACTGGGCGGACGTGGAGCGCCGCGGCCGCCGGACGGTGCTCGCCGTGCCGGCACTGGTGATCGGCCTCGGCGCATCCCGGGTGCTGCTGACCGGCGACTACGCCGGGTTGCACGGACCAGCGGCCCGCTGGCTGCTCGTCACCGTGGCCGTGGCGGTGCTCGCCTTCCCGCTCGCGGCGGCCGCGGTCCCGGGGCTGCGCGCCCGCCAGGACACCGCGGCGCGGGTGCAGCACGCCCTGCGGACGCACGTCGATCCGGGCCCGGGGCTGCGGGCACGGGTCGACGTCCTGGCGCGGCGCTCCCTGCGCCTGGGTTGGATGGGCCGGGCACTGCCGGTGCTGCCGCTGTCGGTGCTGGTGCAGACCGACTGGGACCGGTCCGCCGCGCTGCCGGCCGCAGGCGTGCTCCTCGCCGCGTACGCCGCGCTCGCCGTCTGGCACTCCCGGCAGCTCGCCGCCGCCCGCCACTGGACGGCCGCCCCGGCCGGACCGCCCCGGCTCCCCCCGCCGGTGCCGTGGTGGGAGCCCTGGCTCGGCGGCCGGCGGCTGCTCGCCCTCCTGGCCGCCTACGTCCTCGTCGTCGTCCTGGTGATCCTCTGAGCCGCCGCGCTCAGCGCGTGCGGCGGAGCAGCGCCATGAACATGGCATCGGTGCCGTGGCGGTGCGGCCACAGCTGCCCGTAGTCCCCACGCGCCATGTCCGGGACCTCCGGGAACAGCGGCGCGACCGGCAGCACCTCGACGTCGTCCCGTGCCGCGGCGACGTCGACCACGCCGACGGTCTCCTCCGTGTGCGGCGAACAGGTCACGTAGGCGACCACTCCCCCGACCCGGACCGAGGCCAGCGCGCTCGCCAGCAGCTCCAGCTGCAACTCCACCAGCGGTGCGACGTCCTCGGGCTTCCGGCGCCAGCGCACCTCGGGACGACGGCGCAACGCACCCAGCCCGGTGCACGGGGCGTCGAGCAGGACGCGGTCGAACGACCCGGCCTGCCACGGTGGCTCGCGGCCGTCGGTGGCGAGCACCTCGACGTCGTCCTCGTCCCACAGCGTCTGCCGGACCAGGTCGGCGCGGTGCGGCGCTCGGTCGGCCGCGGTGAGCCGCACGCCGTCGGGCCGGAGCGCCGCCAGCAGCCCCGCCTTGCCGCCGGGGCCGGCGCACATGTCCAGCCAGGCGGCATCGGGGCCCTCGAGCGGCGCCCGGGTGAGCAGCAGCGCCGCGAGCTGGCTGCCCTCGTCCTGCACGGCGGCGCGGCTGTTGCGCACCGACACCAGCCGGCCGGGGTCACCACCGGACAGCCGCACGGCGAACGGCGACCACGGACCGGGCTGCCCGCCCGACTCCTCCACCAGCTCCTCGCGCGACAGCCGCCGCGCGACCAGGTGGACCTCGGGCGCCGCGTCGTCGGCCAGCAGCGCCGGCTCCAGCTCGTCGTCGCCGCCCAGGGCGTCCCGCCAGGCGTCGACGATCCACTGCGGGTGGTCGGTGGCCAGCGCCAGCTGCCGCTCGGCGTCGCCGCCGAGGACGGTCAGCCAGGCAGCGCGGTCGCCACCGGCGGCCACCTTGCGCAGCACGGCGTTCACCAGACCCGAGGCGCCGGTGCCCACGATGGACCGGGCCAGGTCGACGGTCGTGTCGACGGCGGCGTGCGAGGGCACCCGCAGGTCGATCAGCTGGTGGGCACCCAGCCGGAGCAGGTCGAGCACCCGGGGGTCGAGCTCGGCCAGGGGGCGGCTGACCAGCCCGCTCAGGATCGCGTCCAGGGTGCCCGCAGCGCGCAGCGTCCCGTAGGCGAGCTGGGTGGTGAACGCCGCGTCCCGGGTGTCGAGCTTCCGCTCGCGCAGCAGCTGGGGCAGCAGCAGGTTGGCGTAGGCATCCCGCGAGGAGACGCCGTCCAGCACGTCGTAGGCGGTGAGCCGCGCCCCGTCGAGGGGACGGCGCTTCGTCGCCGGGTGCGGCCGCTTGCCGCGCTGCGGACCGCCGGCAGGGCGCTTCGGAGGCCCGGTCATGCGTCGCCCAGCCGGTCGCCGGCGACGAGCCGGGCGCCGCGCGCCCAGTCGCCCGCCGGGATCATCCGCTTGCCGGCCGGCTGGACCTCACCGAGCCGGACCGCGCCATTACCCGTGCCGACGAGGACCTCGCGGTCCACCACCGCCAGCTCACCGGGAGCAGGCGACGGCGCATCGGGCACAGGGGTGACGGGTCCCAGCCGCAGCCGGTCGCCGCGCCACGTCGTCCAGGCGCCGGGGGCGGGCGCGACGCCACGAACCCGCCGGTCCACCACGTGCGCCGGCAGCGACCAGTCGACCCGGGCGTCCGCCGGCTCCACCTTCGGCGCCAGGCTGATGCCGTCCGCCGGCTGCGGGCGGGCCTCCAGCGCGCCGGCCGCGATGCCGTCGAGCGTGGCGACCAGGAGCTGGGCGCCGCTGACGGACAGCCGCTCCAGCAGGTCGCCCGCGGTGTCCCGCGGCCCGATCGGCTCGGTGACCGTGCCGAAGACCGGCCCGGTGTCCAGCCCCGCCTCCAGGCGGAACGTCGCAGCACCGGTGATCTCGTCACCGGCCATGATCGCGTGCTGCACCGGCGCGGCCCCGCGCCAGGCGGGCAGCAGCGAGAAGTGCAGGTTGACCCAGCCGTGCGCGGGCAGGTCGAGGGCGGCCTGCGGGATCAGCGCCCCGTAGGCCACCACCGGCGCGCAGTCGACGGCGAGCCCGGCCAGCTGCTCGAGGAACTCCGGCTCCCGGGGCGAGCGCGGCTGCAGCACCGGGATGCCGGCGGCGTCGCCCCGCTCCGCGACCGGCGAGCGGCTGGCGGTCCGGCCGCGGCCGGACCGTGCGTCGGGGCGGCTGAGCACCGCCACGACCTCGTGGTCCGAGGCCAGCAGAGCCTCCAGCGCGGGGACGGCGGGTGCCGGCGTACCGGCGAACAGGACCTTCAGTGCGGGCTCACTTTCACGACGGGGAGGTAGGCGGGGATGCCGGCCCACTCGGCGGCCTCGAGCTCGGCCAGGGCGGCGGTGCGGGCGACCTCGTCGAGGCGGTCGACGAACAGGACGCCGTCGAGGTGGTCGGTCTCGTGCTGGATGGCGCGGGCCAGCAGCTCCGAGCCCTCGATCCGCACCGGGTCGCCGTGCAGGTTCCAGCCCGACGCCACCACGTGCAGGTGCCGTCGGCAGTCGTAGCGCAGGCCCGGGATCGACAGGCAGCCCTCGGGGCCGTCCTGGAGCTCCTCGCCCACGGCGGCGACGTCGGGGTTGATCAGGTGACCTCCCTCGCCGTCGACGAACCAGGTGAAGACCCGCAGGCCCACGCCGATCTGCGGCGCGGCCAGCCCGGCGCCGCCGGCCGCGTGCATGGTCTCGGTGAGGTCGGCGACCAGCTGCCTCAGCTCGGCGTCGAAGTCGACGACCGGAGCCGCGGGGCTGCGCAGGACGGGGTCGCCGTAGAGCCGGATCGGGGTGACGCTCACCGGTCGATCGTAGGCGGGGGCGCGCCGCGGGTCAGACGAGGTCGAGCGGGTCGAGCTGCACCCGTACGTGCTCGGGCACCTTCTTCGCGCTGCGCACGCCCTGCACCTCCGCCAGGGCGCGCGCCAGCGCCGCGCCGGACGCCCGCGGCACCCGCACCAGGTAGCGCTCCCGCTCGCCCTCCTGCCCCGGGCGCGGCCGCTCGGGCACCGGTCCGAGCAGGTCGGCGTCGTCGGGCAGCCGGAGCGCGTCGAGGAACTCCGCCAGCGCCGCCGGGGAGCCGGCGACCGAGGCCATCCGGGTCACCGGCGGGAAGCCCAGCTCGCGGCGGTCGGTCAGTTCGCGGGCGGCCAGCCAGGCCGGGTCCCACCGAACCAGCGCCTGGACGACGGGATGCCCGGCGTCGGCCGCGACGACGACGTGCCCCCCGGCCGAGGCGGGGCGCACCAGCGCGGCGGCGTTCATCCAGCGCCGCAGCGTCTCCTCCCCCGCCCGCAGGTCGGCCCGGCCCAGCAGCGCCCACGAGTCGAGCAGCAGCGCCGCCCCGTAGCCGCCCTCGGCGACCGGCTCGGCACCCGGCGTCGCCACCACCAGCGAGGCACCGCCCGGCACGGTCGCGAGGACCCCGGACGTGCTGCCCGAGGTGCGCATGGCCGCCCCGGGAAAGGCCCGGGCCAGCTCCTCCGCCGTCCGGGCGTCACCGATCACCGAGGCGCGCAGTTTGGTGCCGTGGCAGTGCGGGCAGTCGAACGTGGCCGCCGGGCGGGCGCACCACCGGCAGGCCGGGATCCGCGCGCCGCCCGGGCCCGGCCGCGGTGAGATGCCCAGCGGCCCGGCGCAGTGCGCGCAGCGGGCCGGCGCCCGGCAGCGCGCACAGGACAGCGAGGGCACGTACCCGCGGCGGGGCACCTGCACCAGCACCGGGGTGTCGGCGGCCAGCGCCTTCCGGGCCGCCTCGTGCGCCAGCGACGGCAGCCGGGCCGAGCGGGCGGCCGCATCGCGGGCCAGCTCGAAGTCCTCCCCGAGCGCCTGGACCCTCGGGGCGGCCGAGCGCAGGACGGCGCGGTCGGCGACCAGCTCGTGCGCCCAGCCGGACTCCACCAGCAGCGCGCCCTCAGCCGTCCGGGTCGTCCCGGCGACGACGGCGGCGCAGTCGTCCAGCCACGCCCGCTGGACCAGCACGTCGCGGGCGTGCGGATAGGGCGCGCGCTCGTCGGCGTGCAGGTCGTCGCCGTCGTCCCAGATCACCACCAGGCCGAGGCCGCGGACCGGTGCGAACATCGCCGCCCGGGTGCCCAGCACCACCTGCGCCGCGCCGCGCGAGGCGGCCAGGAACGCGCGGTAGCGCTTCTCCGGGGAGTCGTCCGCGCGCAGGACCGTGAACGAGTGCGCCGGCAGCAGCGCGCCGGCCGCGGCGGCGAGCCGGTCCAGGTCGCGGCCGTCCGGGACGACGACCAGCGCCCCGCGCCGGCCGGAGAGCGCCGCCCGGCACAGCTCGACCAGCCGCGCCGGCCAGTCCTCGCCCGGCAGCGCCGTCCAGACCGCCCGCGCCGGCCGACCCTCCGCCAGTGCGTCGAGCAACGCGGGCCCGGCCGTGTAGCGCGCGAAGCCCGTCGGGTCCGGCGGCTCCGGGAGCGCGTCGGGCGTGGGGCTCTCCCGCTTCTCGGCGGCCGAGCGCCGCGGCGGCAGGGCGAGCCGCAGCACGTCGCTGGCCGTGCCGGCGTACCGGTCGGCCACCGTCCGCACCAGCCGCGCCACCTGCGGGGTGAGCACCGGCTCACCGGAGGGGACGTGCGAGAGCGGCTGCAGGCTGCCGGCGAAGTCGGTGGTGTCGCCCAGCTCCCAGACGACGCCGTCCACGAGCCGGCCGTGGAACCGCACCCGCACCCGGCACCCGGCCTGCACGGTGTCGACGAGCTTCTCCGGGACGGCGTAGTCGAACGGCCGGTCGAGGTGCGCCAGGGGCACGTCGACGACGACCCGGGCCACGCGCGACAGGCGCGCGGGACCCGGGTCGTCGGATGGAGCGGAGGTGTCCAGTGCTTAGAGGCCCACGGCCGAGCGGAGGGCGTCCACGCGGTCGAGGCGCTCCCACGGCAGGTCGACGTCGGTGCGGCCGAAGTGGCCGTACGCCGCCGTAGGGGCGTAGATCGGGCGCAGCAGGTCCAGGTCGCGGACGATCGCACCGGGGCGCAGATCGAACACGGTGCCGATCGCCTTCTCGAGGACGTCGTCGGCCACGGTGCCGGTGCCGAAGGTCTCGACGAACAGGCCGACCGGGTGCGCGGCGCCGATCGCGTAGGCCACCTGGACCTCGCAGCGCTTGGCCAGGCCGGCGGCGACGACGTTCTTCGCCACCCAGCGCATGGCGTAGGCCCCGGAGCGGTCCACCTTCGACGGGTCCTTGCCGGAGAAGGCGCCGCCACCGTGACGGGCCATGCCGCCGTAGGTGTCCACGATGATCTTGCGGCCGGTCAGCCCGGCGTCGCCCATGGGGCCGCCGATGACGAACTTGCCGGTCGGGTTCACCAGGAGGCGGTAGCCGTCGGTGGGCAGGCCGAGGGCGGCCAGCTCCGGCTCGACGACGAGCTCCTTGATGTCGGGGGCGAGCAGCTGCTCGATCGAGATGTCCTCGGCGTGCTGCGAGGAGACGACCACGGTGTCGACGGCGACCGGGCGGTCGTCCTCGTAGACCACGGTGACCTGGGTCTTGCCGTCGGGACGCAGGTAGGGCACCGAGCCGTCCTTGCGCACGGCCGACAGCCGTCGGGCCAGGCGGTGGGCCAGTGCGATCGGCAGCGGCATGAGCTCGGGGGTCTCGTCGGTGGCGTAGCCGAACATCAGGCCCTGGTCACCGGCGCCCTGTCGCTCGATCGCGTCGTCGGACGAGCCGGTGGTGCGGGCCTCGTAGCCGGTGTCGACGCCCTGCGCGATGTCGGGCGACTGCGCGCCGATGGAGACGCTGACGCCGCAGGAGGCACCGTCGAAGCCCTTGCGGGAGGAGTCGTAGCCGATCCGCAGGATGGTCGCGCGGACGATCTCGGCGATGTCGACGTAGCCGGCGGTGGTGACCTCGCCGGCGATGTGCACCTGGCCGGTCATGATCAGCGTCTCGACGGCGACGCGACTCTTCGGGTCCTGGGCGAGCATGGCGTCCAGGATCGAGTCGCTGATCTGGTCGGCGATCTTGTCCGGGTGCCCCTCGGTGACCGACTCGGACGTGAAGAGACGGCGTGACATGTGGGTACTCCTGGGTCGCTGGGCACGAAGCCGGTCGCTGGCGCAGAACATCGAGCCGCTCGGTACTCCGACTCGTGGGGGCACGTTACCCGGACGAGACCGGCGAACGGTCGGCGCGGGTGGTGCTGTGGACCGTCCGGGTCAGGCCGGAGCCCTCCGGGCGGCGATCGCCGTCCAGATCCCGGCGGCGATCAGGTCCTTGGGTCCGGGCCCGATCTCCTCCGCGGGGCCGTCGGCAGCCAGGACGACGACGGTGTTGTCCTCCTTGCCGAACACCTGCCCGGCGGAGACGTCGTTCACCACCAGCAGGTCGCAGCCCTTCCGCGCCAGCTTGGCGCGCGCGTGGGTGAGCACATCTGCCTCGGCATCCCCGGTCTCGGCGGCGAAGCCGACCACCAGCTGCCCCGGGCGACGTTCCGTCACGAGCTCGGCGAGGACGTCGGCGGTGCGCACCAACGGCACCGACCCCGGCTCGCCGGCCGAGCCCTTCTTCATCTTCGCGCCGGCGACGCCGGCCGGGCGGAAGTCGGCGACCGCGGCGCTCATCACGACGACGTCCGCGTCCCGGGACTCGGCACGCATCGCCATGCGCAGCTCCTCCGCGTTGCCCACCGGGACCACGCGCACGCCGAACGGCGCGGGGAGCTCCACGTTCGCCGCGACCAGGACCACCTCGGCGCCGCGGGCGGCGGCCACCCGGGCCAGCGCCCAGCCCTGCTTGCCCGAGGAGCGGTTGCCCAGGTAGCGGACCGGGTCCAGCGGCTCGCGCGTGCCACCGGCGCTGATGACGACCCGGCGGCCGACGAGGTCCTGGGCCAGCGCGGCGGCGCCGGCCTGCAGGACGACGGCGGCCAGCGCGGCGATGTCGGCCGGCTCGGGCAGCCGGCCCGGACCGGAGTCGGGGCCGGTCAGCCGGCCGACCGCGGGCGGCAGCACGATCGAGCCGCGGCGGCGGAGGGTGGCGACGTTGTCCTGGGTGGCCGGGTGCAGCCACATCTCGGTGTGCATCGCCGGCACGAACACCACCGGGCAGTGCGCGGTGAGCAGCGTGGCGGTGAGCAGGTCGTCTGCCCGGCCGGCGGCGGCCCGGGCGAGCAGGTCGGCGGTGGCCGGGGCGACGACCACGAGGTCGGCCTCCTGACCGATGCGCACGTGCGCCACCTCGGGCACGTCGGACCACACGTCGGTGGTGACCGGGTTGCCCGAGAGCGCCTCGAAGGTCGCGGCGCCGACGAAGTGCAGCGCGCCCGGGGTGGGGACGACGCGGACGTCGTGCCCGGCCTCGGTGAACGCACGCAGCAGCAGCGCGGCCTTGTACGCGGCCACGCCACCGCTGACGCCCAGCACGATCCGGCTCATGCGCTCATCCTGCCGCAGACACGACGACGCCCCCGGCCGGGACCGGGGGCGTCGTCATCAGTTCTGGGGTGGCCCGGAGACCGGCCGGCTCAGTTCTCGCCGGCGGTGTGGGTCAGCAGACCCTCGTTGATCTCGCGGAGCGCGATCGAGAGGGGCTTCTCCTGCGGCGCGGTGTCGACCAGCGGGCCGACGTACTCCAGCAGGCCCTCGGAGAGCTGGCTGTAGTAGGCGTTGATCTGGCGCGCGCGCTTCGCGGCGAAGATGACCAGGCCGTACTTGCTGCTGGTGCGCTCGAGCAGCTCGTCGATCGGCGGGTTGGTGATGCCCTCGGGGGCAGGTGCGACTCCGGACACGGGCGGGCGTGCTCCTCATTCGATAGCGGGAGGAAGCGGCCGGCGGGCTCACCGGCGGTGCTCTTCCTCGTGGGCGCTACTCCCCCGGCACGAGTCCGGGCGAGGGCGCAGTCAACAAGCCTACCAACTCATCGGCGGCGCGGGCCACGTCGTCGTTGACGACCACCACGTCGAACTCGCCGGCGGCGTCCAGTTCGGCCTGCGCGATGGCCAGCCGGGCCTCCTGGACGGCGGCCGGCTCCGATCCCCGGCCGGCCAGCCGGCTGACCAGCTCGGTCCACGACGGCGGCGCCAGGAAGACCAGCCGGGCCTCCGGGGCACGGGCCCGCACCTGGCGGGCGCCCTGCAGCTCGATCTCGAGCAGGGCCGGCGAGCCGGCGGCCAGCCGCTCGCGCACGGGGGCCATCGGGGTGCCGTACCGGTTGCCGGCGTACTCGGCCCACTCCAGCAGGCCGTCGGTGGCGATCAGCCGGTCGAACTCGGCGGGCTCGACGAAGAGGTAGTGCACCCCGTCGACCTCACCCGGCCGGGGGCGGCGAGTGGTCGCGGACACCGACACCCAGACGCCGGGGTGCCTCCGCCGGACCTCGGCGACCACGGTGCCCTTGCCGACCCCGGAGGGTCCGGAGAGCACGGTCAACCGTGCCGGTGCCTTCGTTGCCACTCGTCGTCCTCGTCCGGGTCGTGCGTGCGCGGGACGGGGATCAGCCGGCCTGGTCGGCGCCGAACTCCGTCTCCAGCGCGCGGCGCTGGTTGGCGCCCAGACCCCGCACGCGCCGCGTCGGGGAGATCTCCAGGCGTTCCATGATCTTCGCAGCCCGCGCCTTGCCGACTCCCGGGAGGGACTCCAGGACCGCCGACACGCGCATCTTGCCGATCACCTCGTCGGTGTCGCCCTGCTTGAGGACGTCGCCGACCGTGGCGCCCTTGCTCTTGAGCCGTTCACGCAGCTCGGCCCGCGCCTTGCGGGCCGCGGCGGCCTTCTCGAGTGCGGCGGCGCGCTGCTCCGGGGACAGTTCGGGAAGGGGCATGGTGCAACCCAATCGTGTTGTCGCCGGCATCGGTGCCGGCGGTGCTGTTCGCGGATTCAATGGGACGGCGTGCGGCCATGAGCCTCGCGATCCGCGCAGTATGGAGCAAATCCGCTGGTCACGACATCGGCTGCCACGCGGCCGCCTGGCGCTGCGGCGTTGTGCGCACACGGGTGACGAGCCCGCTCACCCACCGTGATGAGTCCAGGTCAAGACGGATTCGGTACGATTCTGTTCCGACACCCCGCCTGACCGATCGGCAGGGCTGCCCGCCGCGACACGCCAGCATCGCGACACGCCGGGCGCACGACCGTCAGCCGGCCAATGCCTCAGCCCAGCGGTCCGCCGCCGCGCGCAGCCCGGCGACGTCCGGTCCCGCGGAGAGCACGTCGCGCGAGACGCTGGGCAGCACGACGGCGCCCTTGCCGAACAACCGGCGCACGTCGCCGGCGGAGCCGCCCTGGGCGCCGAGGCCGGGGGCGAGCACCGGCCCGCCGAGGCCGGCGAGGTCCACGTCGAGCTCGCTCAGCGTCGCGCCGACGACGAGACCGAACGAGCCGCCGGGGGTCCCCTCGTTCCAGCCGCGGACGGTGTCGACCACCCGCTGCGCGACCGACGGCGACCCCACGAGCTGCAGGGAGCCCGCGTCGGGGTTGGAGGTGCGGGCGAGGACGAACAGCCCGCCCCCGTGCTGCCGGGCGGTCTCGACCGCCGGCTCCAGCGAGCCGGCGCCGAGGTAGGGGCTGACCGTCATCGCGTCCACCGTCAGCGGGTGGCCGGGGCGCAGGTAGTCGGCGTAGGCGTCCATCGTCGAGCCGATGTCCCCGCGCTTGGCGTCCAGCAGCACCAGCGCACCGGCGGCCCGCGCCCGCGCGACGCCGTCCTCCAGGACGGCCAGGCCCTTCGAGCCGTGCCGCTCGTAGAACGCCATCTGCGGCTTGAGGACGGCAACCGACCCGGCCAGCGCGTCGACGACCGCGTCGGTGAACCGCGCCAGGCCCTCGGGGCTGTCGGGAAGCCCCCACTGGGCCAGCAGCGGCGCGTGCGGGTCGATGCCCACGCACAGCGGGCCGCGGGCGGCGATCGTCGCGGTGAGCCGTTCGCCGAAGGTCTGCGCGTGCTGGGTCATCGGTGTGCGTACCCCACTGCCTCGCGCAGGCTGGCGAACCCGCGCGTCCCGAGTGCGGCGGCCAGCTCCGCGTGGATGCGGCCGAGTGCGGACGGGTCGTTGAAGACCGCGGTGCCCACCGACACGGCGGACGCCCCGGCGAGCACGAACTGCAGCGCGTCGAGCCCGGTGCGGATACCGCCCATGCCCAGGATCGGCACCTGTGGCAGCGCCTGGTGGACCTGCCACACGCAGCGCAGCGCGACCGGCCGGATCGCGGGACCGGAGAGGCCGCCGGTGATCCCGCCGAGCACCGGCTTCATCGTGTCCGGGTCGATGACCAGGCCGAGCAGCGTGTTGATCATCGACAGACCGTCGGCGCCGGCGTCCACGACGGCGCGGGCGACGGACACGATGTCGGTGACGTCGGGGCTGAGCTTGGCGTAGATCGGCTGGGCGGGGTCCGCGGCGGCGCGCACCGCGGCCACGACGTCGGAGGCGGCGGCGGGGTCGCAGGCGAACACCTCGCCGCGGCTCTCCACGTTCGGGCAGCTGATGTTCACCTCGAGGCCGGCCACGCCCGGCACGCCGCGCAACCGGGTCGCCAGCTCGGCGAAGTCCTCGACGCGCACCCCGGCGATCGAGACGAACGCCCGCGCGCCTCGCTCGGCCAGCCACGGCAGCTCGGCGTCGAGCAGGCCGTCGATGCCGGGGCCCTGCAAGCCGATGGAGTTGAGCATCCCGCTCGGCGTCTCGGCCATGCGCGGCGTCGGGCGCCCGGAGCGCGGCCGCAGCTGCACCGACTTGGTGACCACCGCGCCGATGGCGGCGAGGTCGGTGAACGGCTCGAGCTCCCGGCCGAAGGCCGAGCACCCGGAGGCGGTCAGCACCGGGCTGGGGATCGGCACGGAGCCGAGCGTCGTCGACATGTCGACGGTCTTCGACAGAGCGGTCACGGCCGGGTCACCCCCATCGCGTCGGCACCCACGACATCCCAGGTCAGCGTGCCGACGTCGTCGAACCGCACCCGGTCCCCGCCGAAGACCGGGCCCTCGGTGCAGGAGCGGGACAGCCGGGTCGCGCCGTCGGACCCCACGACCGGCAGCACGCAGGTCATGCACACCCCGATGCCGCAGGCCATGGACTCCTCGACCGCGACGTAGGAGGGGACGCCGAGGGCGGTGGCGGCGTCGGCGACGGCCTGCAGCATGCGCATCGGGCCGCAGGCGTAGACCACCCCGCAGTCGGGCAGCAGCTCGTCGACGGCGAGGGTGACCAGCCCCCGGCGGCCGGAGCTGCCGTCGTCCGTGGTGACCGCCAGGATGTCGGCGAGCTCGGTCAGCTCCTGCACCGAGCAGAGCCGGTCGGCGGCCGCGGCGCCGGCGACGGCGGCGACCTCGTGCCCGCCCGCCTTCAGCTGCGCGGCCAGGCCGACCAGGGCGGCGGCGCCGTAACCGCCGCCGACCAGCAGCGCGCGGGCGCCGGCCGGGGGGGCCGGGAACGGCCGGCCGAGCGGTCCGACCACGTCGACGGTGTCGCCGGGGCGGCGCTGGGTGAGCCAGGTCGACCCCGGACCGGCCGCGGAGACGACCACGCTCACCACGCCGTCCCCGACGGTGCTGATCGCGATCGAGCGGCGCAGCAGGAGCCCGGAGGTCTCCCCACCGACGGCGAAGGCGACGAACTGCCCCGGCTGCGCCCGCTCGGCGATCTCCGGGGCGGCCAGCCGCAGCTCCACGTAGGCGTCGACCGGGCGGGCGCCGACCACCTCGACGGTGCGCTGCACCGGCGAGGAGTCGGCGACCGGGGCCGGCGTCGTCAAATACGTCGTCCTCAGGTGCGGGGCCGTCACGCGGGCGCCCCCGCGGCGGCTGCGGCGACGCCTGCGGCGAGCGCGGCGTGCACCTCCTGCAGGCTGCGGACGCCGATCCCGCCCTGGCGCAGCGCCTCGATGCCCTGCACCGCGGCCCCCAGCCCCTGCACCGTGGTGATGCACGGGATGCCGGCGGAGACGGCGGCGGTGCGGATCTCGTAGCCGTCCAGCCGCGGGCCGCTGTTGCCCGGCGCCCCGAACGGCGTGTTCACGACCATGTCCACCTCGCCGGCCAGGATCGCCTCGACGACGTTGCCGGGGCCCTCGCTGAACTTGCCGACGACCTCCGCGGTCACGCCGTTGCGGCGCAGCACCTGGGCGGTGCCGGCGGTGGCGAGGATGCGGAAGCCCAGGTCGGCCAGCCGCTTGACCGGGAAGATCGCACCCCGCTTGTCCCGGTTGGCCAGCGAGACGAACACGGTGCCCTCGGTCGGCAGCGACCCGTAGGCGGCCGCCTGCGACTTGGCGAAGGCGGTGCCGAACTCGCTGTCCAGGCCCATGACCTCACCGGTGGACTTCATCTCGGGGGAGAGCAGGGTGTCGACGCCGAAGCCCTCGACGGTCCGGAAGCGGTTGAACGGCAGGACCGCCTCCTTCACCGCGATCGGCGCGCCCTCGGGCAGGTCGGTGCCGTCGCCGGTCGCCGGGAGGACGCCGGCCGCGCGCAGCCCGGCGACGGTCTCCCCCACCGCGATGCGGGCCGCGGCCTTGGCCAGCTGCACCGCCGTCGCCTTCGACACGAACGGCACCGTGCGGCTGGCCCGGGGGTTGGCCTCGATGACGTAGAGGATGTCGTCCTTGATCGCGTACTGGACGTTCATCAGCCCGCGCACGCCGATCCGCCTCGCCAGCTTCTCGGTGGCGGCGCGGATCTTGAGCAGGTCCGCCGTCCCGAGGGTGATCGGCGGCAGGGCGCACGCCGAGTCGCCGGAGTGGATGCCGGCCTCCTCGATGTGCTCCATGACGCCGCCGAGGTAGAGGTCGGTGCCGTCGTACAGCGCGTCGACGTCGATCTCCACGGCGTCCTCGAGGAACCGGTCGACCAGCACCGGGTGATCGACGCTGACGTCGGTCGCCTTGGCGATGTAGGCCTCGAGCGTGGCGTCGTCGTAGACGATCTCCATGCCGCGGCCGCCGAGCACGTAGGAGGGCCGGACCAGCACGGGGTAGCCGATGTCGGCGGCGATCGCCCGGGCCTCCGGGTAGGTCGTGGCCATCCCGTGCTTGGGCGCGAGCAGGCCGGTGTCGGACAGCACCCGGCTGAACGCCCCGCGGTCCTCGGCGTCGTCGATCGCCTCGGGCGAGGTGCCCAGCACCGGGACGCCCGCGTCTTTGAGCCGCTGCGCCAGGCCGAGCGGGGTCTGCCCGCCGAGGGTGCAGATCACCCCGGCGACCGGGCCGGCGGCGCGCTCGGCCTCGACCACCTCGAGGACGTCCTCGAAGGTCAGCGGCTCGAAGTACAGCCGGTCGGCGGTGTCGTAGTCGGTGGAGACGGTCTCCGGGTTGCAGTTGACCATCACCGCCTCGTAGCCGGCGTCCTGCAGCGCCATCACCGCGTGCACGCAGGAGTAGTCGAACTCGATCCCCTGCCCGATCCGGTTCGGCCCCGAGCCCAGGATCAGCACCGCCGGCTTCTCGCGCGGCTCGACCTCGGTCTCCTCGTCGTAGGAGGAGTAGTGGTAGGGCGTGCGGGCGGCGAACTCGCCGCCGCAGGTGTCCACGGTCTTGTAGACCGGCCGGATGCCCTGTCGCCAGCGCAGCGACCGGACGCCGTCCTCACCGGCGAGCTCGGGGCGGAGCGCGGCGACCTGCCGGTCCGACAGCCCGAACCGCTTGGCCCGGCGCAGCACGTCGGGCGTGAGGGACGGCGCGTCGCGGACCTCGTCGGCCACCTCGCGGACCAGCGCGATCTGGTCGACGAACCATGGATCGAAGCCACTGGCAGCCGACACCTCCTCGACCGTGGCACCCGCCGCCAGCGCGGCCTCGGCGACGTACAGCCGGCCGTCGACCGGCACCCGCAGGACGTCGAGCAACTCCGCTGCCGAGCGGTCGTCCCGCGCGCCCGTCCAGAAGCCGGCCACCTTCGTCTCCGTGGACCGCATCGCCTTGCCCAGCGCCTCGGCGAAGTTGCGGCCCATCGACATGACCTCGCCGACGCTCTTCATCGTCGTCGTCAGGCGCGGGTCGGCACCGGGGAACTTCTCGAAGGCGAACCGCGGGATCTTGACGACGACGTAGTCCAGCGTCGGCTCGAACGCGGCCGGGGTGACGCCGGTGATGTCGTTGGTGATCTCGTCGAGGGTGTAGCCGATCGCGAGCTTCGCGGCGATCTTGGCGATCGGGAAGCCGGTGGCCTTCGACGCCAGCGCGCTGGAGCGCGAGACCCGCGGGTTCATCTCGATCACGACCAGCCGGCCGTCGGCCGGGTTGACGGCGAACTGGATGTTGCAGCCACCGGTGTCGACGCCGACCTCGCGCAGCACGGCGATGCCGACGTCGCGCATCTCCTGGTACTCGACGTCGGTGAGCGTCATCGCCGGGGCGACGGTCACCGAGTCACCGGTGTGCACGCCCATCGCGTCGATGTTCTCGATCGAGCAGATGACCACCACGTTGTCGCTGCGGTCGCGCATCAGCTCGAGCTCGTACTCCTTCCAGCCCAGCACCGACTCCTCGATGAGGACGGTGTGCACCGGGGAGTCGGCCAGCCCGTGCGAGGCCATGCGGCGCAGCATCGCCTCGTCGGTGGCGAAGCCCGAGCCGAGCCCGCCCATGGTGAAGCTGGGCCGGATGACGACCGGGTAGCCCACCTCCTCCGCGGTGGCGATCGCCTCCTCGACGCTTCCGCAGACCGTCGAGCGGGGCGCGTCGGCGCCGATCGACCGGACGATGTCCTTGAACAGCTGCCGGTCCTCGCCGCGGTTGATCGCGTCGACGTCGGCGCCGATGAGCTGGACGCCGTACTTCTCCAGGACGCCGTTCTCGAACAGGCCGATCGCGATGTTCAGCGCGGTCTGCCCGCCGAGGGTGGCCAGCAGCGCGTCGGGGCGCTCCTTGGCGATCACCTTCTCGACGAACTCCGGGGTCAGCGGCTCGATGTAGGTGGCGTCGGCGACATCAGGGTCGGTCATGATCGTCGCCGGGTTGCTGTTGACCAGGCTGACCCGCAGCCCCTCGGCGCGCAGCACGCGGCAGGCCTGGGTGCCGGAGTAGTCGAACTCCGCGGCCTGGCCGATCAGGATCGGGCCGGAGCCGATGACCAGGACGTGCTTCAGATCGGTCCGCTTAGGCACTGTGGTTGCCCTCCATGAGGTCGACGAACCGCTGGAAGAGCGGAGCGGCGTCGTGCGGGCCGGCCGCCGACTCCGGGTGGAACTGGACGCTGAAGGCCGGCGTCTCGAGCAGCCGCAGCCCCTCGACGACGTCGTCGTTGAGGCCGACGTGGCTGACCTCGACGGGCCCGTAGGGAGTGTCGGTCGGCCGGTCGAGCGCGGCGTCGACGGCGAAGCCGTGGTTGTGGCTGGTCACCCGCACCGTGCCGCTGACCCGGTCCAGCACCGGCTGGTTGAGGCCGCGGTGGCCGAAGCGCAACTTGTACGTGCCCAGGCCCAGGGCGCGGCCCAGGATCTGGTTGCCGAAGCAGATGCCGAACAGCGGGCGGCGGGCGTCGAGCACGCCCCGCACCGCGGCGACGGCGTAGTCGGCGGCGGCCGGGTCGCCCGGGCCGTTGGAGAGGAACACCCCGTCCGGGCCGGCAGCCAGCAGCTGCTCGGCGGTGGCCACCGAAGGCAGCACGTGGGTCTCGACGCCGAGGGCGGCCAGGTGTCGCGGGGTGGCGGTCTTGATACCGAGGTCGAGGGCGGCGATGGTGAACCGCTTCTCCCCCACCGCCGGGACGACGTAGGCCTCGGTGGTGCTCACCGTCGGCGCGAGGTCGGCGCCGCTCATGCTCTCCGACGCGGTGACCCTGGCCAGCAGGTCGTCCCGCCCGAGCTCGGTGCTGATTCCGGCGCGCATGGCGCCGCGGTCCCGCAGGTGGCGGGTCAGCGCGCGGGTGTCGATGCCGCTGATGCCCACGATGCCCTGGGCGACGAGCCGGTCGTCGAGGCTGCCGGTCGAGCGCCAACTCGACACGCGGCGGGCGGGGTCGCGGACCACGAAGCCGGCCGGCCACATGCGGCGGCTCTCGTCGTCCTCACCGTTCACGCCGGTGTTGCCGATGTGCGGGGCCGTCATCGCCACGATCTGGCCGGCGTAGCTGGGGTCGGTCAGGGTCTCCTGGTAGCCGGTCATGCCGGTGGCGAACACCGCCTCGCCGAGCGTCGTCCCGACCGCGCCGTAGGCCTCGCCCCGGAACGTCCTGCCGTCCTCGAGGACCAGCAGTGCCTCTGTCACCGTGTCGCCTTTCCATCCAGAACGGTCGCGGTCCCCCGGAGGAACGTCGCGACCACCCGACCGGGGAGCTCCCGGCCGGCGTAGGGGCTGTTGCGGCTGCGGCTGGCCAGCGCGGCCGGGTCGACGGTGGCCCGGACGCCGGGGTCCAGCAGCAGCAGGTTGGCGGGCTCACCGGGCGCCAGCGGGCGGCCGTGCCCGTCCAGCCGGCCGATCTGCGCGGGGCGGACCGACATCCGGTCGGCGACGCCCGCCCAGTCCAGGCGTCCCGGCTGGACCATCGTCTCGATGACCACCGCGAGCGCCTGCTCCAGCCCGAGCATGCCGGGCCGGGCCTGCGCCCACTCGCTCTCCTTGTCCTCCATCGCGTGCGGCGCGTGGTCGGTGCCGACGGCGTCGATCGTGCCGTCGGCCAGGCCGGCCCGGAGCGCCTCGACGTCGGCGTCGGTGCGCAACGGCGGGTTCACCTTGAACACCGGGTCGTAGCTCTCCGCGCAGGCGTCGGTGAGCAGCAGGTGGTGCGGGGTGACCTCGGCGGTCACCTGGACGCCACGGGACTTGGCCCAGCGCAGGATCTCCACCGAGCCCGCCGTCGAGACGTGGCAGACGTGCAGCCGCGCCCCGACGTGCTCGGCGAGCAGCACGTCGCGGGCGATGATCGCCTCCTCGGCGGCGGCCGGCCAGCCGGTCAGGCCGAGCTTCGCCGACCGGTCGCCCTCGTGCATCTGGGCGCCGACGGTGAGCCGGGGCTCCTCGGCGTGCTGGGCCACGACGCCGTCGAAGGCCTTCACGTACTCCAGCGCCCGGCGCATGAGGGCGGGGTCGGCGACGCAGTGGCCGTCGTCGGAGAAGACCCGGACCCGGGCGGCGGAGTCGGCCATCGCGCCGAGCTCGGCCAGCCGCTCGCCCTTCAGGCCGACGGTCACCGCGCCCACCGGGACGACGTCGACGAGACCGGCCTCCTGGCCCAGCCGCCAGACCTGCTCGACGACGCCCGCGGTGTCCGCGACGGGGTCGGTGTTGGCCATGGCGTGCACCGCGGTGAACCCGCCGAGCGCGGCGGCGCGGCTGCCGGTCTCGACGGTCTCGGCGTCCTCGCGGCCGGGCTCGCGCAGGTGGGTGTGCAGGTCCACCAGGCCCGGCAGCGCGATCAGGCCGGCTGCCTCGATCACCTCGGCACCGGTCGCGGACAGGGCATCGCCCATGGCGGCGATCCGGCCGTCCACCAGCAGGATGTCGACGGGGTCGCCGCCGAGGGGCCGCGCTCCCTTGATCAGGTACGTCGTGGTCATGCGGGCGAGCCTCCGAGCAGCAGGTAGAGCACGGCCATGCGGGTCGAGACGCCGTTGGCGACCTGCTCGACGATCGTGGAGCGGGCGGAGTCGGCCACCTCGGCGGCGATCTCCATGCCGCGGTTCATCGGGCCGGGGTGCATGACGATCGCGTCGTCGTGCAGCGCGCCCATCCGGCGGGCGTCCAGGCCGTAGCGGCGGCTGTACTCGCGGGCGCTGGGGAAGAACGAGGCGTTCATCCGCTCGGCCTGCACGCGCAGCATCATCACCACGTCGACCTTGGGCAGTACGGCGTCCAGGTCGTAGGAGACCTCGGCCGGCCAGCTGCCGACACCGACCGGCAGCAGGGTCGGCGGCGCGACCAGCGTGACCTCGGCGCCCAGGGTGTGCAGCAGGCCGACGTTGGAGCGGGCGACCCGGCTGTGCAGCACGTCGCCGACGATCGCGACCCGTACGCCCTCGAGCCGGCCCAGCCGCTGCCGGATCGTGTAGGCGTCGAGCAGCGCCTGCGTCGGGTGCTCGTGGGTGCCGTCGCCGGCGTTGACCACGCTGCCGCGCACCCAGTGCGCCAGCCGGTGCGGTGCGCCCGAGGCCCAGTGCCGGACGACGACGGCGTCGGCGCCCATGGCCTCCAGGGTCAGCGCGGTGTCCTTGAGGCTCTCGCCCTTGGAGACGCTGCTGCCCTTCGCCGAGAAGTTGATGACATCGGCGGAGAGCCGCTTGGCGGCGAGCTCGAAGGAGATCCGGGTGCGGGTGGAGTCCTCGTAGAAGAGGTTGACCACCGTGCGGCCGCGGAGCGTCGGGAGCTTCTTGACCTCGCGGCCGGCCAGCGCCTGGTCGATCTGCGCCGCGGTGTCGAGCACCAGCGTCGCGTCGTCCCGGTCGAGGTCGGCCGCCTCCAGCAGGTGCCGCTTCACTGCGCGCCCCCGTCGGTCACGAGCACCTCGTCGACGCCGTCGGTCTCCTCGAGCCGCACCGACACCTTCTGGCTGCGCGAGGTGGGCAGGTTCTTGCCGACCAGGTCGGCGCGGATCGGCAGCTCCCGGTGGCCGCGGTCGACGAGCACCGCCAGCTGCACGGCCCGGGGCCGGCCCAGGTCGCGCAGGGCGTCGAGCGCCGCGCGCACAGAGCGGCCCGAGTACAGGACGTCGTCGACGAGGACGACGAGCCGGTCGTCGATGCCGCCGTCGGGCAGCACCGTCGGCTCCAGCGCCCGGACGCCTCGGCGGCGCAGGTCGTCGCGGTAGAGCGTGATGTCGACCGTCCCGACGTCGACGGCGACTCCGGAGAACGCCTCGATGCGGGCCGCGAGCCGGCGCGCGAGCGGGGCGCCGCGGGTGGGGATGCCGACGAGGACGAGACGGGAGAGGCCGGCGGGGTCGTCGTCCGGCGCGTCGGCCACATCCTCACCCACCCCGCCACCCCGGCCGCACCGCTCGATGAGCTGGTGGGCCATCCGGTCGACCATGCGGGCGACGTCGGCGGCGGAGAGGAGCGATCCTGCCGACGGGTCGCCGACCGGCGGCGCCGCGCTCCGGGCAGGCTGGGTCGAGCTGGCCATCAGGCCTCCTTCCCCGCCTCACTGGACGGGTCGTTAAAGGAGTGGGTGGACCTACGCCGACGGTACTGCACCCGCCCGGCCGCCTCTGCGCCGGTGCGGAGCCGCAGGTGGGGCGCCCGGAGTTTGCCGGGGGACGCTCGACCGGGTGTTGCGGGCGCCGCGCGACCAGTACGCTCAGTGACGATCACGACCATCCCCAGACGACGCACAGTGAGCAGGAACGCGATGAGCACTGACTACTCACGGGCCCTCGGCGCCCGGCTCCGCGCCATCCGCAACCAGCAGGGGCTCTCCCTCCAGGGCGTGGAGGACAAGTCGCACGGCCGCTGGAAGGCAGTCGTCGTCGGCTCCTACGAGCGCGGCGACCGCGCGGTCACCGTCCAGCGCCTCTCCGAGCTCGCCGTCTTCTACGGCGTGCCGGTGTCCGAGCTGCTGCCCGACCCGCGGCCGAGCTCCGCGGTCACCTCCAGCAGCAAGATCGTGCTGAACCTCGAGTCGCTGGGTTCGCTGCCCGCCGACGAGGCCGGCCCGCTGGCCCGCTACGCCTCGACCATCCAGGCGCAGCGGCACGACTACAACGGCAAGGTCCTCTCCATCCGCGCCGAGGACCTGAAGTCGCTGGCGATCATCTACGACATGAGCCCCGACGAGCTGACCTCGCGGCTCATCGAGTGGGGCGTCATCTCCGCCGGCATGGACAGCGTCGTGGGCTTCGGTGGCCCGGACGACGACGACGAGGAGCTCAACACCGACTGGGAGCGCCGCCGCGCCCCTCGCTGACTCCGGAGCGCAGCCCCGGGGCAGGGCATCGGCCGTCAGAGCCGTCTCGTCGTGAACAAGGTGGTCCCGTGGGCTGCGTCCACGTCGATCCGGTCGGTCTCGGTGAACCCGACCCTGGCCAGCACCCGGCGAGAAGCGGTGTTCCAGTCCCAGACCGTGGCCCAGAGGCGCTCGTACCCGGACGATCTCGCCCACTCCAGGACCGCCGACGAGGCCTCGGTCGCGTATCCCTGATGCCAGGCCCGGCGGAGCAGCTCGAACGCGAGTTCCGGCTCTCCTTCGGGCACCCGTACGCCGTGGACCAGCCCGCAGTAGCCGACGACATCGCCGGCGGCTTTTCGCTCCACCGCCAGCAACCCGACGGTCGATGGCGGGTTGCGGCGGATCCACTCCCCGAGGTCCGCGACCGCGGGGCGCCCATCCGCGTCGATCCGGCGGTGCGGCGGAACCCGAGGGTCACGTTCGGTCCACAGCTCACGCTGGACGACGGCCTCGGCCACCCGCCACGGCCTGAGCAGCAGGCGCTCCGTCTCGAGCACGACCTCGCGGCCCGGCGTCGCTCCACCCGCCATGGCGACGACCCTGTCACGGGCCCGCGTCGTGAACCCCCGGGTGTCGCATCCGCCGGGAGGACCCGTCGCTGTGCCAGTCTGCTGCCACCCGCGGCGCTGGGCCTCGGAGCAGGGAGCCACCCATGCCGGCCGTGCAGCTGACCGCGGTGTCCAAGACCTACCGACGACGTGGGCGCCCGCCGCAGAAGGCGCTCGACCGGCTGGACCTGCTGGTCGAGTCCGGGGGCGTGCACGGCTTCCTCGGGCCCAACGGATCGGGCAAGACGACGTCGATCCGCGTGCTCCTCGGGCTCGTCGCGGCCGACCCGGGCGGTGGCGGGATCCGCCTGCTCGACTCCCCCGTGCCGGCCGGCCTGCCCGACGTCATCGGCGGCGTGGGCGCGCTGGTGGAGACACCGCTGTTCTTCCCCGGCTTCACCGGCCGGCTCAACCTGCGACTGCTCGCCGAGGCCGCCGGTCTTCCCCGCACCCGCGTCGAGGAGTGCCTGGAGCTGGTCGACCTGACCGGGCGCGCCGAGGACCGGTTCAAGGGCTACTCCCTCGGCATGAAGCAGCGCCTCGGCATCGCGGCGGCGCTGCTCAAGGAGCCACGGCTGCTGATCCTCGACGAGCCCAGCAACGGCCTGGACCCCGCCGGCATCCGCGACGTCCGCGAGCTCATCCGCCGCCTCGGCCGGGACGGCCGCACCACCGTGCTGCTCTCCTCGCACCTGCTGGCCGAGATCCAGCAGGTCTGCGACTCGGTCTCGATCCTCGCCCGCGGCCGCTGCGTCGCCTCGGGCCCGGTGGGCGAGGTGCTCGCCACCCGCGGCTCCGGGGACGTGCTCGTCCAGATCGCCGACCCGGCCGCGGCGGCCGGTGTGCTGACCGGCGCCGGCTTCGCCGTCTCGCCCGCCGACGGCGCCCTGCTGGTGCACGGCGTCCCGGCGCCGAGCGAGATCACCCGCGTGCTGGCCGGCGCCGGCCTCTACCTCGAGGAGCTGAGACGGGTGACCCCCGACCTGGAGAGCGCCTTCCTCGCCCTCACCGGCGACCAGCAGGACGACGGCCCCGCCGCTCCCGGGACCCCGGCGTGAGCGCCGTCGTGGAGCAGCCCGCCACCCGCCCCACCGGGCCGGAGCTGCCCCGGTCGCGCTTCGGCGACCTGCTGCGCTCCGAGCTGCACCGCTTCCGGTCCCGCCGGTTCATCCAGGTGGTGCTGGTCGTCGCGGTCGTCGGGTGGGTCGTCGCCACCGGGATCGCGCTGACCCAGTTCGGCACCCCGGGCGCGGCCGAGATCGCCCGCGCCGAGCAGCAGATCGACGCCGACGTCGCGATGAACGAGGAGTTCCGCGAGGAGTGCCTGGCCGCGGTCGACATCCCGGACGGCACCTCCCCCGACGAGTTCTGCGGCCCCGAGCAGCAGCGCGCGGACTACGAGCTCTCCTGGTACCTCGACGAGGCCCCGTTCGATCTCGCCTCGACCGGCCCCACGGGCGCCCTGGGCTTCGCCGCCCTCGCCGCGGT
Organism: Mycobacteriales bacterium; assembly: GCA_038256725.1. Classification (GTDB taxonomy): domain Bacteria; phylum Actinomycetota; class Actinomycetes; order Mycobacteriales; family Geodermatophilaceae; genus Blastococcus. The sequence continues at coordinate 3,480 of JBBSKB010000041.1, read as the reverse complement.
CGTGGCGGTGCTGGTCGGTGCGACGTGGATCGGCGCGGAGTGGTCGACGCGCTCGCTGGTGGCGCTGCTGTTCTGGGTGCCCCGCCGGATGCAGGTGCTGGGCGCGAAGCTCGTCGTCCTCGCGGGGGCCGCGGTCCTCATCGGCGTGACCGCCCAGCTGGGCTGGCTGGCGATGTCGGCGATCCTGCGCGCCGTCGTCGGCCTCGATGCCCCGCTGCCTGCCGACTTCTGGGGCGATCTGCTGCAGACGCAGGCCCGCGGGGTGCTGCTCACCGTCATCGCCGCGCTGCTGGCGTTCGGGCTGACCAACCTGGTCCGCAACACCGGCGCGGCGCTGGGCATCGCCTTCGTCTACCTGGTGATCGCGGAGAACCTGATCCGCGGCCTGCGTCCCGCGTGGCAGCCGTGGCTGCTCACCGAGAACGCGCTGGCGCTGGTCCAGCAGGGCGGCTCGACGATCTACACCTACCCCGACATGCCGGACCGGTACGGCCCGACCGAGCCGCTGGAGTACTACCTCGGCCATCTGCAGTCCGGCGTCCTGCTCGGCGTCGTCACCGTGCTCGTCCTCGCCGTCGGCGCCGTGCTGTTCGCCAGGCGTGACCTGCACTGAGTGCTGGGCTACCGAGTGCTAGGCGGTGGGGACCTCGGCGGCCAGGATCGCGCCCAGGACGCCGTTGACGTAGGCCGGCGAGTCGTCGGTGGACAGCGTCTTGGCCAGCTCCACCGCCTCGTCGATGACGACGGCGTCGGGGACGTCGTCGGCCCAGAGCAGCTCGTAGACGGCCATGCGCAGGATCGCGCGGTCGACGTCGGGCAACCGGTCGATCGACCAACCCGAGGCGTGGGTGTCGATCAGCTCGTCGATGCGCGAGGCGTGCTCGTCGACCCCCTCGACGAGCCGGATCGAGTGCTCGGGGACCGGCGGGTTGCCGTCGGCGACGCGCTCGGCGAGCAGGGCGCGGCGGTCCCGGCTGCGGACGTCGGCCTCGTAGAGGACGTCGACCGCGCGCTTGCGGGCCTTGGTGCGGGCAGCCATGCGGAGCTGACTCAGTTGACCCGGCCGAGGTAGCGGCCGTCCCGGGTGTCGACCTTGAGCTTCTCGCCGGTGGAGATGAACAGCGGGACCTGGATCTGCGCGCCGGTCTCCAGCGTGGCGGGCTTCGTGCCGCCGGTGGAGCGGTCGCCCTGCAGGCCCGGGTCGGTGTGGGAGACCACGAGCTCCAGGGTCACCGGGAGCTCCACGTACAGCGGCACCTCGTCGTGCACCGCCACCATGACCTCGGTGTTCTCGAGCAGGTAGTCCGCGCCGCCGCCGACGGTCGCCGCGGGCACGGTGATCTGATCGAAGGTGTCGCCGTCCATGAACACGAAGTCGGCGCCGTCCTTGTAGAGGAAGGTCATCGTCCGCTTGTCGACGGTGGCCGTCTCGACCTTCAGCCCGGCGTTGAACGTCTTGTCGACGACCTTGCCCGAGAGGACGTTCTTCAGCGTGGTGCGGACGAAGGCGCCGCCCTTGCCGGGCTTCACGTGCTGGAAGTCGGTGACGGTCCAGAGCTGGCCGTCCAGCTTGAGGACGATGCCGTTCTTCAGGTCGTTGGTGGTAGCCATCTAGAGAACCAGCAGTTCCTTGCTCGTGAGGGTCAACAGGTCGGCGGTGACGTCCGTGACCACCAGGGTGTCCTCGATCCGGACACCACCGCGGCCGGGAAGGTAGACGCCCGGCTCCACGGTGACGGCCATGCCGGCGGCAAGAGTACCCGCGCCCAGCGGGCCGATGCCGGGTGCCTCGTGGATCTCCAGCCCCACGCCGTGCCCGAGGCCGTGGGTGAAGTGCTCCCCGTGGCCGGCCGCGGCGATCACCTCGCGCGACGCGGCGTCCACCGCGACGACCTCCGTGCCGACGGCGAGGGCGGCCCGGCCGACGGCCTGCGACTCGGCGACCAGGGCGTACACCTCGCGCTGCCAGTCGGCGGCCGAGCCCAGCACGAAGGTGCGGGTCATGTCGGAGTGGTAGCCCTCGACGGTCGCGCCGAAGTCCAGCTTGATGAAGTCACCGCGCTGCAGCACCGTCGCATCGGGGCGGTGGTGCGGGATCGCCGAGTTGGCGCCCGCGGCGACGATCGTCTCGAAGGACGGCGCCTCGGCACCCAGCGCCAGCATCCGGGCGTCGAGCTCGCGGCCGACCTCGAGCTCGGTCCGGTTCGGGCGGAGAGCACCCTCGGCGATCAGCTCGGCCAGCGCCCGGTCGGCCACCCCGCAGGCCCGCCGCAGCGCCTCGATCTCGCCGTCGTCCTTGATCGCGCGCTGCGCCTCGACCACCCGCCGGACCGACGCCAGCTCCGGCACCGTGCCGCCGGCCGCGGCATCCGCGAGCACCGAGCGCAGCTGCTCCAGCCCGTCGACGGTGAGGTCGTGGGACTCGAAGCCGAGCCGGCCGGTGCCGGTGCGCACGGCGGCGCGGGCCAGCGCGGGCACCGTGCCGCGGTCGACCAGCACCTCGACGTCGGGCACCTGGGCGGCGGCCTGCGTGGTGTACCGGCCGTCGGTGCCGAACAGGTCGGGGTGGGCGGGGGACGGATCGGTGCGCACCAGCAGCGCGCCGTTGGAGCCGGTGAACCCGGTCAGGTACCGGACGTTGAGCAGGTTGGTCACCAGGACCGCGTCCAGCCCCCGCTCCGCCGCCGTCGTCCGCAGCGCGTCGCGGCGCTCGGATGTGCGGCTCACCGATGACCCCGCAGCGACATCCACTGCAGCGCGAGCACGTAGCCCTCGACGCCGAGCCCGGCGATGACGCCGTCGGCCACCGCGGAGACGTAGGAGTGGTGCCGGAACGCCTCGCGCCGGTGGATGTTGCTGATGTGCACCTCGACCAGCGGCCCGGTCAACGCCGCGAGCGCGTCGTGCAGCACCACCGAGGTGTGCGACCAGCCGGCCGGATTGAGGACGACGGGGTCACCGGCGTCGGTCGCCTCGTGGATCCAGCGCAGCAGCTCGCCCTCGTCGTCGGTCTGCCGGACGGCGACGTCCAACTCCAGCTCGCGCGCGGTCGTCTCGACGACGTCCACGAGCTGGGCGTAGGTCGTCGTCCCGTAGATCTCGGGCTCGCGGGTGCCGAGCCGCCCGAGGTTCGCGCCGTTGAGCACCTGGATGGTCATGCGCTGTCTCCATTCACGGCCGCCCAGGCGGCGTCGAGCCAGGCCGGCTCCGGGTCGGTGAGGATCGTCGGGCGCCCGATGCCGTCGAGCACGACGAACCGCAGCGTGGCGCCGCGGGCCTTCTTGTCCACCCGCATCACTGCCTGCAAGGCACCCCAGTCGCCCGTGTAGCCGACGGGCAGGCCCATCGCGGCGATCAGCGTCCGGTGCCGCTGCACCTCGGCGGGGGTGAGCAGCCCGGCCTGCCCGGCGAACTCGGCGGCGAACACCATGCCGACGGCGACCGCCTCGCCGTGCCGCCAGCCGAAGTCCTCGATCCGCT
>JBBSKB010000040.1:0-28236 GCA_038256725.1 Mycobacteriales bacterium | reverse complement strand
AGGTAGTCGCTGACGGCCTGGACGGCCTTCTCGATGCCCTTCTTCAGGGCCATGGGGTTCGCGCCGGCGGCGACGTTGCGCAGACCCTCGCGCACGAGCGCCTGGGCCAGCACGGTGGCGGTGGTGGTGCCGTCACCCGCGACGTCGTCGGTCTTCTTGGCGACCTCCTTGACGAGCTCGGCCCCGATCTTCTCCCACGGGTCCTCGAGCTCGATCTCCTTGGCGATGCTCACACCATCGTTGGTGATGGTGGGCGCGCCCCACTTCTTCTCGAGCACGACGTTCCGGCCACGGGGGCCGAGGGTCACCTTGACGGCGTCGGCGAGGGTGTTCATCCCTCGCTCGAGGCCGCGGCGAGCCTCTTCGTTGAACGCGATCATCTTGGCCATGTGGTGATGTCCTCCGAGCATGGATCGCTGCACGGTCGGAGCGGTGCCCGCGACGGACGACACCGGGGGACGCGGACTCCCTTGCGTCCGCGCGCCAGTGCCTCACCGTTCCGACCTGATTGGCACTCGGGAACCCCGAGTGCCAGAAACGAGTCTGGCACTCTCCCCTGCCGAGTGCAAGAAAGGGGGGGCCGAGCACCCTGCCGGTGACGCCTGGTGGGCCGCGGTCAGCCGATGAGGCCGGCGGCGCGCGCGGACTTCAGCGACGGCTCGACGTGGTGCGTCGGGCCGACGACCGGCTCCAGCGGGTCGAGGGTCTTGAGCCCCTCGCCCGTGTTGAGGACGACGGTCTCCTTGGCGGGGTCGAGCCGGCCGTTCTCCACGAGCTGCCGGAGGACGGCGATGGTGACGCCGCCCGCCGTCTCGGCGAAGACCCCGGTGGTGCGGGCCAGGTCGCGGATGCCCTGGACGATCTCGTCGTCGCCCACCCGGCCCACGGCGCCGCCGGTGCGACGGATCGCATCGAGGGCGTACGGGCCGTCGGCGGGGTTGCCGATGTTGAGCGACTTCGCGATGCCGGTCGGCTTCACCGGCTTGACGACGTCCCAGCCGTTGTCGAAGGCCGTGGCGATCGGGTCGCACCCGGCCGACTGCGCACCGAAGATCGTCCACGCGGTCGCCTCGACGATGCCGGCGGCGGCCAGCTCGCGGAACGCCTTGTCCACCTTGGTGAGCAGGGAACCCGAGGCCATGGGGATGACGACCTGCGCCGGGATCCGCCAGCCGAGCTGCTCGGCGAGCTCGTAGCCCATGGTCTTGGAGCCCTCGGCGTAGTAGGGCCGCACGTTCTGGTTGACGAAGGCGGTGTCCTCGAACTCGTCGGTCTCGGCGAGCTCGCTGGTCAGCCGGTTGACGTCGTCGTAGGAGCCGTCGACGGCGACCAGCGTCTGCCCGTACACCGCGGACTGCACGATCTTGCCGGGCTCGAGGTCGGAGGGCACGAACACGAACGACGGGATGCCGACGCGGGCGGCGTGCGCGGCGACGGAGTTGGCCAGGTTGCCCGTCGAGGCAGCGGCGATCTTCGTGTAGCCCAGACCCTTGGCCGCGGTGGCGGCGAGGCTGACGACGCGGTCCTTGAAGGAGTGCGTCGGGTTGGCCGAGTCGTCCTTGACCCACAGGCCGCCGGTGATGCCCAGCTCCTCGGCCAGGCGGTCGGCGCGGACCAGCGGGGTCATGCCCGGGTCGAGCGAGACGCGGGAGGCCGGGTCCTGGCCGACCGGCAGGAGGGCGACGTACCGCCAGATGTTCTGCGGGCCGGCCTCGATCTGCTCGCGGGTCACGGCCTTCATCAGCTCGGCGTCGTAGTCCACCTCGAGCGGGCCGAAGCACTCGGCGCAGGCGTGCTCGGCGATGAGCCCGAAGGTGGCGCCGCAGTTGCGGCAGATCAGCCCGCGGGCGGGGCAGGGCGGCACGGGGGTCGGGTGGGCGGGGGAACCACCGGTGGAATCGGCCTGGGCAGAACCAGGAGCGGTCAGAGTCATGCGACGACTACCTCCTCATCTTCCCTGCGTCGGGCCGTCGAGCCGCACAGGACGGAATTGGCACCTCCCGCTGCAGACGTGCGCAGTCGGCGGTTGCCGGGGCTTCATCGGGCCGTGTCCCTCTGCCCCTCTGGATGAGTGAACGGCTCCGACTCTACCCACCACACGGAGCGGCCGGAGCGGCAGTGAGGATGAGCCCGTGGCAGCGCGGATCGTCTACACCGACCTCGACGGCACGATGGTGGGACCACGGGGTTCCTTCTGGCACACCGCCGACCGAGACCTCACCGTCGACCCGGCGACGGCGCTCCTCGAGCTGCACCGGGCCCGGATCCTGTTGGTGCTGGTCAGCGGCCGGACGCACGAACAGGTCGTGGAGGCCGCGCGGATCTTCGCCGCGGACGGCGCCATCGCGGAACTGGGCGCGACGGTCAGCTGGGACGGTGGCCGGGGGCTCCGGCAGCTCACCGGCGAGCTACCTGCCGAGCACCACGGGCGCACGCCCATGGAGGTCATGGCGGAGCTCGGCATCGTGGAGAAGCTCGTCGCCGAACACCCCGGGCGGCTGGAGTGGCACGCGCCCTGGCACGCCACCCATGACACCGACGCACTGCTGCGAGGGCGGGTGGACCCGGTCGCCGTCGACGCCTGGCTCGTGGAGCACGGCGTGGGCTGGCTGACCCTGAACGACAACGGGGCGATCCACCGGAATTCGCGGATGACGCTGGACCCCGATCCGGCGCCGCCGCGGGTCTACCACCTGATGCCGCGCGGGATCTCCAAGGGCACCGCGATCGCCTGGGACCTCGAGCGCCGCGGGATCGACCCGGCCGACGCGGTGGCGATCGGCGACAGCATCAGCGACCTGGACATGGCCTCGGCCGTCGGGCGGTTGTGGATCACCGCGAACGGGGCCGAGGTCGACGGGATGGCCGACCGGATCGCCGCCGTCCCCAACGCCTGCGTCACCGATGCCCCCATGGGTGCGGGCTGGGCGCAGGCCGTCCGCGCGAGCCTCTAGCTGGTGACGTCGCGGCGGGCGAAGGCGCGGAAGCCCAGCCCGGTGAAGACGGCCGCGTAGACCAGCGACTGGATCACGCCACGGAACAGGTCGCCGTCGGCCACCGGCGTCTGCAGCAGGTCGGTCCAGGCGAACTCACCGGCCGTCGGGAACCAGTCGCGCAGCGAGCCCAGCTGCTCCACCTGGTCGAGGATCGCGAAGACGAACATGGTGAACACCGCGCCTCCGACGGCGGCCAGCGGTGCGTCGGTGATCGTGGAGAACCAGAAGGCCAGCGTGCCGACGACGAGCAGGTGGACGGCGAGGTAGCCGAGCATCCCGGCCAGCCGCAGGAAGCCCTCCCCCTGCCCCAGGGTCACGCCCACCGGGGTCTCGATCGAGCCGAACCCGAAGGCGACGGAGCCGGCCAGCACGGAGACGGCGGTGAGCGTCAGCAGCGCCCCCACCGACAGCACCAGCGCGGCCAGCCACTTCTGCCGGAGCAGCCGCATGCGGGGCACAGGCGTCGCGAGGGTGTACCGCAGCGCACCCCACTGGGCCTCGCTGGCGACGGTGTCGCCGAAGAAGAGCGCGTACACCACGACCAGGAAGAAGCCGGTGGTCGCGAAGAGCACGAACAGGGTGAAGTTCAGCCCGCTGGCGGTGGCGACGTCGACCAGGTTGATCCGGTTGTTCGCTCCCGCGTCCTCGCTCGCGCCCAGCTTCAGCGCGGCGATGAGGAGCAGCGGGAGGGCCACCATGAGCGCGACGACACCGAGGGTCCGGCGGCGCGCGAACTGACGCCGCAGCTCGACGGCCAGCCGAAGGGTGCGCCCCGGCCGGTAGCCGGCGACCGCCCCGCTCGCCTGCACCCCAGGGGCAGAAATGGCCATTTCTGCCCTTCTCTCGGTGCTCATGACTCCCCCACCAGCGCCAGGAAGGCGTCCTCGAGACGGCGCCGCGGCGTGAACTGGTCGACGGCGATGCCCGCCTCCACCAGCGCCCGCAGCGCCTCGGCGCGCGGCACCCCGTCGAGCTCGGCGACCAGCCCGTCGTCGGTCCGGCCGGCGGTCACCCCGGGCAGCTGCGCCAGGACGTCGATCGCCCGGTCGGTGTCGGCCTCGGTTACGCCCACCAGCACCGCGCCGCCGGCACCGACGATCTCCTCGACGGTGCCCTGGGCGATCTTCCGGCCCTTGGCCATGACGACGACGTGACTGCAGGTCTGCTCGATCTCGCTGAGCAGGTGGCTGGAGACGATGACCGTCCGGCCGGTCGCGGCGTAGGAGCGCAGCACCTCGCGCATGGCATGGATCTGCGGCGGGTCCAGCCCGTTGGTCGGCTCGTCGAGCACCAGCAGGTCGGGCAGGCCGAGCATGGCCTGGGCGATCGCGACCCGCTGCCGCATGCCCTGGCTGTAGCGGCGCACCGGCCGGTCCAGCGCCGCACCGAGGCCGGCGACCTCGATCGCCTCCTCCATGTGCGCGTCCTCTGCCGGGCGGCCGGTCGCCGCCCAGTAGAGCCGGAGGTTCTCCCGGCCCGACAGGTGCGGCAGCAGGCCGGTGCCCTCGACGAAGGAGCCCAGCCGCGACAGCACCGGGGCGCCCGGGCGGGCGGCGTGCCCGAAGACGCTGATCCGCCCCTCGGTGGGCCGGATGAGCCCCATGAGCATCCGCAGCGACGTCGTCTTGCCCGCGCCGTTGGGGCCGAGCAGCCCCAGCACCTGGCCGCGGCGGACCTCGAAGGAGAGGTCGCGGACGGCGACGAACCCGTCCTTGTAGGCCTTGGTCACGCCCTCGAAGCGCAGCGGCACGTCCTCGCCGTCGGGCTCGACGACGCTCAGCTGCCGGTCGCGGCGCCGCCCGGCCAGCAGCGCGGCACCCCAGCCCAGCAGCGCGAGGGCGGCCAGCCCGCCGAGCAGCCACCACCAGCGCGTCGCACCGCCCGCGGCCTCGGTCCGCCCCTCGACCTGCGGCACGTCCAGCGCGGTCGCGGGGTCGGCGAGGGCGACCGAGTACACCGCCGCCTCGACCGGCAGCGCGAACCCCTGGTCGGTGGAGGAGACCACGAGCCGCATCGTGTGGCCCGCCTCGAACCGGTGGACGATCGCCGGCAGGGTCACGCGCACCGGCGTGGGGGCGGCCGGGTCGGCCGAGAGCCCGGACAGCGCCAGGGGGGCGACCAGGCCGGCCGGGAGCGTCGTCGCCCCGTCGGGTCCGACGTCGTAGAGCTTGGCGAACAGGGTGGCCGAGCCACCGGCCGAGGAGACGGCCAGCTCCACCGTCGCGGCGCCCACCACCTCCACCGCGTCGTCGAGCGGCGCGCTGTCGAAGCTCGCCGACTGGCCGGGGATCTCCAGGGTCGAGCCGCCCAACGCCGCGGTGAGCGCACCCAGGCCCGGCACGGTGGTGAGCGCGGCGGGCGTGCCACCCGCGGGGTTCACCACGGGCTGCAGCGTGCCGCTGAGCACGATCCCGGTCCGGCGCACCGGCTCGGCGCCGTCCAGCCCCGGATAGCGGTCGGCGGTGACCGTGCGGGTGCCGCCCTGCACGCGGCCGACGGTGCCGGCGGTGCCCAACCCGGTCGGCGCAGGGAACTCGAAGCCCGGCCCGATGTCGCCGGCGCCACGCAGGTGCGCGTCGAACCAGTCGGCGACGCGGTCCCGCAGGGCGGCGGTGTCCTGGCCCGAGGCCAGGGCGTCGTGGCCGCCGGCGAACCAGACCACGGAGACGTCGGTGCCGTTCGCGGCGATGCCCCGGGCGTTGGCGTCGGCCTGGCCGAGCCCGAACAGCGAGTCCTGGGTGCCCTGGACCAGCAGCGTCGGGGCGGTGATCCGGTCGAGGACCCCGGCCGGGCTCGCGCGGTCGAGCACCTGGGCGATCTCGGGAGTCAGCTCGGTGCCCGAGGCGGCCGCCTCGTAGGCCGCGCACACCTCGGCGCTGAACCGGCCGCAGGTCAACGCCGAGGTGATGCCGTCGACGTCGACGGCCGCCGGCGCGGGACCGTCGCCGCGCCCGGCCGCGCCGCCGAGGAGGTCGAGCAGATCCCCCGAGGGGGCGGCTCCCAGCCCGAAGAACAGCCCCGACCACAGCCGCTTGTAGACACCGGTGCCGGCGGCCTGGGCCACGGCGGCGGGCGTCGCGCCGGGAGTCGCGCCGACCTGCGAGGGGAACAGTGCCGAGGTGAGCGAGTTCCAGGTGATCTGCGGGGCGACGGCGTCGATGCGCTGGTCGTAGGCGGCGCCGAGCAGGGCCAGGGCCCCGCCGTAGGAGGCGCCGGCGACGCCGACCCGCGGATCGCCGTCGCCGTCCTGGACGACGTCGTCCCGCTCGGCCAGCACGTCGATCAGCGCGGAGAGGTCGGCGACCTCGTAGCGCGGGTCGTCCAGGCCGATCGAGCCGGTGCTGCGGCCGAACCCGCGGGCGGAGAAGGTCAGGACGACGAAGCCACGCTCGGCGAGCGCCTCCGCGTCGTCGGCCACCGAGGCCTTGCTGCCACCGAAGCCATGCGCCAGCACGACCGCGGGCGCAGGAGTTCCGCCCTCGTCGGGCAGGTACAGCGTGGTGTCGAGCTCGACGGCGTCCGCGCCGGAGCCGGCCGGGATGCGGGCGTCCTCGGTGCGGACGTCGGCGGCGGCCGCCGGCACCGCGACGAGCAGCGGTGCGACGACGAGGAGGGGCAGCAGGACGGCGAGCGCACGCCGGGCGCCGGGGCGCGGACGCACGGGCCCGCGGGAGCGACGCACGAAGCGGCCAACGGACGGCGGGCGGCGGGTGTTCCGCCGTCCGTCAGCAGCTCGGGATCAGGGGGTCCAGTCGCCGGTCGCGACGATGACCAGGCTCGGCGTGGAGATCTCCGCCGGCAGCTCGAAGAAGCGGGGCGCCGGGCCGGCCAGCTGCGGGAACTGCTCGACCAGCTGGGTGGCGGCCTCGAGCTGGGTCTCGTCGCCGTCGGTGTAGTAGACCGTGCTCGCGGGGATGTCGCCGCCGTCATAGGCGCCGACTCCCGGGGACTCCCAGCCGGCGCCGACCACGGCGGTGGAGATCTTGGCGGCCAGGCCGGAGATGGTCGTGGCGTTGAGGACCACCACGGGCACGCGGACCGGGGTGGCCGCGGCCGGCTCGACCGGGGCCTCGAGGGACAGCTCGGGCAGCGGGGGCAGGGGTACCACCGGGGCGACGACGACGGGAGCCGTCGGCTGCGTGGCGCCGACCTCGTCGGTCTGCGGCGAGGTGAACTGGTAGACGCCCAGGACGCCGAGCGCGACGACCGCCATGGCGACCAGGCCCTTGGCGACCCGGCGCGGGGAGCGACGGGGCTCCTCGTCGAGCAGCGCGCCGCCGCTGTCCTTGGCGGCCTTGAGCCGGACCTCCTCGGCGGCCTGCCGCTCGGCGCGCAGGGCGGCGCGACCACCGACGGGCGTGCGGGAGGAGGAGCGGGGGGCCGGGAGCTCGTCGTCGACGTCGTCCACGTCGGTGGGCTCCTCGTCGCGACGGGCCACCGAGCGCTCGGGGATGAGGGTGGTGGACGGGGCCAGAGCCGCGCGCATCTCCTCCTCCGACGGCAGGTCGCCGGAGCGGGAGGGCTTGGTCCAGTCGCCGTAGCGGGAGTCGGACGCACCGGCGGTCTGCCGCGGGAGGCGCGGGGCGGGCGCATCGGTACGGATGCCGGCGAGCGCACCGCTGGACGGCTCGGCGCTCGACGGCTCGGCGCTCGACGGCCCGGTGAACGACTCGGGGACGACCTCCGCCTGGAGCGCCTTGCGGCGGGCGGCGGCCGCCTCGGCGGCGCGCAGGCTCTCGGCGAGCGGACCGGCGGGGATCGACGGCGCTGCGGACGCGGGGCGTCCGGCCGCGGGGACCGGGGGCAGCGGGAGGCGGGAGCGCGAGACCGGCGTCGCGGGCTCGCCGGCGCGGTTGGCGACCGCGGCGGCCGTGGGACGGCGCGAGGGGGCGGCGTCGAGCCGGGCGCGATCGCGCCCCGGGGCGGTCGGGTGGTCGCTCAGTCCGGCGTCGGGGACTCCGCGCCACAGCGCGTCCGGAGCATCCGTCCGACGACGCCCACCGATGACGGACGAACTCGTCCCGTCACTGCCTGATCCCGCGTGCCTGCCCACGGTGACCGAATCTAATGCTTGTAACTCTCATTGCCCAGGACCCCGGGACGGACGCGTCCGTTGCCGCGCGGCCCGCACGCGGCGCAGCCGCCGGACGAGCAGGGGGTCGGCCACCAGCGCGGCCGGCCGGTCGACCAGGGCGTTGAGCACCTGGTAGTAGCGGGTCGGGCTGAGCTCGAACCGGTCACGGATCGCCGTCTCCTTGGCGCCGGCCACCCGCCACCACTGCCGCTCGAAAGCCAGCATCTCCCGCTCCCGCGTGGAGAGGTCCGGCCCCACGACCTGCGGCGATGCCGCTACGGACAGCTCTGCCGCGGCGTCGTCCCCACCGGCCGAGCGTGCCGTAGAGAGGTCGCTGCTCATGCTCGTCCCAGCTCCTGCCTGTCTCTGCCGACCCGGATGCGGGGCGCTCGGGAGGAACCGTAGGCGAGGCCTCCGACAGTTCCCGGCGCTCCGGGTGGGCCCGCCGCCGCGCCGTCCGGAACCGCGGCAGAGGTCACAACCCGGCCGGCAGGACCTCCGGAACCGACCGGCGTGTCCCTGCACGGGCGTGTCGCAGGGTGTCCGCCGTGAACACCGCCAGCGCCACCCAGACGATGGCGAAACCGGCCAGCCGTGCCGGCGGCATCGGCTCGCCGTAGACGAACACCCCGATCGACAGCTGCATCAGCGGGGTGACGTACTGCAGCAGCCCGACCGTCGACAGGGGGATGCGCCGGGCCGCCGCGGCGAACAGCAGCAGCGGGACGGCCGTGGCGATCCCGGAACTCACCAGCAGCAGCGCGTGACCGGAGCCGGCGGAGCCGAAGGTCCCGACGCCCTCGCTGTGGAAGAGGGCCAGGAGCGCGACGGCCGGCAGCGTCATCACCGCGGTCTCGAGGAAGAGACCCGGTGCGGCCTCCACCCGGACCAGCTTCTTCATCAACCCGTAGAGCCCGAAACTGGCCGCCAGACCCAGCGCGATCCACGGCGGACGGCCGTAGTCGACGGTCAGGACGGCGACCGCGATCCCGGCGACGGCGACGGCCACCCACTGCAGCCGCCGCAGCCGCTCGCCGAAGACGACCACGCCCAGGAGGACGCTGACCAGGGGGTTGATGAAGTAGCCGAGCGAGGTCTCGACGACGTGCCCGGAGTTCACGCCGTAGACGAAGATCAACCAGTTGGTGGCGATGAGCACGGACGCACCGGCGAGGACCAGCACCGTGCGCCGGTCGGTCACCGCCGCCCGGACGTGCCCCCAGCGCCGGACCGCGGTGAGCAGCAGCCCGACGAACAGCAGCGACCAGACCACGCGGTGCGCCACGATCTCGACGCCGCCGGCGGGCTCCAGCAGCGGGAAGTACAGCGGGAACAGGCCCCACAGGGAGTAGGCGGCCAGCCCCGAGACGACCCCCAGGCGACGCTCGTCCACGGGGCGCCACCGTACGCGTGGCGACGGCCTACCTTCGAGGGCGTGCGCGGTGATCGGCCCGGCCCGGTGCGGTGGCTCTGGTACGCGCTGGGTGGCGGGCTCCCCCGGCGGCTGTCCCCCTGGGTCCTGGCCGACACGACCGCGCGGACGTGGATCTGGCGGCACTTCGCCCGGGCGCTGGTGCAGATGACGCCGGTGGTGGTGCTCTGCCTGGCCGTGCCGCCGGTGGCCCTGTCCTACCGCGTCTCTGCGGCGGTCGGCGGGCTGCTGATCGGCCTGCTGTTCTCGATGGCGTTCATGACCGAGACCACCGAGCACCGGGTGGTGAAGGCCGGCTACCGGCCGGGGACGGCGGCCCGGCTGCGCGAGGAACGGGCCGAGCGCGAGCGCGGGGAGCGGCGCGCGCCCTACCGTCGCGACGGCGCGGGCAGCTTCGACTGAGCCGGGGATCCAGGGGCGGAGCCGACGAGGGGACTTGAACCCCTAACCGCCCGATTACAAGTCGGGTGCGCTACCAATTGCGCCACGTCGGCGGACGACGGGACCAGGTCCCGCGCTCAGGATAGGGACTGCGTCGGCTGCCACGCGTAGCGCACGTCGGGCTCGCGTTCCTCGTTGCCCGCGCCGTCGGTGCGCTCGACGGCGACGAACCCGTGCCGCTCGTAGAACCGCTGCGCCGGCGCGTTGACCTCGAAGGTCCACAGCTGCAGCCCATCGGGCTGCCGCTCCTGCGCCAGCGCGACGCACCGGTCCCCGATCCCCCGCCCCCGGGCGTCCGGGTCCAGGTAGAGCTGATCGATCCACCCCGGCGTCAGCGCGAGGATGCCGACGACCGCACCGCCGAGCTCGGCGACCCAGGTCTCCTCCCGCGGCACGACGACGTCCCGGAGCCACCGCCGGACGCCGTCGTCGGGATGCGCGCGACGCACGGTGGGCAGTGCGGCGTCGAAGGAGCGCAGCCAGACGTCGGCGACCGCCGCACCGTCAGCGGACCGGGCGCGGCGGAGGACCACGGGCTCGGCCGTCACGCGATCCAGGCTGGCACGTCCACCCCGGGGGCACGAACGGTTTCGACCCGCCACTGGCCGCGTCGGTGCCGGCGACCGGGAGGTCGGTGGACCCAGGACGGCAGCCTCCGGGATGCGCCCGGTGACACGCGCGGTGGGGCGAGCCCGGCAGGATCGACCGCCGTGGGCTCCTCCGTCGTCGATCCGGATCTCCGGCTGGCCCTCGTCCTCGTCGTCCTCACGGCCCTCGCCGCGGCGGCGGGCCGGCTGTCCGGCCTGGGCGAGCAGCGACCGATCCTGGTCGCGGCCCTCCGTGCCACGGTGCAGCTGGCCGTGGTCTCCGCGGTGCTGCTCGCGGTGGTCGAGTCGCTCCTCCTCTCCGTGGCGTTCCTCCTCCTCATGACCGGCATCGCGGCGGTCACCTCGGCCGGGCGGGTGACCGGGCTGCCGCTGCGGGCCCCCGGTGCCCGCGACCGGCTGCGGGCCACCGCGCTGCCGATCGTCGGCGGCGCAGCACCCGTCGTGCTGCTCGTCCTGGCCAGTGGCACGGTGCCCCTCCGGGGCGAGTCGGTCATCCCCATCGCCGGCATCCTGATCGGCGGCGCCATGACGGCGACCTCGCTGGCCGGGAGACGGCTGCGCGAGGAGCTCGACCAGCGGCGCGGCGAGGTGGAGGCGGCGCTCGCGCTCGGCTTCCTGTCCCGGGACGCGGTGCTGTTCGTGATCCGGCCGGCGGCCGCCTCGGCGCTGATCCCGCCGCTGGACCAGACCCGCACCGTCGGCCTGGTGACCCTGCCCGGCGCCTTCGTGGGCGTGCTCCTCGGCGGCGGGACCCCCCTCGAGGCCGGCGCCGCGCAGCTGCTCGTGCTCATCGGCCTGCTCGCGGCCCAGATGCTCGCGATCTGGGCGGTCACCGAACTCGTGGGCCGCGGGGCATTGCTGGACGACGTCCCGCGTTGACCCGTACAGGCAGCTCACAGGCAGCCTCCAGCCGCGCGCCAGTGCGCGGCGGGACAGTGGGACCGTCGCGCCGGCCGGATGGCCGCGCGGAGGGAGGAATCGACCAGTGAGCGAACACGGAACGCCGGGTACCGGCCCGACCGGTCCCGCGGAGGGCACAGGCGGGCAGACCGGGCCCGGCGAGCGGATCCCGGAGGGCCAGGACCGCGCGCCGACCGCTCCCCAGCCGCCATTCGGGCAGGCGGGTCCCGGCCCGCAGCCCTACGGTCAGCCCTACGTCCGGCCGCAGTACGGACCCCCCGCGTACGGGCAGCCCGCGTACGGGCAGCCGCAGCCGGGGCAGCCGCCCTACGGGCAGCCCTACTGGGGCCCGCCGCGCCAGCCGACCACCCCGGTCCCGGCCGGCTTCGGCGGCCTCCCGCCCGGCGCCGGCCCCACCGGGCCCGGCTCGACGGCCGAGCCGGCCCCACCCGCCCGCCGGTCCGGCCGGCTCCGCATGGGCCTGGCCGGCCTGGTCGCCGGCGCGCTCATCGGCGGCGCCGCCGGTGCCGGCGTCGCCACCCTGGGCGACGACGGGAGCGGCTCGGGCGCCGCGCCCGCGGCCGCGCAGAACGTCGTCATCCAGAACCCCGAGTCGGCGACCACCGCCACCGCGGCCGCCGCGAAGGCCGCCCCCAGCGTGGTCACCGTCTACGTCACCAGCCGGAACAGCGCCGGCAGCGGCTCGGGCGTCGTCCTGACCGAGGACGGCTACGTGCTCACGAACAACCACGTCGTCGAGGCCGAGGGGGGCACCGTGCAGGTGCGCACCTCCGACGGCACGCTCTACGACGCCGAGGTGGTCGGCACCGACCCGGCCTCCGACATCGCCGTCGTCAAGCTGGCGGGCGCCGAGGGCCTGACCCCGGCGACCTTCGCCGACTCCGACGACGTCCAGGTGGGCGACGTCGCAGTCGCCATCGGTGCTCCGCTGGGCCTGTCCAACACGGTCACCGACGGCATCATCAGCGCCACCGGCCGCGCCGTGCAGACCGGCTCCTCGCAGGACGACGCCACCGTCATCGACGCGCTCCAGACCGACGCGGCGATCAACCCGGGCAACTCCGGCGGCGCCCTGGTCAACGGCGCCGGCGAGGTGATCGGCATCAACACCGCCATCGCCACCGTCGCCTCGGGCAGCGTCGGCGGCGACGCCCAGAGCGGCAGCATCGGCGTGGGCTTCGCCATCCCGAGCAACACCGCGAAGCGCATCGGCGACGAGATCCGGGAGACGGGCAAGGCGACCCGCGCCTACCTCGGCGTCCGCGCCAGCACGGCCGCCGCGGGGCAGAACACCGAGGTCGGGAACGGCGCGCAGGTCGTCAGCGTGGAGCCCGACAGCGCGGCGGAGGACGCCGGGATCGCCGCCGGCGACGTCGTCACCGCGGTCGGCGACCGCCCGGTGACCACCTCGACCGAGCTGACCGCCGCGGTGCGCAGCGAGGCGCCGGGGGCGACCGTCGAGCTCACGATCCGCCGGGGCAGCAGCGAGCGGACCGTCGAGGTCACCCTCGGGACCACCGGCTGAGCCGCCGGGGCGGGGCTGCGGTCCGGGTACCTAGGCTTCGGCCGTGCAGGAACCCCCACCGTCGTCCCTCCCGCTGACCGGCTCGCTCGACGATCCCCAGCGGGCCCGCGACCTGGCCCGCATGAAGCGGCTGGCGACCGGGCTCTTCCTGGCCGCCGCCGTCGTCTTCGTGGTCTGCGTGCTCCTGGGGCCCGAGCGCGGCGCCTGGGTCGGTTACGTGCGCGCCACCGCGGAGGCCTCCATGGTCGGCGCGTTGGCCGACTGGTTCGCCGTCACCGCGCTCTTCCGGCACCCACTCGGGCTGCCGATCCCGCACACCGCGATCATCCCGCGCAAGAAGGACCAGATCGGCGAGAGCCTGGGCGCCTTCGTCCAGGAGAACTTCCTGACCCGCTCGGTGGTCGAGGAGAAGCTCGGCACCATCGACGTCCCCGGTCGCCTGGGCGCCTTCCTGGCCTCCCCCGGCCGGGCCGAGCGCCTGGCCGGCGACGCCGGTGCCGCCCTGGGGGCGCTCAGCGACCTGGTCTCGGACGACGAGGTGCAGCAGGCGGTGTCGGGGTTCGTCGACCGCAAGCTGCGCGCGACGCCGGTCGCGCCCGGGCTGGCCCGGGTGCTGGAGCTCGCCGTCGACGGCGACCGGCACCAGGAGGTGCTCTCCGCGGGGCTGTCAGGGCTGGCGGAGTTCCTCGGCGAGAACCGGTTGGAGTTCCGGGCGCGGCTGGGCGACGCCTCCCCCGCCTGGGTGCCCGACTGGGTCGACGACCGGGTGTTCGACAGGGTCTTCAGCCTGCTCCGCGGATTCCTGGCCGAGGTCGCTGCCGATCCCGACCATCCGGTGCGCGGGATGTACGACCGGCGGCTGCGGGCCTACGTGCACGAGCTGCGCACCGACCCGGACACCGCCGCCCGGGTGGAGCAGTTCAAGGCCGAGGTGCTGGACCACCCCGCCGTCCGCACCTGGTCGGGATCGCTGTGGTCGACCCTGAAGAAGTCCGTCGTCTCCGCTGCCGCCGACCCCGACTCGGAGCTGCGGGCCCGCATGGTCGGGGTGATCCGGTCCAGCGCCCGGCTGCTGGAGACCGACCCGACGGTCCGCGAGCTGGTGCAGGGCCAGTTCCGCCGCGGCGCCGGCTGGGCCGTCGAGCGCTTCGCCGAGGACGCCGCCGACCTGGTGGGCAGCACCGTCGCCCGCTGGGACACCGAGGAGACCAGCAGGCGGATCGAGCTGCAGGTCGGCCGCGACCTGCAGTGGATCCGGGTCAACGGCACCGTCGTCGGCGGCCTCGCCGGGCTGGTCATCTACTCCGTGGCGCAGCTGATCGGCTGAGCGTCCGCCGTCAGGTCTGGATGTAGTCGACCAGCTGCCGGCGCTCCTCCTCCAGCTCGTCCAGCCGCGCCTTCACGACGTCGCCGATCGAGACGATGCCGATCAGGACGTCGTCGGCGACGACGGGGACGTGCCGCACCCGGTGGTCGGTCATCGTCCGCGCCAAACCGTCCACGCTCGCGTCGGGCGGGCAGACGTGCACCTGCGTGGTCATCACGCTGGACACCGGGTCGGCCAGGAGCTGGGCCCCGCGCTCGTGCAGCCCGCGGGCGACGTCCCGCTCGGAGATGATGCCGTCGACCCGGCGGCCGTCGGAGGAGACGACGAGCGCGCCGATCCCCTTCTCGGCCAGCAGTTCGAGGGCGGCCCGCACGCTGTCGGAACCGTCGATGGTGGCGACCGCAGGGTCCTTGTGGCGGAGCAGTTGGCTGATCTGCACGCGAGCCTCCTCGGGGGTGGTGGCGCGGAGTGTGCTCCTCCACCCCCGGAGAGGCAACGGGTCAGCTCAGCCGGCGGCCCGGGTGCGGCGTGCCATCGCGACCTGGTACAGCGCGATGCCCGCGGCGACGCTGACGTTGAGCGACTCGGTGTCCCGGTCGATGGGGATGCGCACGACGACGTCGCACTTCTCCCGCACGAGCCGCGACAGGCCGGTCCCCTCCGCGCCCACGACCAGTGCGACGGCGTCGGCGAAGCCGTCGTACTCGTGCAGCTCCACGTCGCCCTCGCCGGCCAGGCCGACCGTCTGCAGCCCGGCGTCCTGGTAGGAGGCCAGGGCCCGCGGCAGGTTGACCGCCCGGGCCACCGGGATGCGGGCGGCGGCACCAGCGCTGGTGCGCCAGGCCGAGGCCGTCATGCCCACCGCGCGACGCTGTGGCACGACGACGCCGTGCGCGTCGAAGGCTGCCGCCGAGCGCACGACGGCACCCAGGTTGCGCGGGTCGGTGACGCCGTCGAGCGCGACCAGCAGCGGCGGGCGGCCCGAGTCGCGCGCCAGGTCGAGCAGGTCGTCCGGGTGCGCGTAGTCGTAGGGCGGCACCTGCAGGCCGATGCCCTGGTGCAGCGCACCCTGGGACATCCGGTCGAACTCGGCCTTCCCGACCTCGAGCAGCGGCAGCCCGCGGTCGGCGGCCAGGGCCAGCGCCTCGGTGATCCGCTCGTCGGTGAGCCGCTGGTTGTCGCCGGTGACGACGTAGAGCGCGTTCGCCGGGATCCGGGCGCGCAGCGCCTCCACGACCGGGTTCCGGCCGAGCAGCAGCTCGGGCGTCTCCTCGGAGCGGGCCCGGGCGCGGGCGCGCTCGGAGCGGACGTGCGCGTCGGCCGCGGCCTTGCGCTGCGCGGGGTGGCCCGGACGCGCCTCGGCCGGCGGCGTCGCGCCCCGGCCCACGAGCGAACGGCGGTTCTTCCCACCGGTGCCGGCGGTGGCGCGCTTCTTGCCTGCGCCGTCGCTACGGCCTCGGCGCTGGCTGTTGCCGGCCATCAGCGGCTCAGCTCCCATCGGGGTCCATCAGGGGTGTCCTCGACGGAGACGCCGAGGGTGGTCAGTTGGTCGCGGATCGCGTCCGCGGCGGTGAAGTCCTTGCGGGCCCGTGCGGCCTGGCGCTGCTGGAGCGCGAGCGCCACGAGCCCGTCGGTCGCCTGCGCGAGCCGGTCGTCGGAGTCGGTGGCCCACTGCGGGTCCAGCGGGTCCAGCCCGAGGACGCCGAGCATCGCGCGCACGGCCCCCAGGGCGGCCGCGGTCGCGGCGTCGTCCCCGTCGCCGAGTGCGGTGTTGCCCTGCCGGACGCCCTCGTGCACGGCCGCGATCGCCGCCGGGGTGCCGAGGTCGTCGTCCAGAGCAGCGCGGAACGCCTCCGGCAGCTCGCCGCCGCCGTCCACGCCATCGCTGTCCCGCACCGCCGCCCCGACCCGCTCCACCGCGCGCTTCACGAAGGACTCGATCCGCCGGTAGCCGGCGGCCGCCTCGTCCAGGGCCGCGTCGGTGAACTCGACCATCGAGCGGTAGTGCGGCGCGACGAGGTAGTAGCGCAGCTCCACCGGGCGGACGCGCTTCACGACCTCGTCGACCTGCGCGGTGTTGCCCAGCGACTTGCTCATCTTCTCGCCGCCCAGGGTGACCCAGCCGTTGTGCATCCAGTACTGGGCGAACCGGTCGCCGGCCGCGCGCGACTGCGCCTGCTCGTTCTCGTGATGCGGGAACCGCAGGTCCAGGCCTCCGCCGTGGATGTCGAAGGCCTCGCCGAGGTACTTGCCGGCCATCGCCGAGCACTCCAGGTGCCAGCCGGGCCTGCCGCGGCCCCAGGGCGTGGCCCAGGAGGCCGTCTCCGGCTCGCTGGGCTTGCGCCCCTTCCAGAGGGCGAAGTCGCGGGGGTCGCGCTTGCGCTCGTCGGTCTCGGTGTCCGCGGCGGGCTCGAGGTGCTCCAGCCGCTGGCCGGTGAGCGCGCCGTACTCCGGGAACGAGCGGACGTCGAAGTACACGTCGCCGTCGACGTCGTAGGCGTGCCCGCGGTCGATCAGCCGCTGCATCAGCTCGACCATCTCCGGCACGTGACCGGTGGCCCGCGGCTCGTAGGTGGGGGGCAGCACACCGAGGACGTCGTAGGCGCGGGTGCAGGCGCGCTCGTTCAGGAACGCCCAGGCCCACCACGGGAGATCGCGTTCGGCGGCCTTGGACAGGATCTTGTCGTCGATGTCGGTCACGTTGCGGACGTAGGTGACCTCGAGGCCGCTCGCGTCCAGCCAGCGGCGCAGCACGTCGAAGGAGACCGCGGCCCGGATGTGGCCGACGTGCGGGGGGCCCTGCACGGTGAGACCGCAGACGTAGAGCGACGCCCGACCGGCACGCAGGGGCGTGAAGTCGCGGACCGCACGGGCGGCCGTGTCGTACAGGCGGAGGCTCACCGCGTGAAGTTTACGTAGCGCGGCATGGACACTGCGCCGAGTCTACGGAGTCGCTGGGCGTGCTTCCGCCCGTGGAGAGCCGGGCTCCCCCGTCCGGACCACGAGGGCCGTGGCCACCGCTGCCCGCCCCTCTCCCCGCCCGGTCAGGCCCAGGCCGTCGGTGGTGGTGGCCGTCACGCTCACCGGGGCGCCGAGCGCGGCGGACAGCACCGCCTCCGCCTCGGCCCGGCGGGGGCCCACCTTGGGGCTGTTCCCGACCAGCTGGACCACGGCGTTGCCCACCTGCCAGCCGGCGTCGGCGAGGACGGCGCGCACGTGCGCCAGGACGTCGGTACCGCGAGCGCCGGCCCACCGCGGGTCGTCGGTGCCCAGCAGCGCGCCGATGTCGCCCAACCCCGCCGCGGAGAGGACGGCGTCGGTGAGCGCGTGGGCGACGACGTCGCCGTCGGAGTGGCCGGCGCAACCGTCGACCCCCGGCCACTCCAGGCCGGCGAGCCAGCAGGCGCGGCCGACCTCGACGGGGTGGACGTCGGTGCCGATGCCGACGCGGGGCAGGGCGGTGCTCATGCGGTGGTCTCCCCGAGGGGCAGGGCGAGCTCGGCCAGAGCCAGGTCGTGGGGGACGGTGACCTTCGCCGAGCGCTCGTCGCCGGCCACGGTGGTCACCGCGACCCCGGCCCGCCGCACGACGGCGGCGTCGTCGGTGAGCTCGGCGTCTGTCTCCAGCGCGTCGTAGGCAGCTTCGAGGGTGGCCCGGTCGAACCCCTGCGGGGTCTGCACACGGCGCAGCGGCGCGCGCGGCACGGCGTCGACGACCAGGCCGTCGTCGTCGACCAGCACGGTCGTGTCCACGACCGGGAGCACCGGCACCACCGCGAGCGCACCGGCCTCCAGGGCGGCGAGCACCCGGGCGATCGTCTCGGGCGGGGTCAACGGGCGGGCGGCGTCGTGCACCAGCACGGCAGTGGCCGCGGGACCGGCGGCGGCCAGGCCTGCGCGCACCGAGGCGGTGCGGGTCGACCCTCCGTCGACGACGGCGACCCCGGGCGGCAGCACGGCCTCGAACGCCGCGCGCTGCGCGGCCGGAACGACGACGACGACTTCGGCCACGCCCCCGGCGAGCAGGCCCTCGACCGCCCAGCGGACGAGCGGGCGGCCGCCGAGCGGGACCAGCGCCTTCGGTATCGCCCGCCCATCCCGCTCGGCCCCCAGACGCGAACCACTCCCGGCCGCTGCGACGATCGCGACAGCGTGCACGGGAGTGGTCCGGACGTCTTTCAGGAGCCGAGTACGCAAGGAGAGCGAGCTCAGCTGGCGAGGACCTCGTCGAGCAGGATCTCGGCCTTGTCCTCGTTGGTGCCCTCGGCGAGCGCGAGCTCGCTGACCAGGATCTGACGGGCCTTCGAGAGCATGCGCTTCTCCCCCGCCGACAGACCGCGGTCCTTGTCGCGACGCCAGAGGTCGCGGACGACCTCGGCGACCTTGTTCACGTCACCGGAGGCCAGCTTCTCGAGGTTGGCCTTGTAGCGGCGCGACCAGTTGGTCGGCTCCTCGGTGTGCGGTGCACGGAGCACCTCGAACACCTTGTCCAGGCCTTCCTGGCCCACGACATCGCGAACGCCCACGATCTCGGCGTTGTCCGCCGGGACGCGCACGGTCAGATCGCCCTGGGCGACCTTCAGCACGAGATACGCTCGCTCGACGCCCTTGACGGTCCGCTGCTCGATCGCTTCGATCAGAGCGGCACCGTGGTGCGGATAGACGACGGTCTCGCCGACAGTGAAGCCCATGTGAATGTGACCCCTTTCGCTGACTCCAGGGTACCACGGCAGACTGACCCGACGGACCCGAGTCGTGCCGCAAAGGTGCAGGTCAGAAGGCAGGTCCGCCTCGGGCGAGGGGTTGACAGAGGTATGGCCGGTGTGCGTGCACGGGGCTCGGCGAGGGCTCTCGCGGCCGGTCTGACGCGGGCCACGCACCCCGGTCCGACGGTCGCGGTGACCACCGTCGCGACGCTGCTCGCGGTCGCCGCGGACGTCGGCGCCGCGCGGACCGGAGTGATCTTCGTCGCCGTTCTCGCAGGTCAGGCGTCCATCGGCTGGAGCAACGACTGGCTGGACGCCGACCGCGACCGCGCCGTGGCCCGGCCCGACAAGCCGGTGGTGCAGGGCGCCGTCGACCCCGGCCTGCTGCGGTGCGCGGCCCTCGCCTCGGCCGCCGCCGCCGCCGCCCTCTCCCTCCTGCTGGGGATCGTCCCGGGTCTCCTGCTGCTGCTCCTGGTGGCGAGCGGCTGGGCCTACAACGCCGGATTGAAGCGCACCGCCGCCTCCGCGCTCCCCTACGTGACCGGGTTCGGGGCGCTCCCGGCCGGCGTGGTCGCCGCCGCTCCGGGCTCGCCCTCGGCGCCGTGGTGGCTGGTCGCCGCCGGTGGCGCGCTGGGCGCGGCCGCCCACCTCGCCAACGTCGCTCCCGATCTCGAGGACGACCTCGCCACCGGGGTGCGCGGCCTCCCCCACCGGCTGGGCGCGATCGTCTCAGCGGCCACCGGCGCCGTGCTGCTGCTCGCCGCCTCGCTCGTGCTCGTCCTGGGGCCGGACGGCCCCCCGACCGCCGCCGGCTGGGTCGGCCTGGCGATCGCGGTGCCCGCGGCCGCGGTCGCCGCACTGGCCGGTACCCCGCGCGGACGACGGCTGGCCTTCCCCGCCGTGATGCTGCTGACGGTGCTCGACGTGGTCCTGCTGCTGGCCGGCGGCGCCGCCCTCACCTGATCAGGGCGGCTCGGTGCCGCGCAGTCGCTCCTGCTCGACCACCGCGGGGAGGTCGGCGAGCCGGTCGAGCCCCTGGAGCGGCCGGCGCATCCGCTGGTTGCCGGCCAGCCGGTCGCGCGTGCGGTCCAGGAAGGCCCAGTAGCCGGCGGTGAACGGGCAGGCGTCCTCGCCCAGCCGCTTCTTCGGGTCGAACCGGCAGTCTCCGCAGTAGTCGCTCATCCGGTCGATGTAGGCGCCACCGGAGGCGTAGGGCTTGGTAGCGAGCACCCCGCCGTCGGCGTGCTGGCTCATGCCGACGACGTTGGCGACCATCACCCACTCGTAGCCGTCGACGAAGCTCTCGTGGAACCAGTCGGTCATGGCCGAGGGGTCGATGCCCCGCTGCAGCGCGTAGTTGCCGAGCACCATCAGCCGCGGGATGTGGTGCACCCAGCCGTCCCGGCGCAGGTCGCCGAGCACGTCGGACAGGCACCCCGCGTCGACCGCCGCGGCGTCGAGGTCGGCCAGCCAGGAGGGGACCCCCTCGTGCGCACCGAGGTGGTTCCGGGCGCGGAAGCCGCGGCCGAGGTGCCAGTACATGTGCCAGATGTAGTCGCGCCAGCCCATGACCTGCCGGACGAAGCCCTCGACGCTGTTCAGCGGGAGCGGATCCCCCTCGGCCACCGGGTCGCGGTACCGCTGCTCGGCGGCGGTGACCACCTCGAGCGGGTCCAGCAGCCCGAGGTTGAGGGCCGGGGACAGCAGCGAGTGGGCGAGCCACCGCTCGTCGCGCAGCATCGCGTCCTCGTGCGGGCCGAAGGCCCGCAGCCGGTGGTCGAGGAAGTCCTGGAGCCGGTGCAGCGCCTCGCGCCGGGTGACCGGGAACAGCCGGGGGCCGTCGTCGCCGACGAAGGAGACGTCCCCGGCGGCCTCCCACCGGTCGAGGTCGGCACGCACCTCGTCGTCGATCCCGTCCTCCTCCGGCCACCACGGGGAGGGCGCGGGCGAACGACCGTCCGCGGGTGGTGGCTGCCGGTTCTCCTCGTCCAGGTTCCACCGGCCGCCGGCCGGCCCCCCGCCGTCGAGCAGGACGCCGTGCCGACGCCGGGCGTCGCGGTAGAAGTCCTCCATCAGCAACCGCCGGCGGCCCCGGCTCCCGGCCCAGGTCGCGAACTCGGCCTGGCTGCTCACGAAGCCCCGGGCCGCCAGCAGCTGCACCCCTGGGCGCCGGAGGACGAGGTCGCGAGCGGCCCAGGACGTGGGCGCGCAGACGCTCAGCGGTTCCCGCACCCGGTCGAGCGCCTCGGCGTAGCTGCCGACCTGGTGGAACTCCGCCTGGTCGCCGAGCTCGGCGGCGCGATGCCGGAGGGCGGAGAGCACCAGGTGTGCCTTCTGGCGGTGGAACCGGCGACGGGAGAGCACCGCGCGCGACTCGACGAGCAGCACGGGCTGGTCCGGGCGGTCGAGGAAGTGCGGACCGAGCTGGTCGGCGAAGCACCACCGCCTGGTCGTCGGGGCGGAGGCCGGGAAGTCGGCGAGAGCGGGGTCCGGCTCCCCACCGTCCCCGTTCGAGCTCCCGAGCGCGCTGGACGCCACCGGCCTCACCTCCCGGCGGACATCGTGAGCCGCCCGATAGGCTGGGCGCGACTCGGTCCACCGACCCCGGTGGCCGCCATCATCGAACTTGTGTGGAGGTCGACGGCCGTGAACCGCGCTCTGCGCGCCGCCATCGTGGGCGTTGCTCTGTTCTCCCCCGTCGCCCTCTCCGCGTGCAGCGCGGGGCAGGTCGCGCAGACCGCCACCCAGGAGCGCGACACGGTCGGCGCCATGGCGCAGGTCGGCGACATCACCCTGCGCCAGGTGAACCTCGCCTACCCGCGCAGCGGGAGCTACGACGCCGGCGACGACGTCGAGCTGACGATGGCCGTCGTCAACACCGGCGACGAGGCCGACACCCTGGTCTCGGTCGAGGGCGAGGGCTTCGGCGACGCCGAGATCTCCGGCACCGCGACGGGGACGACCGCCTCGGCGTCCGGCGAGATCGAACTGCCGCCGGGCGTCACGGTCTTCGTCGGTTCCGACGACGTGACGATCACCCTGTCCGACCTCGACGAGTCCGTGACCGTCGGGCAGCACCTGTCCCTCGTGCTGACCTTCGAGAACGCCGGCGAGGTGACCGTGCAGGCCACGGTCGCGACCCCCGCCGAGGAGCTCGAGCGCGAGGAGGGCTTCGACTTCCACCACTCGGAGGAAGAAGGCACCGAGGCCGCCGGAGACGCCGGGGACGTCGCGCGCGAGCGCGAGTCCGCCGTCGGCGACTGACCGACCCTCCCGCCCGGCAGCGCTCCCGCGTCCTGTCGGTGGCCGGGGTTAGCGTCGCCCCGTGCCGCCCGCAGGAGTGAAGACCGCCCGCCCCGCCCACCGCTGCACCGAGTGCGGCTACGCCTCGGCCAAGTGGGTCGGCCGCTGCCCGGAGTGCCAGGCCTGGGGCACGATCCAGGAGATCGGTACCGCCGGCCCCTCGCTGCGCGCCGTCGCCGCCGGCCCCGTCACCGCGCCCGCCCGCCCGATCGCCGAGGTCGAGCTGGCCGGCGCCCGCGCGGTCCCGACCGGCATCGGTGAGTTCGACCGGGTCCTCGGCGGTGGGCTGGTCCCCGGCGCGGTCCTGCTGGTCGCCGGCGAGCCCGGCGTCGGCAAGAGCACGCTCCTGCTCGAGGTCGCCCACCGCGTCGCCGCGAGCAACGGCCCCGCCCTGGTCGTGTCGGGCGAGGAGTCCGCCGGCCAGGTCCGGTTGCGCGCCGAGCGCATCGGCGCCCTGCACGAGCGGCTCTACCTGGCCGCGGAGACCGAGCTGTCGGCCGTCCTGTCGCACGTCGAGCAGGTCAACCCGACGCTCCTGGTCCTCGACAGCGTCCAGACGGTGCGCTCCCCCGGCGACGGCACGGACGGCGGCGCGACGCAGGTCCGTGCGGTCGCCAGCGCGCTGACCGCAGTCGCGAAGAGCCGCGGCATGACCACGATCCTGGTCGGCCACGTGACCAAGGACGGCGCGATCGCCGGCCCGCGGACCCTGGAGCACCTGGTCGACGTCGTCATCTCCTTCGACGGCGAGCGGCACTCCACGCTGCGGCTGGTCCGCGCCACCAAGAACCGGTTCGGCCCGGCCGACGAGATCGGCTGCTTCGAGATCGGCGACACCGGCGTCGTCGGCGTGCCCGACCCGTCGGCGCTGTTCGTCTCGCGGCGCGCAGCCCCCGTGCCCGGCAGCTGCGTCACCGTCACGATGGAGGGCAGCCGGCCGCTGCTGGCCGAGGTGCAGGCCCTGGTGGCCGGTTCCTCGGGCGGCGGCTCACCACGACGGGCGGTCAGCGGCCTCGACGCCCAGCGCGTGGCGATGGTCAACGCCGTCGTCGAGCGCCGCGGTGGGGTCAAGCTGGCCGACGCCGACGTGTTCGCCGCCTCCGTCGGGGGCGTGCGCATCGGTGAGCCGGCGGCCGATCTGGCTCTCGCCCTGGCCATCGCCTCGGCTTCGAAGGACCGGGCGCTCCCCGCCGGGATGATCGCGCTCGGCGAGGTCGGGCTGTCCGGGGAGATCCGGCGGGTGGGCGGCACCGGCCGCCGGCTGGCCGAGGCCGCGCGGCAGGGCTACCAGGTCGCCTTCGTCCCGCCGGATGCCGGCCCGCCGCCGCCGGGCATCCGTCTCGTCGAGGTGCCCGACCTCGGCTCGGCGTTCGCCCGGCTCTTCTGAGCCACGAAGGTTCCGCAGCTGCGATGCTGACCCGGAGCCCGGCCCCCCAGGGGGCGGGCACGTAGACTCGGCATCCGCACCACTCGACCGTCAGGAGAGCTCGTGCCCGCCGCTGAGGACGCCGAGGTCGCACTGCGCGATCTCCTCGGCCGGATCGCCCCGGGCACCGCCCTGCGCGACGGTCTGGAGCGCATCCTGGCCGGGCGCACCGGCGCGCTCATCGTCCTCGGGTACGACCGGGTGGTCGAGTCGTTGTGCACCGGTGGCTTCGCGCTGGACGTGGCGAACTCGGCCACCCGCCTCCGCGAGCTGGCCAAGATGGACGGCGCGGTCATCGTCTCCTACGACGGCAGCCGGATCGTGCGCGCCGGCGTGCACCTGATGCCCGACCCGACCGTGCCGACCGAGGAGTCGGGCACCCGGCACCGCACGGCCGAGCGGGTCGCGATCCAGACCGGCTTCCCGGTGATCTCGGTGAGCCAGTCGATGCACATCATCAGCGTGTACGTGACCGGGCGTCGCTACACCCTGGAGCACCCCACCACGATCCTGGCCCGCGCCAACCAGGCCCTCGCGGCGCTGGAGCGGTACAAGCTCCGCCTCGACGAGGTGGCCAGCACACTTTCCGCCCTGGAGATCGAGGACCTCGTCACGGTCCGCGACGCGATGAGTGTCAGCCAGCGCCTGGAGATGGTCCGCCGCATCGCCGACGAGATCGAGGGTTTCGTCGTCGAGCTCGGGACCGACGGCCGGCTGCTCGCCCTGCAACTCGACGAGATGCTCGCCGGCGTCGAGGAGGACCGCGGCCTCCTGGTGCAGGACTACCTGCCCGACGGCGGCCGCCGGGTGCGCACGATCGACCAGGTGCTCACCGACCTGCGGGCGCTGACGGCCACCGAGCTGCTCGACCTGTCGGCGGTGGCCCGCTGCTACGGCCTGCCCACGTCGCCCGATGCGCTGGACTCTCCCGTCAGCCCGCGCGGCTACCGCCTGCTCAACCGGGTGCCGCGGCTCCCGTCGGGGATCATCGACCGGCTGGTCGACCACTTCGGCGGCCTGCAGAAGCTGCTGGCGGCCACCATCGAGGACCTGCTGGCCGTCGAGGGCGTCGGCGAGGCCCGCGCCCGAGGCATCCGCGAGGGGCTCTCCCGCCTCGCCGAGACCTCGATCCTGGATCGCTACAGCTGATCGCCCGCCGGCGTCAGGTGAGCGTCAGGGTCGCGTCCGGCGAGCTCTTGGTGTCCAGCCGGCCGCGGACGGCGTAGCTGCCGGCCGGCGGCGGCGTCCGTTCCCCGGCGCAGTCCGGCGCACTGGTCAGCCCGCCCCACACCACCGGGAAGACCACGGCCTCACCGGGCGCCAGCGTCCGCACATCGGGCCCGGACTCGGGGAAGCAGTCGTTGCTGCCCCACACCCGCGCGCCCGTGCCGTCGAGCATGATCAGCTCCTGCAGCGCCTTGTCCAGGTCGCGCACGCAGAGCGTCTCCGACGCGTTGGTCACCACGAGCTCGAACACCGGCTTCCTGCCCACCGCGACGGTTCCCGGGGTGCGGACCTCGACCGCCAGCATGTCGTCGCTGCACGACCCGCCCGCCTCGACCGGCGGCGGAGCGACGACCTCGGGCGCGGTCGCGGCCGGATCGACGGCCACCGGCTCGGGGGGCGCCGGGGTGCGCACGGCGGTCAGCGCCGGAACGATTCGCTCCAAGGCCGGCGTCGGCGCCGGCTCGGCGGCCTCCGGCGAGGTGCTCCCGCCGGCATCCCCCGACCCGCCGGTGAGCAGCAGGATCCCGCCCCAGGTGCCGGCGCCCAGGACGACCAGCAGGACGGTCAACGCCACCAGGCGACGGCGCCAGTAGACGCGCGCCGGCA
Organism: Mycobacteriales bacterium; assembly: GCA_038256725.1. Lineage (GTDB taxonomy): Bacteria > Actinomycetota > Actinomycetes > Mycobacteriales > Geodermatophilaceae > Blastococcus. Next base: position 2,645 of record JBBSKB010000040.1, on the reverse strand, counting down.
GCGATCCGACCGGGTGCAGCACGGGCGGAACGCTATCCGGGGCAGGCCCCACCTCCCGACCCGGCACGCCGCTCCCCGTGGACGGCACACTGGACCCCCGTGACCAGCATCCCCATCCGTCCCGCGCCGCCCGCCGGACCGGCCGCCGGCGACGTGATCGTCGACTGGTTCGCCGGCGCCGCCCGCGACCTCCCGTGGCGCCGGCCGGGGGTGGACGCCTGGGCGGTGCTGGTCAGCGAGGTCATGCTGCAGCAGACGCCCGTGGCCCGGGTGGAGCCGGTCTGGCGGGAGTGGCTGGCGCGCTGGCCGGCCCCCTCGGCGCTCGCCGCAGCCAGCCCGGCGGAGGTCATCCGCGCCTGGGGGAAGCTCGGCTACCCGCGGCGCGCGCTGCGGCTGCGTGAGGCTGCGGGTGCGATCGCGGAGCGGCACGGGGACGTCGTCCCGTCGTCGGTGCCCGAGCTCGAGGCGCTGCCCGGCATCGGTACCTACACCGCCCGCGCGGTGGCCTGCTTCGGCTACGGCCAGCGGCACCCCGTCGTCGACACGAACGTCCGGCGCGTGGTCGCCCGGCTGGTGCACGGCCGGGCGGAGGCCGGCACCGCCCGGGCCGCCGACCTCGACGACGTCGCCGCTCTCGCGCCGGAGGACGAGGAACGGGCGGTGCGCTTCTCGGTGGCGATCATGGAGCTCGGCGCGCTGGTCTGCGTGGCCGGCACCCCGCGGTGCGGGGCGAGTCCGCTCCGCGACCGGTGCGCCTGGCGGCTGGCCGGATCGCCCGCGTACGACGGCCCGGCCCGGCGGGTGCAGAAGTTCGCCGGCACCGACCGGCAGGTGCGCGGCCGGCTGCTCGACGTGCTGCGAACCGCCCCGGAGCCGGTGGACGCCGCCGCCCTCGAACCCGCCTGGGCCGACGCCGTCCAGCGGTCGCGCTGCCTGGATTCCCTGCTGGCGGACGGCCTGGTCGAGCAGACCGAGGACGACCTCTTCCGTCTTCCGGCCTGACACGGCAGGAGGCCCCTCCGCCCGGTGCGGGCGGAGGGGCCTCCTGGGTCGTGCGGGTGCTACTCGGCGGCTGTGGCCGGGCCGTCCTCGTCACCGTCGGCGCCCGTGAGGGCGACCGGCGGGGTGTCCGGCACGGCGACCGGCTTGGGCTCGCCACGGAAGGTGAACTTCTGCAGCGCGCCCTCGGCGTCGTCGACGTCCACCACGATGATCTGCCCACCGGACAGCTCGCCGTAGAGGATCTTCTCGCTCAGCGCGTCCTCGATCTCGCGCTGGATGGTCCGGCGCAGCGGCCGGGCACCCAGGACGGGGTCGAAGCCACGGGAGGCCAGCAGCTTCTTGGCCGCGGGCGTGATCTCCAGCGACATGTCCTTGGCGGCCAGCTGGGTCTCCACGCGAGCGACCATCAGGTCGACGATGTGCACGATCTCGTTCTCGGTCAGCTGGTGGAACACGACGATGTCGTCGATGCGGTTGAGGAACTCCGGCCGGAAGTGCTGCTTGAGCTCCTCGTTCACCTTGAGCTTCATCCGCTCGTAGTTGCTCGTCGAGTCGTTACCGGCCTGGAAGCCGAGGCCGACCGCCTTGGAGATGTCCCGCGTACCGAGGTTGGTCGTGAGGATCAGGATCGTGTTCTTGAAGTCCACGATCCGGCCCTGACCATCGGTGAGCCGGCCATCCTCCAGCACCTGCAGCAGCGTGTTGAACACGTCCGCGTGCGCCTTCTCGATCTCGTCGAAGAGGACCACCGAGAACGGCTTGCGCCGCACCTTCTCGGTCAGCTGGCCACCCTCGTCGTAACCGACATAGCCGGGAGGAGCCCCGACGAGCCGCGACACGGTGAACTTGTCGTGGAACTCGCTCATGTCGATCTGGATGAGCGCGTCGTCCTCGCCGAAGAGGAACTGCGCGAGCGCCTTGGCGAGCTCGGTCTTACCGACACCCGAGGGGCCGGCGAAGATGAACGAGCCACCCGGGCGGCGCGGGTCCTTGAGGCCCGCCCGCGTGCGCCGGATCGCCTGGCTGACGCTCTTGATGGCCTCTTCCTGGCCGATGATCCGCTTGTGGAGCTCGTCCTCCATGCGGAGCAGCCGCGAGGTCTCCTCCTCGGTGAGCTTGAAGACGGGGATGCCGGTCCAGTTGGCCAGCACCTCGGCGATCTGCTCGTCGTCGACCTCGGCGACGACGTCCATGTCGCCGGCCTTCCACTGCTTCTCGCGCTCGGCCTTCTCGCCCAGCAGGGTCTTCTCCGTGTCGCGCAGCGCCGCGGCCTTCTCGAAGTCCTGCGCGTCGATCGCCGACTCCTTCTCGCGGCGGATGCCGGCGATCTTGTCGTCGAACTCACGCAGGTCCGGCGGGGCGGTCATCCGCTTGATCCGCATCCGGGCGCCGGCCTCGTCGATCAGGTCGATCGCCTTGTCCGGGAGGAAGCGGTCGGAGATGTACCGGTCGGCCAGCGTCGCGGCGGCCACGAGGGCGCTGTCGGTGATGCTGATCCGGTGGTGCGCCTCGTAGCGGTCGCGCAGGCCCTTGAGGATCTCGATGGTGTGGGCCAGCGACGGCTCGGGCACCTGGATCGGCTGGAAGCGGCGCTCGAGCGCGGCGTCCTTCTCGAGGTGCTTGCGGTACTCGTCGAGCGTCGT
>JBBSKB010000039.1:0-28523 GCA_038256725.1 Mycobacteriales bacterium | reverse complement strand
TATTTCGGTGATGAACAGGTCACTAACCGTGGTCAGGGTCCGCTGACCGCGACCGCGCCGGACGAGCTGATCCCCATCCGCCCGGCCACCTACCGCAAGGTCTTCGCCGTCGCGGAGTTCCGCCCGCTCTTCGGCACGTTCCTGCTCTCGACGGCGGGCGACGAACTCGCCCGCGTCGCGCTGACCGTGCTGGTCTACCAGCGCACGAACTCACCACTGCTGTCCGCGCTCACCTTCGCGATCAGCCACTTCCCGTGGCTGATCGGCGGGCCGCTGCTGTCGACGTTGGCCGACCGGCTGCCCCGGCACCGGGTGCTCATCGCCACCGACGTCGTCCGCGCCCTGCTGCTCGCGCTGATGGCGGTGCCGGGCATGCCGCTGCTGGTGCTGCTCGGGTTGCTGCTGCTGGTCTCGCTGTGCGCCCCACCGTTCGAATCGGCCCGCTCGGCGGTGATGGCCGACGTGCTCGACGGCGAGCGCTACGCCCTGGCGACGTCGTTGACGACGGTGACGCTGCAGGTCGCCCAGGTCCTGGGCTTCCTCGTCGGCGGCGCGCTGGTCGCGGTCCACCCCTCACTGGCGCTGGGCATCGACGCTGTGACCTTCGCGGTGTCGGCGCTGTGGCTGTCGGCCCGCCTCGAGCGCCGGCCGGCCCCCTCGCCGCCCGAGGCCGGCCGGTCGCTGTTGCGGGACACCGCCGCGGGTCTGCGCTTCCTCGGCCGCACGCGGCGCATGGTCGCCATCATCGCCGTCCTCTGGGTGGGCGCCCTGTTCGGCAACGCGTGGGAGGGCATCGCCGCGCCGCTCGCCTCGCAGCTCGGCGGGGGTGGCATGGCGATCGGCGTGCTGCTGGCCGCCAACCCGGCCGGCGTGGTCGTCGGCGGACTGCTGCTCGGCCGGCTGGTCGCGCCGGCCCGCCGGGAACGGCTGGTCGTGCCGCTGGTGCTCCTGTCCCTGGCCCCCCTGCTGGTCGGCGGGGTCCTGGTCGGGCTGGTGGGTGCGAGCTGGACCTCCTTCACGACGCTGCTCGCGCTGCTGTTCCTCTCGGGCCTCGGGTCCGCCTGGCTCATCCCGCTCAACATCGCCTTCGTGCAGGCGACGCCGGCGGCCTACCGCGGCCGCGCCTTCGGCGTGGCGGTCAGCGGCCTGTACGGCGTGCAGGGCATCGGCGCGCTGGCGGCCGGGCTCGCCGCAGAGGGCATGGCCCCCAGTGCCGTGCTCGCCCTGTGCGGCGGGATCGGAATGATCGCCGTCGCCCCGGCGCTGCTTGCCTATCGACGGACGTACGACCGGTCGCCCGTCACGATCGACGCCGAGGGAGCACCGCGGGAATGAGCGAGTCGAGGCGACTGCCGTCGGCCCGGACCTTCTACGACGAGGTCGGCGGGCAGCCGACGTTCGAGCGACTCGTGGCCCGCTTCTACGCCGCCGTCCGCAGCGACCCGGTGCTCGCGCCGCTGTACCCGCAGGACGACTGGGCGGGCGCCGAGCTGCGGCTGCGGCGGTTCCTCGAGCAGTACTGGGGCGGGCCGACGACGTACTCCGACGAGCGCGGGCACCCGCGGCTGCGGATGCGGCATGCGCCCTTCGCCATCGGGCCGGCCGAGCGCGACGCCTGGATCTCGCACATGCGCGACGCCGTGGACTCCCTCGAGCTGCCCCCCCACCAGGACGCCACCCTCTGGGGCTACCTGGTGAACGCGGCGGGCAGCATGCAGAACCGCTTCCCCGCCGACGCGGACGCCGACCGCTCCCCCGGCCGATGACCGACACGTGGTGGCGGGACGCGGTGTTCTACCAGGTCTACATCCGCAGCTTCGCCGACGGGAACGGCGACGGCATCGGTGACCTCGCCGGCCTGCGCGGCCGGCTGACCTACCTGCGCGACCTCGGCGTCGACGCACTGTGGATCACACCCTTCTTCCCCTCCCCGATGGCCGACCACGGCTACGACGTCGCCGATCCGCGCGACGTCGCCCCGGTGTTCGGCGACCTCGCCGAGTTCGACGCCTTGCTGGCCGAGGCGCACGCGCTGGGCCTGCGGGTCACGATCGACGTCGTCCCGAACCACAGCTCGTCGGAGCACGCGTGGTTCCGGGCAGCGCTCGCGGCCGGACCGGGCTCGCCCGAGCGGGCCCGGTACGTCTTCCGCGACGGGCGCGGGACCGACGGCGGCGAGCCCCCCAACAACTGGCCGTCGGTCTTCGGCGGCCCGGCGTGGACGCGGGTGCCCGACGGCCAGTGGTACCTGCACATCTTCGCGCCGGAGCAGCCCGACCTGGACTTCGGCAACCCCGAGGTGCTGGCCGACCTCGAGGAGACCCTGCGCTTCTGGCTGGACCGCGGCGTCGACGGCTTCCGCATCGACGTCGCCCACGGCATGGCCAAGCCCGACGGCCTGCCGGACATGGTGCCGATGGAGGACACCGGCCTGCTCGACGACCACGGCCCCGGTGACCTCCGCTTCGACCAGGACGGCGTGCACGCGGTGCACCGGCGGATCCGTGCGGTGCTCGACGAACGGCCCGGCGCCATGGCCGTCGGCGAGGTGTGGGTCTCCGACGACGAGCGGCTGGCGCAGTACCTGCGCCCGGACGAGCTGCAGCTGGCGTTCAACTTCAAGCTGCTGACGGCGGAGTGGACACCGACCGCGTTGCGCGATGCCGTCGTCCACTCGCTGGACGCCGTGGCGGACACCCCCGCACCGGCATGCTGGGTGCTCTCCAACCACGACCGGCCGCGGCACGTGACCCGCTACGGCGGCGGCGCGCTCGGCACCCGCCGGGCCCGTGCGGCCGCACTGCTCCAGCTCGCGCTGCCGGGGGTGGCCTACCTGTACAACGGCGACGAGCTCGGCATGCCCGACGTCGACCTGCCGGACGAGGCGCTGCAGGACCCGATCTGGACCCGGTCCGGCGGTGAGGAGCGTGGCCGCGACGCCTGCCGCATCCCCGTGCCGTGGTCGGGCGCCGAGCCCTCCTACGGCTTCTCGTCACGGCCCGACACCTGGCTGCCGATGCCCGAGGGCTGGGCGGCGATGACGGCCGAGGCCCAGACCGCCGACCCGGCGTCGATGCAGTCGCTGTACCGAGCCGCGCTGGCGCTCCGGTCGTCGTCGCCGACCTTCGCCGGTGAGGGCCTGCAGTGGCTACCGTCGCCCGACGGATGCCTCGCGTTCCGTCGTCCCGGCGGCCTGGTGTGCCTGCTCAACCTGTCGGGCGTGGACGTCCCGCTCCCCGAGGGCACGGTGCTGCTGGCCAGCGCCGACCTCGACGACGGCCGGCTCCCGGACGACGCCGCCGCCTGGCTGGTCGCCTGACCGCCCCTCCGGGCGCTCGGGTACCTTGCCGCACGGAACGCGCCGTGCTGGCGCCTGCCCATCGGCGTACTGCGGGAGCTCAACGTGAAGACCAAGGACCTTGCCTACATCGCGCTCTTCGCGGCCATCATCGCCGTGCTCGGCACGCTGCCCGCGGTGAACATCGGGCCGGTGCCGATCACCGCCCAGACCCTCGGCGTGATGCTGGCCGGCGGTGTGCTGGGCGCGCGCCGCGGCTTCCTCGCCGTCCTGCTGTTCCTGGTGCTCGTCGCGATCGGGCTGCCGCTGCTGTCCAGCGGGGCCGGCGGCCTGGCGGTCTTCGCCGGGGCGACCGCCGGCTACCTGTTCAGCTGGCCGATCGCCGCATTCGTCATCGGCTGGCTCACCGAACGGGTGTGGTCCCGCTACAACGTCGCATGGGGCGTGGCGATCAACGTCGTCGGCGGCATGGTCGTCATCTACCTGATCGGCGTCCCGGTGCTCGCCGCCGTCGCGAACCTCTCCCTCTGGGAGGCGATCGTGTCGGGCGCCTGGCCCTTCCTGCCGGGCGACGCGGCCAAGGCCTTCGTCGCCGCGGCCATCGCCGACCAGGTGCGGCGCAGCTACCCGGTGATCGAGCGACCCCAGCGGGCACTCGCCGACCGGTGAGGTTCCGCCGCTCCGATCCGGAGCCCGAGGCCGTCGCCGACCCCACCCGCGGGATCGAGCTCCGCGGGGTGTCGCACCGCTACGACGACCGCCCGGTCCTGGCCGACCTCGACCTGCACCTGACCGAGCCGCGGATCGGCATCGTCGGCGCCAACGGCTCGGGCAAGAGCACCTTCGCCCGGCTGCTCAACGGGCTCGTGGTGCCCACCGACGGGCGGGTCCTGGTCGACGGGCTGGACACCCGGACCTCCGTGCGCGCGGTCCGCCGCCGGGTGGGCTTCGTCTTCCAGGATCCCGACGCGCAGATCGTGCACCCGACGGTGGCCGAGGACGCCGCGTACGGCCTGGAGAACCAGGGCGTGCCCGCGCCCGAGCGGGCCGTGCGGGTGACCGAGGCGCTCGCCCGCTACGGGCTGGACGGGCACGCCGACCACCCGGCGCACCTGCTCTCCGGTGGGCAGAAGCAGCTGCTCGCCATCGCCGGGGTGCTCGTGATGCGGCCAGCGCGGGTCGTGTTCGACGAGCCGACGACGCTGCTCGACCTGATCAACGCCCGGCGCATCGTCCGCATCATCGACGACCTGGAGCAGCAGGTGGTCGTGGTGACCCACCAGCTGGACCTGCTCGCGGCCTTCGACCGGGTGCTGGTGATCGACGGCGGCCGGGTGGTCGAGGACGCCGCGCCACGTCCGGCGATCGCCGCCTACCGGGCGCTGATGGAGGGGCGATGACCCTCGCCCTCTACGTGGCCAGGCAGAGCGCCGTCCACCGCATGCCGGCGGGCGCCAAGCTGCTGGCCCTCGCTCTGCTCGCCGTCGTCCTGTTCGCGGTCCCCACGCTGCCGGTGGCGGCCGCAGGGCTGCTGGGGGTGCTCGCGGTGGGCCTGGGTGCCGCCCGGCTGCCCGTGGCGTCCCTGGCCCGCCAGGCCCGGACGGTGCGCTGGTGGCTGGCCGGGCTGTTCGTCTTCCACGCGCTGTTCAGCGACCTGCCCACCGCGGCGGTGACCGTGCTGCGACTGCTCGCGCTGGTACTGGCCGCGGCGGTGGTGACGGCGACGACGCGGGTGACCGAGATGGTGGCCGTGATCGAGTGGCTGTGCGCCCCGCTGCGGGTGTTCGGCGTCCGTCCCGCCCGGATTGGGCTGGTCATCGCGATGGCGCTGCGGTTCATCCCGGTGCTGGCCGAGCGCGCCGACCGGATCCGCGAGGCGCAGGCCGCCCGCGGCGGCTCCGCCCGGGGCCTGCGCGGGGTCCGGACGACGGTGACCCCCCTGCTGGTGCAGCTGCTGCAGATGGCGCACACCATCAGCGAGGCGCTCGACGCCCGCGGTGCCGACGACGAACCGCCCGCCCGAGGACGCCGCTCCCCCGTGACCGCTGCCTGACCCTGGAGACCCGATGGACACCGGAACCCTGCTGGAGATCTGGACGACGCCGTCCGCCGCGGACCCCATGGAGCACCGGCCGTCGGCCCGGCTGGTGGCGGGGGCCGGGATCGAGGGCGACCGCTACGCCCTCGGCGGCGGCACGTGGGCGCAGTACCCGGACCTGGAGAAGCAGCTGACGCTCATCGACCGGGACGACGTCGCGGCGGTGGCCGCCGAGGTGGGGGCGTCGTTCACCCCCCAGGACACGCGCCGCAACCTGGTGACGACGGGGATGGACCTGCCCTCGCTGGTGGGCCGCTGGTTCGCCGTCGGCGACGCGCTGCTGTTCGGGATGAAGCGCTGCCCCCCGTGCACGCACCTGGAGCGGCTGACCGGGCTGAAGCTGGTCAAGGCGATGGTGCACCGGGGTGGCATCAACGCGGCCGTGTTCGGTGGTGGGCTGGTGACCGCCGGCGCGCCGGTCCGGCTCGTCCCCGACGAGGAGGCCGCGCAGCGCGGCGCGCCCACCGGCGCCGACCGCCCGGTGCCGCGGATCGTCCCGGCCTGAGGCGTCCGCTCAGCTCTCCGCGTCGTCGGCCCAGCGGGCCAGGAACTCCTTCTCCTCCGGGGTGAGCCGGCGGGGACGGACGATGGCGAAGTCGAACGGGACGATCTTCGTGCTACCGGTGACCGCGAGCTGTCCGTGGTCGAACAGCTCGTACCGGCACAGGAAGGTCGCCGCGCGGACATCGGTGACCCAGACGTCCACCTGCAGCGGCGTCGAGGAGTACACGACCTGGCGCTTGTAGGCGATCTCGTGCGCGGCGACGATGAGCCCCCGGCGCTGCCCGGTCCGCAGGTCGTGCGTGGGCTGCTCGCGGAACAGGCTGATGCGGGCCATCTCGAAGAAGCCGAGGAAGGCCACGTTGTTGATGTGCTGGTAGGCGTCCATGTCCGACCAGCGCATCGGGACCGCCGCAGTGTGCCTCACACGGCCACCCTGCCGTACGGCGGCTGCGGACCTCGCACGGACCTGCCGGTAGCCCTACCGTGGCCCGGTGGGAGACCCCTGGCCGACGGAACTGCCCGGCGTGCTCACGCTGCCGGCGGGCCGGCGGGTGCTCGGCCGCTCGGTGCGGGCGGCACCGCCGGCACCGGAACCGGAGTTCGGCGTCTACCTGGTGGGTCGCCGGCCGCCGGAGACCGGGCGGTCGAGACGTGGCGACAGCGCCGGCTCGTGCTGCACTTCGACGACGACGAGCTGCCCGGGCACGCGGCGAGCGCCTGACCGACATCACCTGGCCCGACCACCCGACCCCGGCCCCGACCACGACGGCCGGCGCGGAGCGGGTGCTCCGGGCCGGCCGTCGTGGTCGAGCGCACGCGCAGGTCAGTCCCGCGAGAGCTTGCGGTACGTCGCCCGGTGCGGCCGGGTGGCCTCCGCGCCGAGCCGCTCGACCTTGTTCTTCTCGTAGTCGTCGAAGTTGCCCTCGAACCAGAACCACTTCGAATCACCCTCGTAGGCGAGGATGTGCGTCGCCACCCGGTCGAGGAACCACCGGTCGTGGCTCACCACGACGGCGCAGCCGGGGAACTCGAGCAGCGCGCTCTCCAGGCTGGTCAGCGTCTCGACGTCCAGGTCGTTCGTGGGCTCGTCGAGCAGGAGCAGGTTGCCGCCCTGCTTGAGGGTCAAGGCGAGGTTGAGACGGTTCCGCTCGCCACCGGACAGCACGCCGGCGAGCTTCTGCTGGTCGTGGCCCTTGAAGCCGAACGCCGCGATGTAGGCGCGCGAGGGCATCTCGACGTTGCCGACCTTGATGTGGTCGAGGCCGTCGGACACGACCTCCCACAGCGACTTCTTCGGGTCGATGCCACCGCGGCTCTGCTCGACGTAGGAGAGCTTGACGGTCTCGCCGACCTTGATCTCGCCCTCGTCCGGCTTCTCCTCGCCGACCAGCATCTTGAACAGCGTGGTCTTGCCGGCGCCGTTGGGCCCGACGACGCCGACGATGCCGTTGCGCGGCAGGGTGAACGACAGGTCGTCGATCAGCACGCGGTCGCCGAAGCCCTTGGTCAGCTTGTTGGTCTCGACCACGACGCTGCCCAGGCGCGGGCCCGGCGGGATCTGGATCTCCTCGAAGTCCAGCTTGCGGAACTTGTCGGCCTCCGCGGCCATCTCCTCGTAACGGGCCAGCCGGGCCTTGCTCTTCGCCTGGCGGGCCTTGGCGCCGGAGCGCACCCACTCCAGCTCGTCCTTGAGCCGCTTGGCGCGCTTGGCGTCCTTGGCCCCCTCGACCTGCAGGCGGGCGGCCTTGGTCTCGAGGTAGGTGGAGTAGTTGCCCTCGTAGGGGTACGCGCGGCCCCGGTCGAGCTCGAGGATCCACTCGGCGACGTTGTCGAGGAAGTACCGGTCGTGGGTGACGGCGACGACGGTGCCGGCGTACTTCTCGAGGTGCTGCTCCAGCCACGCGACGCTCTCGGCGTCGAGGTGGTTGGTCGGCTCGTCGAGGAGCAGCAGGTCGGGCGCTTCGAGCAGCAGCCTGCACAGCGCCACGCGGCGGCGCTCACCACCGGAGAGGACCGTGACGTCGGCGTCGCCGGGCGGGCAGCGCAGCGCGTCCATGGCCTGCTCGATGCGGGCGTCGAGCTCCCAGCCGTCGGAGTTCTCGATGATCTCCATGAGCTCGCCCTGCTCGGTGAGGAGCGAGTCGAAGTCGGCGTCGGGCTCGCCCATCGCCGCGCTGACCTCCTCGAAGCGGGTCAGCGCGTCGCGCAGCGGCTTGACCGCCTCCTCGACGTTGCCGCGCACGTCCAGGTTCTCGTTGAGCGGGGGCTCCTGCAGCAGGATCCCGACCGAGGCGTCCTGCGCGAGCGTCGCCTCGCCGTTGGAGGGCTGCTGCATGCCGGCCATGATCTGGAGCACGGTCGACTTGCCGGCGCCGTTGGGGCCGACGACGCCGATCTTCGCGCCGGGCAGGAACGACAGGGTGACGTTGTCGAGGATCACCTTGTCGCCGTGCGCCTTGCGCGCGCGGACCATCGTGTAGATGTACTGAGCCACTGGGCTTCGGAGCCTTCCGTCGTCTCGCGAGCGGGGGCGGGCCGGCGTTCCCGGCCCCGCCCCCATGCGTTCTCACCTCCGATCCTCCCAGCCCGGGGCAACTAGGCGTGCGCGGGCTGCGCGGTGAGGTCGTCGGCGTCCACCGGGTCCAACGCCCCGTCGGCGTCCTCGTAGTCCCGGCCCCGCGTCAGCTCCTCCGGTGAGTCCGGGACGTGCCCGGTCGTGTGGTCGCCGAGGACCTCCCCGGTCGCCCGGTCCACGGTCCCGGCCGGTCGCGCCGTCCGCCGGAAGTCCGTGACGCCGCGCGCCAGGTTGGGGCCCACGGCCTCGGCCCGGATCTGCATCCGGCTGCGGCGGCCCTGGTCGGACTCCCACTCGTCGGTGCGGATCGCGCCCCGGACGACGACCGGGTCGCCCTTGCTGAGGCTGTGGGCGACGTTGCCGCCCAGCTCGCCCCAGCACTCGACGTCGACGAAGAAGGTGTTGCCGTCGATCCAGTCCTGCGTCGCGCTGTCGAACCTGCGCTCGGTCGAGGCGACGCGGAAGTTGGTGACGCTCCCGTTCTGCGTGCGCTTGCGGGCGGGTGAGGTGACGACGTTGCCGATGACGGTGATCTCGGTGGCGCTCACGGTGCTCCTCGGGTCTGCTGCGCCGGACGGCGCGGCCGACGCGGTGCCGGCCTGTTCCGACCCTGGGGTGCGCAGCAGACCGGTGGACCCGTTCCGGCGGATCTGTGGACGCGCCCCACCCCTGTGGACGACGCCACGGCCGCGTCCCGGACGGGGCGACGCGGGGCGATGCGATGATCGGCGACCGAGCGCCCGTAGCTCAGCGGATAGAGCACCGGACTTCTAATCCGACGGTCGCAGGTTCGAATCCTGCCGGGCGCGCCCAGGTGGACGGCAGCGCCGGCTCCGTCAGCGGGGTGAGCGCCTCCACCGGCGACGGCGGTGGAGGTGCAGGAGGCCGACGCCGAGACCCCCGAGATCCGCGGACCGGCCCTCGACGGCGTGCAGTTCCCCTTCATCGCCGACTCCGTCGCGCCGGCGCCCTCGGCAGCACGCTGATCCCGAGCCTGCCGGTCTGCCCCTGACCGATGGGCCGGACCGGCCCTGGACGACGACGAGCCCCCGACCGCACTGCGGTCGGGGGCTCGTCGAATCAGCGTTCCGTGTCGACTCCGCCTCGCTGGGCGGACGCCGTCATGGACCGGTTAGTACCACATCTTTCGTCCGCCGACCGCGCGCCCGGTCGCCCCGAGGACGTAGAGGACAGCGCCCACGACGAGCAGGATGATCCCGATCGTCGTGAGGATCGGGATGCTGGCGAAGATGCCGATCAGGAGCAGGATCAAGCCGAGAATGAGCATGCGTGTCTCCATCCGGTTCTGAGGTAGTAGGTCGGAGTGCAGGCTAACCACGACCGCGCCGTTGACACCTCGACGCACCGATCATCACCGGTTCGTGATCATCTCGACGCACGAACGGGTTGCTCCCCGTCGTCGTCACCGCCGGTCATCCGGCGTCTCCCTGCCGCTGCGCGGGCGGGCGGAAGACCGCGAAGGGATCGGTGACCTCGAGCTCCGGCGAGGCGAAGCGGTAGAGCGCCGCCGGACGGCCACCCGACCGGCCGGGCGGCGCCTGCTCCCCCGTCGGCTCCAGCACGCCACGGCGCAGCAGCACCCGCTGCAGGTTGGTCGCGGTGACGTCGTGGCCCAGGGCGGCGACGTAGACCTCCCGCAGCTCGGCGACGGTGAACTCAGGCGGGGCCAGCGCGAACCCCACGTTGGTGTACGAGAGCTTCGACCGCAGCCGGTGCAGCGCCGACCGGACGATCGAGCCGTGGTCGAACGCCGTCGCCGGCAGCCCGTCGACCGGGTGCCAGGCGGTGTCGTCGGGCAGCGCCGGGTCCAGGTGCGAGGGGATCAGCCCGAGGTAGGCCGTGGCGACCGTCCGGCCGCGGGGATCGCGACCGGGATCGCTGCGGGTCTCCAGCTGCTCGAGGTGGCCCAGCACCTCGACCTCCACCTTGGCGGACAGCTGCCGCGCCACCGACGCGCCGAGGGTCTCCTCCGCCAGCAGCGGCCCACCGGGCAGCGCCCACGCACCCGCGAACGGCTCGTTCGGCCGCTGCCACAGCATCGCGTGCAGCCGCCGGTCGCGGACCTGCAGCACCACCGCCAGGGCCTGGTGGGGATAGGCCGGGCGCTCCGCGGACGACCACACCGATCCCATGCCCGGGAATGCTAGGGTCTTGCTCCGAGGTTTTCGCCTGGTAGTCAGAAACCTACCCGCATGGAGGTCCCCGTGACCACGACGCTGCCCGCCCCCTCTGCTGCCACTGGCCCCACCGCTGCCGCCTGGACGCCCGACCAGTGGCAGGACTGGCGCGACGAGGTCCGCCGGCTGGCCCGCGAGAAGGACGCCGTCGTCCTGGCGCACAACTACCAGGCGCCGGAGATCCAGGACGTCGCCGACCACGTGGGCGACTCGCTCGCGCTGTCCCGCCTCGCCGCCTCCAGCGCCGCGAGCACGATCGTCTTCGCCGGCGTCCACTTCATGGCCGAGACGGCGAAGATCCTGGCGCCGGAGAAGACGGTGCTCGTGCCGGACGCGAACGCCGGCTGCTCGCTGGCGGACACGATCGACGCGGACCAGCTGCGCGCGTGGAAGGCCGAGCACCCGGGCGCCGTCGTCGTCTCCTACGTGAACACCTCCGCGGAGGTGAAGGGCGAGACGGACATCTGCTGCACCTCGTCCAACGCCGTGGAGGTCGTCGAGTCCATCCCGGCCGACCGCGAGATCCTCTTCCTCCCCGACCAGTTCCTCGGCGCGCACGTGCAGCGGGTCACCGGCCGGCAGAACATGCGCATCTGGATGGGCGAGTGCCACGTGCACGCCGGCATCTCCCCCACCGACCTGCGCGCCAGCGTCGAGGCCGCGCCCGACGCCGAACTGCTCGTGCACCCCGAGTGCGGCTGCGCGACCAGCGCGCTGTGGATGGTCTCCGACGGCCAGCTGCCCACCGAGCGGGTGCACATCCTCTCCACCGGCGGGATGCTCGACGAGGCCCGCCGGACGACGGCGAAGCGCGTCCTGGTCGCCACCGAGATCGGCATGCTGCACCAGCTGCGCCAGGCCAACCCGACGACGTCGTTCGAGCCGGTGAACTCCCGCGCCTCCTGCCCCTACATGAAGATGTCGACGCCGGAGAAGCTGCTGCGCGCGCTCCGCGAGGGCCGCGACGAGGTGACGGTCGACCTGCAGGTCGCCGCCCGCGCCCGCGCCGCCGTCGAGGCCATGGTCGCCATCGGCACGCCGTCCCCGGTCGGTGAGTGAGGTGTACGGCGTCGCCACCCTGGCGCCCTCCGTCGTCGCCGCGCTGCCGCTCCCGGCCGCCGGCCGCGCGGCGGTCACCGACGTCGTCGTCGTGGGCAGCGGCGCGGCCGGCCTGATGGCCGCCGTCGCGCTGGCCGAGGCCGGGCGGGCGGTCACCGTCGTCACCAAGGGCGCGCTGGGCGCGGGCAGCACGCCGTGGGCGCAGGGCGGGCTCGCCGCCGTCCTCGGGGACGACGACGCCGCGGAGCTGCACGTGCAGGACACGCTCGTGTCCGGCGCGGGGCTCTGCGACGAGACCGCCGTACGCGCACTGGTCGCCGAGGCGCCGCGGGCGATCGCGCAGCTGCAGGAGCTCGGCGCGCGGCTGGACCTCGCCGCCGACGGCCGGCCGGCGCTCACCCGCGAGGGCGGGCACAGCCGCGACCGGATCGTGCACGCCGGCGGTGACGCCAGCGGGGCCGAGGTCACCCGGACCCTGGCCGCAGCCCTGCGCGCCCGCGGCATCGCCGTGCTCGAGCACACCGTCGCCCTCGACGCGCTGCGCGCCGCGGACGGCCGGGTGGCCGGGCTGCGGATCGCCCGCATCGGTGACGGCGGCGCACTGGTCGACGTCGCCGACCTGCGCGCCCGCGCCGTCGTGCTGGCCACCGGCGGCTTCGGGCAGGTGTTCACCGCGACCACCAACCCCGCGGGCGCCACCGGCGACGGGCTGGCACTCGCCCTGCGCGCCGGGGCCGAGGTCGCCGACGTCGAGCTCGTGCAGTTCCACCCCACCGCGCTCTGGACCGGCACCGGCGCCTCGGGACAGCAGCCGCTGGTCTCCGAGGCGGTGCGCGGCGAGGGCGCGGTCCTGGTCGACGCCGACGGGCACCGGATCATGGCCGGCGCCCACCCGCTGGCCGACCTCGCGCCCCGAGACGTCGTCTCGGCGACCATCGCCGCGCACCTCCGGGCGACCGGCGCCGACCACGTGTTCCTCGACGCCCGGCACCTGGGGGCGGAGTTCCTGGAGCGCCGCTTCCCCGGCATCGCGCAGGCGTGCCGCGACGCCGGCCTCGACCTGGCCGGCGCGCCCGTACCGGTCGTGCCCGCCGCGCACTACGCATGCGGAGGCGTGCTCGCCGACCTGGACGGGCGCACCGGTGTCCCCGGGCTGTTCGCCGTGGGCGAGGTCGCGTGCACCGGCGTCCAGGGCGCCAACCGGCTGGCGTCGAACTCGATCACCGAGGGGCTGGTCGCGGCCCGCCGCTGCGCGGAGCTGCTCGCGGTCGACCTGCCCCCGCTCGCTCCGTTCGTCCCGCCGACGACCGATGGCGAGGCGGTCGCCCCGGCCGCGCGCGGCGCGATCACGGCGGCCACGACCCGGCACGCCGGCGTCCTCCGCGACGCCGAGGGCCTGACCGAGCTGGCGCGCACGCTGGCCGCCGTCGACCGAGTCGCCGCACCGCTCGACCTGGCCGCGGTCGAGGTCACCGCGTTGCACACCGTCGCGACGCTGCTCGCCTCCGCCGCCCTGGCCCGCCCGGAGAGCCGGGGTTGCCACCGCCGGCTGGATGCACCCGGGACGCGTCCGGAGTGGCAGGTGCGCCTGGTGCACCGGCTCGACCGCGCCGGCCACGTCCGCACCCGCACCCTGCCGGTCCGGGCCGCTGCCGACGAGCAGGTGGTCGCATGACTCCCCCGCTGCGGGACGAGGTGGCCGTCGCACTGCGCGCCGCAGGTCTCGACCCCGTCGCCGTCGAGCGCCTGGTCCGCACCGCCCTGGACGAGGATCTCGCCTTCGGCCCCGACGTGACCACGGAGTCCACCGTCCCGGCCGACGCCGTCGCCACCGGCGACGTCACCCCGCGCAGCGTCGGCGTGCTCGCGGGAGTGCACGTCGCCGCCGCCGTCTTCGACCTGGTCGGCGGCGCGGCGGTGGAGGTCCTGGTGCACGAGGCCGACGGCGCGGTGACCGAGCCGGGCCTCCCGGTCCTCACCGTCACCGGGCCCACCCGCTCGCTGCTCACCGCCGAGCGGACCGCCCTCAACCTGATCTGCCACCTGTCGGGCATCGCCTCGCTCACCCGCCGGTGGGTCGAGTCGATCGAGGGCACCGGCGCCGCCGTCCGCGACACCCGCAAGACGACGCCGGGCCTGCGGGCGCTGGAGAAGTACGCGGTGCGCTGCGGCGGTGGGGTCAACCACCGGATGGCTCTCGGCGACGCAGCGCTGGTGAAGGACAACCACGTCGCCGCGGCCGGGGGCATCGCGGCCGCGGTCCGGGCGGTGCGGACGACGGCGCCGTCCATCCCGCTCGAGGTCGAGTGCGACACGCTCGACCAGGTGCGGGAGGCCGTCGACGCCGGGGTGCAGCTGGTGCTGCTGGACAACTTCTCCACCGCCGACACCCGCACCGCGGTCGACCTGGTGCGCGGCACCGAGGTGCGACTGGAGGCCAGCGGCGGCCTGTCGCTCGACCGCGCCGCCGAGGTGGCGGCGACCGGCGTCGACTACCTGGCCGTCGGTGCGCTCACGCACAGCGCACCCGTGCTCGACCTCGGCTTCGACCTGCGCTGAGCCCCCGCCCCCAGGCGCGGGCGTCAGTCGATGCGGCGGTCGGGGTGCACCCAGCCGATGGCCGGGGCCACGTGCTCGACGATGTTCTGCAGCAGCCGGGCGTTGAACTCGACGCCCAGCATGTTCGGCACGGTGAGCAGCAGGCTGTCCGCCTCGCGGACCGCGGCGTCCTTGGCCAACTCCTCGGCGAGCTGGTCGGGCTCGCCGACGTAGCTCTTCCCGAACCGCGCCCGGACGCCTTCCAGGATGCCGACCTGGTCCTCCCCGGCGTCGCCGCCGAAGTACTGCCGGTCCAGGTCGCTGACGATCGGCAGCACGCTGCGGCTCACCGAGACCCGCGGCTCGCGCTCCCAGCCGGCGTCGGTCCAGGCGGCGCGGAACCGGGCGATCTGCTCGGCCTGCAGCTCGTCGAAGGGCACGCCGGTGTCCTCGACCAGCAGCGTGGAGCTCATCAGGTTCATGCCCTGCCGCGCGGTCCACTCGGCGGTCGCCCGGGTGCCCGACCCCCACCAGATGCGGTCGGCCAGGCCCGGCGACTGCGGCAGGACCGGCAGCCTCCCGGGGCGGCCACCGGTCATCTTCGGGTCGGCGTCGACGATCGGCTGCCCGGAGACCGCGGCCAGGAACAGCGCGGTCTTCTGGCGGGCGAGGTCGGCATCGCTGCTGTCCGGGCCGGGCACGTAACCGAACGCCTCCGAGCCGCGCAGCGCCG
This sequence comes from Mycobacteriales bacterium, assembly GCA_038256725.1. GTDB lineage: Bacteria > Actinomycetota > Actinomycetes > Mycobacteriales > Geodermatophilaceae > Blastococcus. The sequence continues at coordinate 13,520 of JBBSKB010000039.1, read as the reverse complement.
TCTCCGGTGATCCCCGGCTCACGCCGAGCTGCAGCCGGCCGTCGCTGAGCAGGTCGGCCGCGGCGGCCTCCTCGGCCATGTACAGCGGGTTCTCGTACCGCATGTCGATGACGCCGGTGCCCAGCTCGATCCGCGAGGTGCGGGCGGCCATGGCCGCCAGCAGCGGGAACGGCGAGGCCAGCTGGCGGGCGAAGTGGTGCACCCGCACGTACGCGCCGTCCAGCCCGATCTCCTCGGCGGCCTCGGCCAGCTCGACGGTCTGCACGAGCGCGTCGCGGCCGGTGCGCACCTGCGAGCCGGGGATGGGCTGCCAGTGCCCGAAGTTCAGGAAACCGATCTTCTTGTCCACACCGCGTCCCAGCGCCGCCCCGCCGCACCGTGTTCCCGGGATGGACGCGGACCGCGACAGCGTTGCCCGTGCGAGCGACCGCACCCGGCGGTCCAGCAGGAGGAGTTCCCGATGCGCGCAACCGTGAACGGCACCGTCGTCGCCGAGGCCCCCGAGTCCGACCTGGTCCGCATCGAGGGCAACTGGTACTTCCCGCCGGCCGCGGTGATCCCCGGGACGCTCACGGAGAGCCCGACCGCCTACACCTGCCCGTGGAAGGGTGCGGCCCAGTACTGGGACGTCGTCACCCCGTCCGGGACGACGTCGGACGGCGCCTGGAGCTACCCCGACCTCCAGCCGTCGGCCGTCGAGCGCGTGGGCACCGACTTCGCCGGCTACCTCGCCTTCTCCCCCGGGGTCACCGTCGGCGACTGACGGGTGGAGCCGCACCTGCCGGACGGCGAGCTGCGGCTTCGGCAGATAGTGCCGGACCCCGAGGGGGTTCTCACCCACTGTGACGGCACGATCACGACTCTCCGTGAACGGGTTCCGTCACTTCACGCCTCCGATGCGTGACTCTCAACGGGTGAGCCTCCCCGCCAACGAGACGCCGTGGCAGCCCGCCGGCCCTCCCGACGCGGCGGCCCGGCAGCGCATGCGTGCCATCGACACGCTCCTCGCCGACCGCGGCCAGCTGTTCCAGGCCCTCTTCCTGTCCGCGCCGATCGCCAAGGCGCTCGTCGACCTCGACGGTCACGTGCTCGTCGCCAACCCGGTGATGTGCGCGCTCACCGGCCGCAGCGCCGACGAGCTCGTCGGCCGGCACATCAACCTGCTGGCCCACCCCGACGACCCGCCGGTCGGCGACCTCGGCCTGCTCCCGGCACCCGGTGAGGCCGACCTCGACGCACACCTGCTCCTCGACGGTGAGCGCCGCGTGCGCCGCTCCGACGGCACCGAGCTGTGGGTCGTGCAGGCGCACGAGATTGTCCGGCGCAACACCGGCGAGGCGCAGTTCGTCGTCCTCTCGCTGGTCGACGTGACCGACCGCCGCCGGGCCGAGGACGACCTCGTCCGCCGGGCCTTCACCGACCCGCTCACCGGGCTGCCCAACCGCCGCGCCCTCGCCGACCGGTTGCGGCACGCCGTCGCGTTGTCCCGCCGCCGGGGCCTGCAGGTCGGGCTGGTGCACCTCAACATCGACCGGTTCCGCGCCGTCAACGACACCCTCGGCCACGAGGCCGGGGACATGCTGCTCAGCCAGGTCGCCGACCGGCTGCGCTGGAGCACCCGGGTCGAGGACACCGCCGTGCGCCTGGGCGCCGACGAGTTCCTCGTCGTCGCCGAGGACGTCGAGGACCTCGACGGCCTGCGCGGGATGGCCGAGCGGCTGCTCAGCGTGCTCGACGAGCCGTTCGTCGTCCTCGACCGCGAGATCACCCTCTCGGCCAGCGTGGGCCTGACCCTCGGCTCCGACCTGACCCCCGACGACCTGCTGCGGCAGGCGCAGAGCGCGTTGAACCGGGCCAAGGCCGACGGCAGCCGGGCGCGGGTCGAGGTGCACGAAGGCGCGCTCAGCGACGACGACGTCGACGCCCTGCAGCTCGAGGTCGACCTGCGGCACGCGCTCGACAACGACGAGCTGCGGTTGTTCTACCAACCGATCGTGCACCTGGCCGACGAGTCGCTGCTCGGCTACGAGGCGCTCATCCGCTGGCAGCACCCGACCCGCGGGCTGCTCCCCCCGGGCGCCTTCCTCGACGCCGCCGAGAACAACCGGCTGACCTCCAAGCTCGGCGCCTGGGTGCTCCGCCGCGCCTGCAACGACGCCGTCACCTGGGCCGAGGACCTCCGCGTCCACGTCAACATCTCGGCCCGGCACCTGGCCGAGGAGGGGTTCAGCGAGCTGGTCGCCGCCGCTCTGGAGGAGTCCGGCCTGGAGCCCTCCCGGCTCGAGCTGGAGATCACCGAGTCGACGGCGCTGTTCGCCGCCGAGGCCACGCTGCACTCGGTCGCCGTCGTCACCGACCAGGGCGTGACCCTGGCCCTGGACGACTTCGGCACCGGTTACTCGGCGATCACCGCCCTGCACCGGCTGCCCATCCACACGCTCAAGATCGACCGCTCGTTCGTCGCCGACGTGGTCGCCGAGCCCGCGACCGCCGCGCTCGTGCAGGGCCTGCTGCAGCTCGGCCGCGGCATGGGCCTGCAGGTCATCGCCGAGGGCATCGAAGACCTGGAACAGGCCGCCTGGCTGCTCGACCACGGGTGCGCCATGGCCCAGGGCTACGCCTTCGGCCGCCCCGCTCCCCTGCCCGGGCCCGCGGCCGTGCTGATCGGCGAGGTCACCCAGGCGCCGGCCGAGGACGTCGCCGGCGCGCTGCTCCCCGACTCGCTGGAGACCCCGATCGTGCCGCAGCCGCGCAGCGACGCCGAGCCGCCGCGGCGGGTCGTGCTGGCCACCGACGACACGGGGAAGTTCGGGCTGTTCGACCAGTTCGCCGACGAGCCCGACGGGTTCTAGCGGCGCGGCAGGGCCCGGATACGTCTGCACGTGGCGTCCACGCGGGGTGAGGCCACTCGCGTCCGCATCGGCGTGCATACGACGACGGTGATCCGCGCGGCCTCCTCGACGACCGCGACCCGGAACGCGCGCGGCGGCTGCAGTGGCAGCGGCGACCGCCACCCGTCGTCGTCGACCGTCACCCCGAGCGCGCTCGCGGTGGCCAGGGGTTATGCGGCGGTGCCCCTCGACGGTGAGGTGGATGCGGTCGGTGTCCCAGAGGCGCGCGTCCTGGATCCAGCCCGCGCTCCACTGGTCGAGGACGGCGGCGCCGGCCTGCCGGAACCGGACCACTGCGGCCTCGAGGGCGGCGGCCAGCTCGTCCAGGTCGGCGCCGGGGCGCATCAGGTCGTTGCCACCGGCCACGATGCAGACCAGGTCCGGGCGGGCGTCCAGTCGCGACGGGCACCTGCTCCGCCACGACCTGCCGCAGCAGCCGCCCGCGGATGGCCAGGTTGGCGTACTCGACGTCGTCCGTCGTGGCGGCGGCCAGGTGCTCGGCGAGCCGGTCGGCCCAGCCGCGGAACTCCCCGGGGCGGGACGGGTCGGGGTCGCTCGGCCCCTCGGTGAACGAGTCGCCGAGGGCGATGTAGCGCTGCCAGGGAACGGAGGAGGGCGTGAACTGCACGTCCCTCACTCCATGACGGCCGTTCGCCGGTCACGATGCCCGCATGCGCATCGACGTCGCCGCCTCGCTCTCGCTCTCCTCCCACGCCCCGGCGACCGCGCTGCTGCAGGTCGCGGTGGCCGCGCCGCGGACCGAGCAGCTGACGGTGATCTCGGGCGGGAGGGCGCTGGCGCCCGAGGAGTTCGAGGTCGACGGCACCCGCGTGCACCGCCTCGACCTCCGGGAGGGCCCGACGACGATCACCTACTCGGCGTCGGTCGAGAACGGCAGCGCGTCCCGTCGGGTCACCCCTGCGGACTGGGCCATCGCGCTGCGGCCGAGCCGCTACTGCCCCTCGGACCAGCTGGAGGGGTTCGCCCACTCCGAGTTCGACGCGACCACGCCCCGGGCCGAGCTGGTGTCCGCCGTCGCGGCCTGGGTGCACCGGCGGCTGGTCTACACGTCGGGCTCCAGCCGGCCGGTGGACACCGCCGTGGACACCCTGCTCACCGGGCAGGGCGTGTGCCGCGACTACGCGCACCTGACCATCACGCTGCTGCGCGCGCTGGAGGTCCCGGCGCGGCTGGTCGCCGTCTACGCGCCCGGGCTGGAGCCGATGGACTTCCACGCCGTCGTCGAGGCCGACGTCGACGGCATCTGGTGCGTGGTCGACGCGACCCGCCTGGCGCCGACCCGTTCCCTGGTGCGCATCTGCGCCGGCCGGGACGCAGCCGACACCGCCTTCCTGACGACGCTGGGCCGGGTCGCGCGCTTCGACGGCATGACCGTCACTGCGACCACCGCCGGTGACCTGCCCGCCCCCGACGACGCCCCGTTCCCTCTCCCCTGACGGGCAGAAATGGCCATTTCTGCCCGTCTGAGGGTCAGTCGCCGTCCCGCCAGGTCTCCAGCAGCCGCAGCCAGATCTCGCTGATCGTGGGATAGGAGGGGACGGCGTGCCACAGCCGGGCGATCGGCACCTCGCCGACGACGGCGATCGTGGCTGCGTGCAGCAGCTCGGCGACGCCGGAGCCGACGAACGTGACGCCGAGCAGCACCTCCCGCTCGGTGTCCACGACGGCGATCGCCGTCCCCTCGTAGCCGTCCGCGAACAGCGACGCCCCGGCGATGCTGCCGATCGGGTACTCGACCACCCGGTGCGGCAGCCCGTCGGTGGCGGCCTGCGCGGCGGTGCGCCCGACGCTGGCGACCTGGGGCGAGGTGAAGACGACCGACGGCGTGGCCGAGTGGTCGGCGGTCGCCGCCGTGGCCGACCACGGGGCGCCGTCCACCTGCTCACCTCTGGCCCGCGCGACGATCGCGGCGGCCGCCTGGCGCGCCTGGTACTTCCCCATGTGCGTGAGCAGCTGCCGGCCGTTGACGTCGCCGACGCCGTAGAGCCAGGGCATCCCTTCGACCTGCAGGGTGTCGTCGACCGGCAGGTACTCCCCCGGCTCCAGGCCGAGGGTCTCCAGACCGATGTCGGTCGAGCGGGCGGCGCGGCCGATCGCGACGAGCACCTCGTCGCCGCGGAACTCGCCGTCCCCCGCCGTCAGCACCACGTCCGTGCCGTCGCGGCAGGCGGTGGTGACGTCCACGCCGAAGCGCACGTCCACCCCGAGGTCGCGCAGCGCCGCGGCGACGGCGTCGCCGGCCTGCGGCTCGGACCGCGGCAGCAGCCGGTCCCCGCGCTGGAGCAGCGTGACCTGCGCTCCCAGGGCCTGCCAGGCCGTGGCCATCTCGCAGCCGACGTAGCCGCCGCCGACCACCAGCAGCCGCCGCGGGGCCGTCGTCGCGCTGGTGGCCTCGCGCGGCCCCCACGGCCGGACGTCGGCCAGCCCCTCGACCGGCGGCAGCTTGCCCACCGACCCGGTGCAGACGGCGACGGCATGGCGGGCGGTCAGCCGCACCTCGCTCCCCTCGGCGTCGGTCACGACCACGGTGCGCTCGCCGGCCAGCCGCCCGGCGCCACGGACGAGGTCGATGCCCGCGCCCTGCACCCAGTCGACCTGGCTCGAGTCGTCCCAGTCGTGGGTGAACGAGGTACGGCGGGCCAGGGTCGCGGCGACGTCCTGCCCGCCGGTCACCGCCTGCGTCGCGCCGTCGACCGCCCGGGCCTCGGCGAGCACCTCGGTGCCGCGCAGCAGCGCCTTGCTGGGCATGCAGGCCCAGTACGAGCACTCACCGCCCACCAGCTCGCTCTCGACCAGGACGGCGGACAGCCCGCCCTTGACGACGACGTCGGCGACGTTCTCGCCGGTCGACCCCGCTCCGAGGACGACGACGTCGTAGGTGCGCTCTTCCGGTGCAGTCACGGGTCCGATCCTCGTCGTGTGATCGACTTGTCGCATGCCGGTCGACGCCGCAGGGTTCGCCGCCGCTCTGGGCTCCTACGCCGCAGGGGTGTGCCTGCTCACCGTGCGCGACGGCATCGACGACGTCGGGACGACGGTCAGCTCGGTGATGAGCGTGTCGGCCCGCCCGCCCCTGATCGGCGTGGGCCTGACCGCGGCGGGTTATCCGGTCGAGGTGCTCGAGGAGGTCGGCAGCTGCGCGCTGACCGTGCTGGCCGCCCCGCACGCCATCGTCGCCTCCCGGTTCTCCTCGGCGGGGCGACCCAGCGCCCGGCACCTGCTGGAGGCGGTGCCGTGGAGCCGCGCGCCGGGCAGCGGGGCGATCGTCCTGGCCGGCGGGCTCGCCGCGCTGGACTGCCGGCTGGATCGGCTGGTCGAGGCCGGTGATCACGTGCTCGCGCTGCTCGAGGTGGTCGAGGTGCTGCCCGGCGACCCTGCCGCGGTGCCGCTGCTGCGCCACCGCGGCCGCTACGTCGACCCGTCGGGTTCGGCTGCCGGCAGGGGCTGACCCGGCCGGCAGACTGCCGGTGTCACATTCCGGGCCCGGGCGGTGCTTTCTGGGCATGGACCTCCTCCGGCCTCCGCGCCGCCTGCCCGGGACCGCCGTCCCGGCGCTCGCGGTCGCAGTGCCCGCCGGTGCGGTCGGACGGATCGGAGGGCTGCGCGTGCCGGTGACCGGAAGCCGCGGCGGGCTGCGCCCGGACCTCGACGTCGTCTTCCGCCGCGAGTACTCGCGGGTCGTCGCCGTCGCCGCCCGGGTGCTGGGCTCGCGCGACTCGGCCGAGGACGTCGCCCAGGAGGTGTTCCTCGCCTTCAACCGCTCGACCGTGCCGGCCGGCGAGGCGACCGGCTGGCTGTCGGTCGCCGCGGCGCACACCGCGCTCAACCTGATCCGCTCGGGCCGCCGCCGCGCCACCCACGAGACGACCGCCGCCACCGCCGCGCCGGCCGTCGTCCCCGATGTCGCCGACGACGTCGTGACGCGCGAGGAACGCGGCCGGGTGCGCGCCGCCCTCGCCCGCCTCCCCCACAAGCAGGCCGTCGCCCTGGTGCTCCGGCACAGCGGGCTCAGCTACGCCGAGGTCGCGGCGGCCCTGGATCTGTCCCCCGGCAGCGTCGGCACCACCGTGCGACGCGCCGAGTCCGCCCGGCGCGAGGAGTTGACCCGTCATGCGTCATCCCACTGACGGCGTGCTGCGCCGGCTGATCGACGAGCCGGCCGGTGTCGCCGAGACCGACCGCCGGCACGTCGCCGGCTGCCCGCGCTGTCTGGCCTCGCTGGCCGAGGTCCGCGCCGACGCGGCGCTGGTCGGCGCGGCGCTGACCGCCGACGCCGTCCCCGACGTGCCCGCCGCCTGGGCCCGGCTGTCGGCTGCCGCGGCCGCACCCGCCGGCCGGCCACGGACCCTCTCCCCCGCGCGCCGAGGCCGGTGGGGCGAGCTCGTCCGGCGTCCCGCCGCGGCGGCCCTGGCCGTCGGCGTCGTCCTCGCCGGGGCCGGCACCGCGGCCGCCAACGACTGGCTGCCGATCTTCCGCACCGAGCAGGTGGCGGCGGTGGGTCTGGCCGGCGCCGACCTGGTCGCGCTGCCGGACCTGGAGGCCTACGGCGACGTCGAGCTCACCGGCGACGGCGACCTGCGTTCCGTGCCCGATGCGGAGACCGCCGCGGCCGAGAGCGGGCTGGACGTGCCCGAGGTCGACGCGCTGCCCGCGGGCGTCACCGGGGAGCCGGTGTACCAGGTGGGCGGCCAGGTGACGGCGACGTTCACCTTCTCCGCCGAGCGGGCCGCCCGGGCCGCCGCCGAGGCCGGTGAGACCCTGCCGGCGCCCCCGCCCGGTCTGGACGGCGGCGCCGTGCGACTGGTCGTCGGCCCCGGCGTGGCCCAGGTGTGGAGCACCTCGACCGGCGCACCCGGGTTGGTCGTGGGCCGCGCGGTCGCGCCGACCGCCTTCTCCTCGGGGATCCCGTTCGAGACGGTCCGCGACTACCTGCTCTCTCTCCCCGGCCTGCCCGACGACGTCGCGGCCCAGCTCCGCGCGTTCACCGCGGACGGGAGCACGCTGCCCCTGCCGGTGCCGTCGGACTACGTCACCACCTCGACCGAGGACGTCGACGGCGCCCGGGGAACGGTGCTGGCCACCCGTGACCGGACGCTGGCCGCCGTGGTCTGGGTCGCCGACGGCGAGCTGACCGTCGTCGCCGGGCCGCTGGACACCGACGAGGTGCTCGCCGTGGCCCGGGGGCTCCGCTGACCGCCGGGGACGCCGCTCTCCGGGACGCGGCACGGCTGGTCGCCGACCTGCCGCCGCCGGCCGCGGTGTGGTGCACCGGGTTGCGGAAGCGGTACGGGAAGCGCACCGCTGTCGACGGGGTCTCGTTGGAGGTGGGCCGCGGCGAGGTGGTCGGCCTGCTCGGGCCCAACGGCGCCGGCAAGACCACCGTCATCAAGATGCTGCTCGGCCTGGTGCGCCCCGACGCCGGCGAGGTGATGCTGCTCGGCCGGCCGGCTGCCGAACCGGCCGCACGGGCCCGCGTCGGCTACCTCCCCGAGCTGTTCCGCTACCAGCCCTGGCTCAGCGCCACCGAGGTGCTGGAGCTGCACGTGCGGCTCTCCGGGATGGACGTGACGGCCGACGAGCGGCGGGACGTGCTGGCGCTGGTCGGGCTGGCCGAGCGCGCCGGTGACCGGGTGGGCGGGTTCTCCAAGGGGATGCAGCAGCGCCTCGGCCTCGCCGTCGCGCTGGTCGCCCGGCCGGAGTTCGTCGTCCTCGACGAGCCGACGTCCGCGCTGGACCCGCTGGGCCGGGTCGACGTCCGCGACATCGTGCTCGCCCTCAAGGCACGCGGCATCGCGGTGCTGCTCAACTCGCACCTGATCGGCGAGGTCGAGCGGGTCTGCGACCGGGTCGTCATCCTCGACCGCGGCCGGGTGGCCGCCTCGGGCTCGCTGCTGGAGCTGCTCGGCCAGCACGAGGTGCGGCTGCACCTCACCGGGCTGCCCCCCGACGGGGAGGCACGGTTGGCCGCGGCCGGATCGGTGCACCGCGAGGGCGACTGGTTCACCATGGCGCTGCCCGTCGACGACGAGGCGACGGTGCCCGACCTGATCGCCGATCTCGCCGCGCTCGGCGTCCGGGTGCACGCCGTCGAGCCCGGCCGGATCAGCCTCGAGGAGCGACTGCTGGGCATCCTGCGCGACGGCTCGGAGCAGCAGCCGTGACCCGCGTCGTCCTGACCGTCGCCGGGCTGACCCTGCGCGAGGCGGCCCGCCGTCGGGTGCTGCTCGCGCTCGCCGTCCTCACCCTGGTGCTGATCGCGGTCAGCGGCTGGGGCTTCTCACGGTTCGCCGCAGAGACCGGCGGCACGCTGACCAGCGGCGAGGCCCGGCTGACCGCCTCGATCCTGCTCAACCTGGTCATGTTCGGCTACAGCCTGATCGCCGCGCTGGGTACCGCGTTCCTGGCCGGCCCGACGCTCGCGGGCGAGACGGAGTCGGGGATCGCGCTGGCCGTGCTGGCCCGCCCGATCCGGCGCTCGGCCTTCCTGCTCGGCAAGTGGCTGGGGCTGGTCACCTTCGGCGCCGGCTTCGTGGTGCTCGCCGGGCTGGCGCAGATCGTCGTCGTCCGGTGGACGGTGGATTACTGGCCACCCTCCCCCGGAACCGCGCTCGCGCTGCTGGCCGCCCAGACCACCGTGCTGCTCACCCTCGCCGTGCTGCTCTCCACCGTCATCTCACCGATGGCGTCCGGCGTGGTCGCCGTCGGCCTGTTCTGCACGACCTGGGTGGCCGGGGTCGTCGGCGGCATCGGCGCCGCCCTCGGCAACGACGCGGTCGCCCGGGTGGGCGCGGTGTCGCGGGTGCTGCTGCCCACCGACGGGCTGTGGCGCGGCGCGATGCACGCCCTCCAGGACCCCGCGGCGCTACTGCAGTTCGGCGGCGCGGACGGCGAGGCGTTCCCGTTCCTGAGCGTGGCGCCGCTGACCGCCGCGTACCTGGGCTGGGCCGCGCTGTGGGTGGCGATGCTGTGGGCGCTCGCCGCGGTGTCGTTCACGCGCAAGGACCTCTGAGCGCGCGCGGAGGGGCGGAGACCCCCTCCGCGCGCCCGCGGGCTAGCGTCGGGAGTGCTATGAGCGCCCTGCCTGCACCCTCCGAGTCCGCCCTGCGCCGCGCGCTGACCCGCGCCGAGCGCGGGGTCCCCCTCGACGCCGTCGAGGCCGAGACGCTGCTGCACGCCCGCGGCCTGGGCGAGGGCGAGCCGCTCGACCGGCTGCTCACCGCCGCGGCGCGCGTCCGTGACGCCGGTCTCGCCTCGGCCGGGCGGCCCGGCGTGGTCACCTACAGCCGCAAGGTCTTCATCCCGCTCACCCACCTGTGCCGGGACCGCTGCCACTACTGCACGTTCGTCACGACGCCGGGGCAGCTGCGCGCCGAGGGCAAGGCGCCCTACCTCTCCCCCGACGAGGTGCTCGACGTCGCCCGCGCGGGTGCGGCGATGGGCTGCAAGGAGGCGCTGTTCACCCTCGGCGACCGCCCCGAGGACCGCTGGCCGGTGGCCGCCGAGTGGCTCGAGGCGCACGGTTTCGACTCCACCCTGGGCTACCTGCGCGCGATGGCGATCCGGGTGCTCGAGGAGACCGGGCTGCTCCCCCACCTCAACCCCGGCGTGCTGTCGTGGGAGGAGATCCAACGCCTCAAGCCGGTGTCGGCGTCGATGGGCATGATGCTGGAGACGACGGCGACGCGGCTGTGGTCCGAGCCCGGCGGCCCGCACTTCGGCTCCCCGGACAAGGAGCCCGCACTGCGGCTGCGGGTGCTCGAGGACGCCGGGCGCTCCGCCGTCCCGTTCACCACCGGGGTGCTGCTGGGCATCGGCGAGGACTACGCCGAGCGGGTCGACGCGATCCTGGCGATCAAGGCGTCGGCGCAGCGGCACGGGCACGTGCAGGAGACGATCGTCCAGAACTTCCGCGCCAAGCCGCGCACCGCGATGCAGGCCCACGACGACCTGGAGCTGCAGGAGTACGTCGCCGCCGTCGCCGTCACCCGGCTGCTGCTGGGCCCCAAGGCGCGGGTGCAGGCGCCGCCGAACCTGTCGGACGCAGGCGAGCTCGGGCTGCTGCTGCGGGCCGGCGTCGACGACTGGGGCGGCGTCTCCCCCCTGACACCCGACCACGTCAACCCCGAACGGCCCTGGCCCAACATCGAGAAGCTGGCCGCGCTGAGCGCCGAGGCCGGTTTCGAGCTGCGCGAGCGGCTGGCCGCCCAGCCGCCGTACGTGCGGCAGCCCGAGCCCTGGCTGGACCCTCGGGTCCGCCCGCACGTCGACGCGTTGGCCGGCCCCGACGGGCTGGCCGTCGAAGGTCGGCTGCCGGTCGGTCTGCCGTGGCAGGAGCCCGACGAGGCGTGGACGTCCTCCGGCCGGGTCGACCTGCACGTGGAGGTCGACACCACCGGACGGACGAGCGACCGACGGAGCGACTTCGACGCCGTCTACGGCGACTGGTCCGAGCTGCGCGACCGCACCGAGAGCGCCCGCGACGGCTCCTCGACCGCGCTGACCGTCGGCGACGCCCAGGTGCACGCGGCGCTGGCACACGCCGAGGCCGACCCGGCCGGGCTCTCCGACGCCGAGTACCTCGCGCTGCTGGGCGCTGACGGCGCGGACCTCGAGGCGCTCTGCGCGCTCGCCGATGCCGTCCGCAGGGACGTCAACGGCGACGACGTCACCTACGTCGTGAACCGGAACATCAACTTCACCAACGTCTGCTACACCGGCTGCCGGTTCTGCGCCTTCGCCCAGCGGCGCACCGACGCAGACGCCTTCACGCTCTCGATGGAGCAGGTCGGCGACCGCGTCGACGAGGCCTGGGCGGCCGGCGCGACCGAGATCTGCATGCAGGGGGGCATCCACCCCGACCTGCCCGGCACCGCCTACTTCGACCTGGCTCGCGAGGTGAAGAAGCGCCAGCCGGGCATCCACCTGCACGCGTTCAGCCCCATGGAGATCGTGAACGGTGCTGCCCGCACCGGGCTGTCGTTCCGGGAGTTCCTCCTCGGCCTCAAGGAGGCCGGTCTCGACTCGATCCCGGGCACCGCGGCGGAGATCCTCGACGACGACGTCCGCTGGGTGCTGACCAAGGGCAAGCTGCCGACGGCGGCCTGGCTGGAGATCATCGGCACCGCGCACGAGGTGGGCCTGCCGACGACGTCGACGATGATGTACGGCCACGTCGACACCCCGGCGCACTGGGTCGGCCACCTTCGCACGCTCAGCGGCCTGCAGGACCGCACCGGCGGGTTCAGCGAGTTCGTGCTGCTGCCCTTCGTGCACCACAACTCGCCGATCTACCTCGCCGGCGTCGCCCGCCCGGGCCCGACCGTGCGGGAGAACCGGGCGATCCACGCCGTCGCCCGGCTGATGCTGCACGGCCGGATCCCCAACATCCAGACCTCGTGGGTCAAGCTCGCCGACGCCGGCACCAAGGCGGTGCTGCAGGGCGGCGCCAACGACCTGGGCGGCACGCTCATGGAGGAGACGATCAGCCGGATGGCCGGCAGCGAGAACGGCTCGCTGAAGACCATCGCGGAGCTCGAGGCCATGGCCGCCGCGATCGGCCGGCCGGCCCGCCAGCGGACGACCGAGTACGGCACGCCCTCGACCGAGCGTCTGGCGACCGCGCGCTCGGAGGAGGGCCGCGCCCGGCTCACCCTCTCGATCACCCCGCGCTGACAGCCCGACACGACCCGGAGAGCACCATGAGCGAGCAGCACGACGACTGGCACCGCCCGCTGCGGCACGTCGCGGCCGACGAGCTGTCCGGCGACACCGGCCAGACGCCGGGGATGAGCCGCAGCGAGGCGATCTCGTCGTCCACCGTCGGCTCGGAGCGGCTCTGGATGGGCCGGACGACGGTCGGCGCGGGCGCCTCGTCGGGCGATCACCACCACGGCGACTCCGAGACCGCGATCTACGTCGTCTCCGGGCACCCGGCGTTCGTCTTCGCCCGTGACGGCGAGGAGGTGCGGCTGACGCCGGAACCGGGCGACTACGTCTTCGTCCCCCCGTTCACGCCGCACCGCGAGGAGAACCCCGGCGCCGAGGAGGCCGTCGTCGTGATCGCCCGCAGCAGCCAGGAGGCGATCGTCGTCAACCTTCCCGGCGGCCTGACCGGCTGACCGCCGGTGCGTCGCTAGCCTCGGCCCGTGGGGCTCTTCGGGAAGTTCGTCTACAGCGACGGCCGGTGGACCCGCGGCGCGCCGACGGCGGTCCCGTTCCTGCTGGTCGACGTGCACGACAGCCGGGTCGCCACGGTCGACCACCGCCGCGCGGACGCCAGCGGCGGTCGCTTCTTCCTCGGCTACGAGCCGCGGTTCTACTTCGACGAGGTCGACGCCTCGGACCCGGTCGACGTCGACGCCGAGGCCGCGGGCTTCGCCGTCTGGGCGACGGAGGCGACCGGCGCCGAGCTCGACCCGGCCGAGGTGCAGCCGCTGCTCGCCTCGCCCAGCGGGGTGCCGCCCACCGACGAGGCGGTCGAGCTGACCGTGGACCGGCTCGCGGCGCTCGCCGGTCTGCCGCCGGTCGAGTGGCCCACCGAGGCCGACGGCTACGCGAGCTGAATCGAGCGCGTCGCCGGACTTCTGCTGCTCAGGAGCCTGGCGTGCG